>JALWPK010000192.1 GCA_026995045.1 Gammaproteobacteria bacterium | reverse complement strand
CCAATGTACACGATTCGCAGGTGCTGGAAGACCTGCTTCACGGTGAAGAGACACGGGTCTGGGGGGATTCCGCCTATGCCGGGCAGAAGCAGGTCATCCGGGAGCATGCGCCAAATGCCCGGGATTTTACATAACGCAAGAGCAGCCGTTATCACAAGCTATCCGAAGCGGAGCGCGCCCGGAACCGTAACAAATCAAAAGTCCGGGCGAAGGCCGAGCATGTCTTCCACGTCATGAAGCGGCAATTCGGATTCACCAAGGTGCGCTATCGGGGGCTGAACAAGAACGCCCACTTTCTGTTTGTGAACTGCGCCTTAATCAACCTGGTGATGGCAAGAAAACGAATATTGAGAAATCTGCGGGTGAGTTGCGCCTGATAGAAGGAGAATGGGCGCTAACCAGGCCCAATTCAACATAGATGGCCGGTTAGAACAGGCTGCGCAGTACAAATCTTGCGGTTATTTAAATGCAGCAAAGGCCGGTTGTGAACGCCATGCTGTCAGCGGTAATAGATCAGAGGTTCCTTAGAACAAGCTGAAGCTCAGCCTGCTCGTCGGCGCATTGAAAAACAGGGTTTCAGCGCCGCCGTCCGGCGAAACTTGATAGAGCTGGCTGTTTCGAGAAAAGAAAATATACTCGCCATCGCCGGACCAGCTTGCCTTGGTTACATCGTCGCCTGTATTCAAGGATACCTGAAGCCGGTTTTGCCCGGTGATATCCATCGTGTATGCCGCGTAGTTTGTGGACAGGCTGGTAAAAACGATGCGTTTGCCATCGGGTGACCAGCATGGTGAACGGTTGGTTTTGCTGCCGTCGAACTGGGCGAAGGTTCGTTGGGTTTTGTTGCCGCCATCGCCATCGATAATAAATATATCACTGCCGCCGTTGCTGCTGCCGCCGGTCGGGATAGCCTGGAAGCGGGTGTAGAGCACCTTGTTCTCGGCTGGCGACCAGGAGGCGGTGCCGATATTGCCGCGATCGAGAATAGTCGTGGCGCCTGTGGCGATATCCAGCGCGGTCAGGTCGTCTCGTGGCACGCCGAAATCATCTGGTGTTACCGTGTCGGAAATCAGCAGTTTTTTGCCGTCGAAAGACCAGACTGCATTCTGCGACAGGGCATAGTTAGCCAGCACGCCGCCATCGAAAACCTTGCGCAGGTTGCTACCGTCGGGCTGAATGATATTGACCGAACTGCCAGTGGAATCAAGGCGGGTGAATGCAATCATTTGTCCGTCAGGCGACCACGCCGGATCATAGTCCCATGCGCCACTGGTCAGCCTGACCGGGTTGCTTCCATCGGCATTCATAACGTAGATTTCCCGGGTGTCTCCATTCCTGTTTCTGTAGGCTATCCTCGAGCCATCCGGTGAAAGCACCGGGTCGGTGTGGAGTGAAGGCGAGTAACTGCTTACCGGCGTAATGCTGTTGCCATCGGTGGTGGCGTAGTACAGGCCGGTTGTGTCGCCGGTGATGGGGTTATAAGTTTTGAACAGCATCTTGCCGCTGGACTGTTGACACACGGACAGGGGCAGGATGCTGCTGCGGCTTAGTTCGTCACCCAGGTATAACGGCGAATAGGCGTAATAACAGACAATTTGGGTGTTGCTGAGCGAATTTTCATTGAGTTTGACAGAGGTGGTATCGATATCGAAAGACACCACACCGTACTCACTGATGCTGGTGGGCGTGTTGCTGTCTACATTGAGATTGAAATGCCCCTTGCTGTTGATGCCATTCCAGCCGTCCTTGCCGTGCAGATTGAAGCGGCTGAATAAGGTGTTTTCAGTTTGTGGCAGTGGGTCGGGCGCGGTAGCCAGGTTGGCGGCATTGGCGAACAGAGTGATATCGTCCTGGTTGAAGAAACTGTCGTTATTGAAGTCAAGCAGGCCTTCACGCAAGGGCGCCTTGTGCGGCGTCACCGACGTGTCGGCATCAAAACGCTGAATGACCTGCAGGGCGTCCAGCGTATCCCCGTTGAGCGCCAGCTGGCTTTCAATCATCGCTGTGCGGGTGGCGCTGATGGCCTGTCGCCCGGGCAGATTGCGCACATCGATGTCATCCAGCGCCCACAGAAAAGCCGCCAGCCCGGCAACCTGTGGCGCGGCAAAACTGCTGCCCGATATCAGCGCGCCTTTATCCAGGCTGGGCAGGTTCTCTGCCAGCACGCCAACATCGTAGAACAGGTCTGAGTGTGAACCGAGGTCGGCGTCGCCAGCGATTAGTATATTGCTCGCCGGCGGCGCATTGACGAGTCCGAAGAGATCTTCTGTGGCTTTCAGATTGCTCAGTGTTGTTTCATCCGTGCGCATATGGTCGGCGCCCGGTGAGCTGCTGTCACCCCAGGCGCTGGATTGCGCCAGCTCGGCGATGTTTCCCTGGGCGGCATAGTTGGCGGCGCTGTTGAAACCGGTATTTTTCAATCCGGGATAGATTGCGGCCATGGGCTCATCAAGCTCATCTCCCGAGGCGGTGACGAACAGAATCCTGTCTTCTTTATCCTGCATCGCACCTTGCCAGAGCAACGCATTCCATGCGCGTTCCGATGAAGATGTCAGACTGTTGAATTCGTTGCGTTCATTGGCGCTGGCATTGGAGCTGGCTGAACAGGGCTTATCGCAACGATCCTTGAAGCCGAGCGAGTAGTTGACGATGACCTTGTCGTTATTGTTTCGGATGTGATCGCCCAGGTAATCCGATATGGCTACGATCTGATTCGATTGACTGAGTCCGGAAACCGAAAACAGATGCAGTTCGACACAGTCCGAGAATGGCATGGCGCCTGTCATGCTGCTGGCGGCGAAGTCGGCGGTCGCGATGGCGGCGACATTCCAGCCATGGGTTTCGCCGTTGGCCAGAAACGCCCCGGCCTGCTTGTAGTTGGGCAGTTCCTCGCGGATTTGTTGCTGTACGGCGGGGCTGAGGCTGGAAAGCGCGCCGAACTTGTCCACGATAACCAGCTTGACGGGAAAGGCCAGGCAGTCATTGAGCATGCCGCCGGCATTCCAGGCGGCAAAGAAGCGACCACCCTGCAGGTAATCGATGCGCGGTTCGCCGGCAGGCAGGCCGGCGTTGAGGTAGTCAGGGGCCGCCCGCGCCGTTGCTTCGCGCGCGGGGTAGGCCGAGGCGATGCCCGGCTGCCCGGCCAGTTGCTTTGCCAGCGCCGCGTGACTGGCGTCATCGGCCTGCTGCGGGATTTCGACAGTCAAAAAGGGGAGACCGGGCTGGCTCGAAATAATCCGGGCGTCGATACTGGCGAGCGCGCTGTTGATCTGGCCAACGGTGGCGTCGGTGCTGACCACTACATCAAGGCGTGAGAGGATGGCGCCATTACGGATTTCCTCGACACGGGCGGCGACCGGGGGCTTGTTTTCGATTCGATCCAGTGCGCTGTCGTTTGAAGCGCCAGGTATGGCGCTGCCCGTGGGCGCGCCGCCACCACCACAGGCGTGCAGCCACAACAGAACATACAAAAGCGTGACGATGGCGGCAAGGCGCTTGAGTTCCATGCTGGATTCTCCAATCGGTGATTCCCCTTCAGTGTTGCAAAGCGTCAGCTGGTGAGCAATCCCATATATATGGGAGGGGACTCAGGTGGCAAGCAGTAACCGCACCCGGGTGCCTGTGGCGTCGGAGTCGATGCTCAGGCGGGCGCCGATTTTTTGCGCGCGGTAGCGCATGTTTTTCAGGCCCTTGCCGTCCTGCCGGTCATCGGCCATGCCGCGGCCATTGTCGGACAGTTCGATACTGATGGCGTTGTCGCCATTTGCCTGCGGCAGGGCGCGGGCGACCAGGCTGAGACGATCGGCCTGCGCATGTTTGATGCTGTTGCTGACCGTTTCCTGAAGTATGCGCAGAATATGCAGCGCTTCGCGTGGGCCAAAGTGTTTGAGTGGCGGCAGGTCTTCGATGTGCCAGCTGAGCGACAGCGCGCATTTGTCCAGCCGGGGGGTGATGCGCGAGCGAAACATGCCCAGCAGGGTTTCCAGGTCGTTTTCACTGATGTCCATGGAGTCAATCATCAGACGCAGGTCATTGAGCGAGTCCTGAATAGCATCGGCGACGCTCGGCAGACTGGCGTTGCCGGAGTGAATCATGGCCAGGGTTGAGACCAGGTGGCCGCCCATACCATCGTGGATTTCCCTTGCCAGGCGTTCACGCTCGTGCGCCAGAATCTGCTCGTTTTCCATCTGCCGCAGCTGCTGGAAGTTGTTCTGCAACTGGCGGCGATTTGCATCAATGCGTTTTTCCAGCGTGCGGTTAAGGTTATCCACTTCGTTAAGCGACTTGATGAAGCGGCGCAGCAGGATAAAGCTGAACAGGGTCAGCAGCACGGCTGCGGCATACTGAATGTAGTAGCCGTCCTGCCAGTCAACATAGCCGTGCATCAGCAGCAGGTCGTGCAGTGCATAGAGCAGGGTAATGGCGCCCACCGCTGACAGCAGTTGCAACTCCATGCTTTGTCTTTTCCAGGCTTCCTTGCAGGTGTATGTGAAGATATACAGGCCGAGGGTAAAAATGGCCGGGTACCACAGGTTGAATACCGCAAAGTAGAACAGTTTATCGTTGGGCAGCAACAGCAGCAGTGAAGCCAGCATGCCGGCGGCAAGCACGGTTTTTTCCATACGCGGGTGCTCGATTTCGAGAAAGCGATGGGTGAAGACAAAGGCGGCGAAAGTGTAGTAGCCGATGCTGATGAAAGCCATCCAGTCCCACAGCCGTGTGCTCACCGGGATAGTGGTGATAAAGAGATTGAAGTTGTGCAATCCCCAGATAATCACCGCCAGGGCGAAATAAGCGTAGTAGGTTTCCTTGCGTCGAACCAGCCAGAGCAGGGCGATAAACGCGCCCATAACCAACAGCATGGCGGTGATAATCTGGATGCTGGTAATACGAAACAGATAATGCACATGGTAGGCATAAGCCAGGTCGTCATACGGCGCCAGTTGCAATGCCGCCAGTTGACCCGTGCCAGGCGGGTCGCTTTTGACGCGGATATGAAATACGTTCCCGGCCTCCTGTAACAAGCCAGCGGGTATGCTGAACATCAGCGGCGTCATCCAGTTGCGCGCCACCGGATTGGTAAAGCGGCCGCCGTCGCCAAGCAGCTCACCGTTGAGATAAACCGCGGCATTCATTTTCAGCGCTGGAATCAATATTCCCCAGAGTGAATGTTGCTCCGCCGGTAGTTCGACAACGCCGCGATACCACACATTCATCGCGTTGGGCGCCACCTGCTTCCACTGGTGTGGCAAGCGCCCCTCTCGCCAGGCTTCGGTAGAGAGCGCTTCAGGGGTTTCAGCATCACTTATGGCATATTGGATATTGCGCAACGCAATGCTGTTATCAGGCAGGGGAATGGTATAGAAGAAGATGCTGGAGGCCAGCAACAGAACCACGGCATAGACAGCCAGCCAGCTGAGCGTGTAACCGGCTCGGGATTGGTAGAATGTGTGTAATGCCTGCCTTAGACTGGCTATCATGTTTCACTATCAGTCATGCTCAGGACTGCATGTCGACCAGCCCCAGCTGTACTGCCTGGAATACCGCTTCACTGCGCGAGTTGACTTCAAGCTTGCGGTAAATGTTCTTGATGTGCGAAGTCACCGTGTGCTGCGACATGCCGAGAATATCTGCGGCCTCATTGTAGGTGTAGCCCTTGGCCATACAGCTCAGCACCTCGGTTTCGCGCTCGGTGAGCAGGGGAGAATCCCCCTTGTCTCTTTCGCCGGATGATAACAGACTGCTGGTGGACTGAAAACGCTTGAGCAGTTGGCGGGCAATGGCGGCGCTGATGGGTGATTCGCCTTCAAGCAGTTTGATGATGGCCTTGCCGATATAGGCGGTATCACCGTCTTTCAGCAGATAACTGCCGGCGCCGGCTTCGATTGCCGTCAGAACATTGCGCTCATCACCGAACACGGTAATCACCATGACCTCGACAGGCGGCGTCAGCGCACGCGCCATTTTAATCAGTTCCACGCCGCTGCCGTCGGGCAGGCCGAGGTCGGTGAC
Organism: Gammaproteobacteria bacterium; assembly: GCA_026995045.1. Taxonomy (GTDB): domain Bacteria; phylum Pseudomonadota; class Gammaproteobacteria; order SZUA-229; family SZUA-229; genus S139-92. The sequence goes on along the minus strand of JALWPK010000192.1, from coordinate 46,615 downwards.
CAGAACATCAGGCCTGCTTTTCTGCAACGCCTTGCGCCCCTGCTCCAGCGTGGCGCAGGCCTGTGACACGCAAAGCTGTGGATGCGCATTGATGGATTGCATCAGGTGGCGGCGGGTAGCCTCGTCATCCTCTATTAACAGGATGTTTCGTGGCTTGTCTGTGCAGGCTTCGCTCATGATTTTATGTCGATATCGCAGGGATCCGGTTTCGGCAAGGGAATCCTTTTCTTCGAGTTAACCCATCAAAGCCGCACGTCAAACCAGGCGCACCACTTGTAATATGGGATCGCCGGAGCCGTGAGAGCGTCTGTTGGTTTGAATGGTTACGCTCCAATGTTACACCTGCTGCATAAGCTATGCCTCCCATATTCATGGGATGGGTGTGGAAAAATGACTCTGTTAGCATCGTGCGCGTATTTTCTGTTGTTGGCCATATTCAGAGGTTTGGCGCCATTGAGGCTACCGTTGTTGTGCCGTCACCAGGCTTTTTCATGCCTTATTAACGGGATGTCGTTATGAGACTGTGCATTATCTTTTTACTGTCAATCCTGACCGCCTGTTCCTCGTCCAACGGAGGGGGTGGCGCAACAAACGGTAACGCCACGCTGTCCGATACCACCGCACCCACTGCGGTGATGAGGGTGCTCGATGCAACGGGCAGGACGTTGCAACAAAACCGTGTTGCATACAACACCGGTTTCATTTTGAACGGCGGGAAGTCGGTTGATGCCGGCGGCGGCCGGATTGTCAGCTACGAATGGACCTTGAGTGATGGTTCTGTTCAAAAAACAACGAAAGACAGTTTGAACATTGATGTTTCCACCTCGCCATTACCGGCGGGGCAGCATGAATTCCGGCTGGTGGTTGTTGACGACAGTGGTAACCGATCGGCGCCCGCTGTCATTATGGTTACCGTGGTGGACGATGTTGCGCCGCTTGCGGTGATTCAGCTGCAAGATGCCCTGGGCGTTACAGTGTCGAACAATACTGTTCCTGCTGGAGAGGATTTTATTCTATCGGCTCAGGCTTCCAGCGATGTGGCAGGGCAGCTTGCCCGTTATCACTGGACCGCCGTGGACGTGGTAAGCGGCGTGTTTCGTAATGGCAACCCGGTGGTCACGACCACGCCGACACTGCAGGTCAATGCCGCCAGCGACCCCATTGGCGTTGGCGCTTATGTCTACCGCCTGGTGGTGGAGGATGACAGCGGCAATCTCTCGCCGCCGGTCGAACTCAGTGTGCAGATCAGTCAGGCGCGTCCAGTCGCCAAAGCGCTTGTGCCCGCGCTGGATACCACGCAAGGCGGCGTCCAGATCCCCGCCGATGTTCCCCTGCATTATGCTGCCGGGCTTTATGCTTCCTATACATCCGGTGGAGCCGCAGCGCCCTCAAACCGTGTTGCCTACGGCAGTGATTTTTATCTGGTTGCGGATCTTTCCAGTTACACGGGGGGCAATATTGTCCGCTATTACTGGATCGCTCTGGATGGCAACGAAAGAGGCATATTTTCACCCAACAACACAAGCACAAGGCCAATAGGTGGTGTCACGGGTGACAAGGCAGTAACCAGCAGCCCAAGTCTCTACCTGAATGCCGCTTCCGATGTCGATCCAGTGACGCCCGGCCGCCACCGCTATCGCCTGGTGATGGAAGATGCCGCCGGCAATTTCTCCGCGCCGATGATGATCAGTATCGAGGTGGTCGAGAGCCCAACACTCCATATAGGTTCCGTAAACGCAAACAGCGATTTTGACGCCCATGTCGCACTCGACACTGATTTCAGCCTCTCGGTTAACACCCCTGCCAATGTTGCCGGGCTTGGCAATATCAACCGATACATATGGGATGTCATCGATAACGCCAGCGGCAATTCGCTCTACAGGCAAAGCAGCAGCATTCGTGATACTTTCCTGCTCGGGCCGACAACAGGAAAGACGCTTTCCGTTGGTGATTACACGGCGCAACTGACCCTGGTGGACGACACTGGCAAGTCATCGGTTTTCAGCCGCCCGTTCTACGTTTTTGACAGCACCGTTCCCATCCAGGATAACCTCGACTTTGACACGGCCACACAGGTACTCGACTCAAGGGGAAGCGTTGCGCCGGGCAACCGTGTCGCCTATGGCCACAATTTTTATCTCTCGCCACCGCCCCGGCCAACGGCCACGATCGTGCGATGGCATTGGAGCGCCATCGATACGCCAACCGGCGTCTTCCGCAATAATGTCAGCGTTGTCACCACGATGGGCCGCTTGCTGATCAATGCCGCGGAAGACCCGCTGCCGGTCGGTACACACCGGTATCAACTGGTGCTTGAGGATCAACAGGGCAACAAGTCGTTACCGTTGTTGATTTATGTCTCGGTTGTCAACGGCGCCGAAGACAGTCCGCTGAATCTCGCGGCCGACACCGATTTCTCGATTGCAATGTGGGTAAAGCCGAACGTGCTGGTTCAGAACATGGTGCTGTTCTCGCAGGAAACCAGCGTCATCGATACCCATCGCTTCGTTATACAGGCAGGCGCCCTGGGTGAAATTCAGTTTTCCGCCGACCGCTTTGGTACCGGCTGGGATACGATCACCTCGGGTCATCGCGTTCTCGGAGCAGGGAAATGGTTTTTCGTTACCGTCACGCGTTCGGGAAAAACCGTCAGCCTTTATGTTGACGGCAATCTTGTCGGCCAGGGTGATCAGCTGACCTCGCTGGGGGCCAATATGGGCATTGGCGGGCACTATATCGGTCAGTTTGGCAATAACCCCGATCCGAAAGCCAACGCACTCATCAGCGAAGTCTCTTTCTGGGGCAGGGCCTTGATGGCGGCGGAGATACCCCCCTTGATGAGCCACCGCCTGCACGGCAGTGAAACAGATTTGCTCGGCTACTGGCCGCTCTCCGAGGCAAGCGGCATCATTGCGCATGACAAGGCCGGTAATCATCATGGCGTGCTGGAAAATCTGGCCCAGTGGACGGTAATCAACCCCGCTTCCGGGCAGCCCCCATTCCAGGATGCGCCATTTCAGGCGTCAGGCCGGGTGGGAGAAGACGTCTTGTTGTACCTGAGCGGCACGTCCGACAATGCCGCGCCGTTGAGTCTGCGCATCACCCATACTCCGCTCGATGCCGGTCTGTTTCAGTACGACGGCAGCCCGATTGCAGACGGTGACACGGTAACCGATCCGGATGGCAGGGTGATTCTCACGCCCACGGGATTCAATAGTGGAAATCCCGCGGCAATGGAGCGCGCCGTCACATTTGGCTTTGTCGCCAATGACGGCGTCAATGATTCCGATATTCTCGATGTCGCCGTTTTCGTCGCCGATAACACACCGCCAGTGGCGGGTGGCGCCAGCCGTAACAGCCTGCTGGCCTACTATCCTTTCGACGACGCCATGCTTGGCCTGGTGAAAGACGCCAGCGGAACCGGCCATGATGGCGTGGCCGCCGGCGCGGGAGCGGCCGCCGTGCGTGATCGTAATGGAAATAACACGGCCTACGCCATGGCGCCCGGCGGCTATCTCGACCTGGGTGATATGAATGTGGTCGAAAATATCGACGCGCTGACCATTTCCGCCTGGGTCAATTTCGGGCAATTCACTGACTCGTCAACTTCGACTACCCGTGACCATGAACGCAATGTGATTGCGTCAAAATGGATATCAGGGGGTTCATCCACCCAAAACAGTTTCCTGTTCGCCGATATCGGCCCTGATTTGGGCGAAACCAACGGCGGCACGCTCAATATGCTGGTCTCCAATGCCAACCGCTCCGGCTCTGGAGGCTCGGCGCGCCACTACCTGACAACCGGGCAGTGGCACCACGTTGCCACGGTGTTCGACAAGGGGTTGCAGGAAATCTTTATCGACGGTGTTTCCGTGGGCGTGCGGGATATTTTTTACAGTATTCCCGCCAACGATCCTGTCGGCGCCATTGGCAGGATTCCTGATTCCAATACCTCCCTGTTTATCGGCAGTTGGCGGCCGGATCTTGGATATCCCTCCTTTGCGGGTTCCCTGGATGAAATTCGCTTCTATGACCGCGCCTTGTCAGGCATCGAAATCGCGCAAATGGCCCTCGATGAGGGATACACGCGCGTGCAGGCGGGCGCGGTTTCCGCCACCATCACGCTGAAAGGCCAGGACGCGGATGGCGATACCCTGGGCTTCCGCATCCTCAGCCTGCCGGACAATGGACAACTGTTCCAGCCTGACGGCGTCACTCCCGTCAATATCGGCGACAGGCTGAAAAATGCCCGAGGTGGCGCGGCTGATGTCGTGTTCAAACCCTCCGCGCCCGGTTTGAGCACATTTCGCTATGTAGTGAACGATGGCCAAACCGATTCCGCCATCGCGACCTACACGCTCGACGTGGTTTCAGCTTCGGCTAAATGACGGTAATGAATATTGGTTGTGGGTACATCCTATGCGCCAGCATAGGTTGGATTGAGACACGATTGTATGTGTTATCCGGTGTTTTATTATCAATATCACGGCCGGTGTTGTAACAAAACAATAAGCAGCGTTCTCTTCCTATGAGATTGGCAGTAAAGATAAATGTCACATAGAAACTCGGGGGGATTCAGGAAGGAAAAATGAAATTATCATATCTCAAAAATCTGTTGCCAATAATACTGATACCGCTAATCCATGCATGTGGTGGTGGAGGAAGCCCTGAAGCTGATACAAGCTTGTCAGTAACGGTAGTCGTACCCTCAGGCATTGCGACTGCCAGCCTGCCGTCGGGCGCTGTTCGGGTATTTGTCAATAAAACAGGTGATGCGCCGGTTGAAATGGCGTTGAGTGGAAGCACCGCAACCTATACCTTCACCGGTTTGGCCGCCAGTGTTTCCTCTGTTGCCCAGACCTATAACGTCACCATCAGTTTCGACTCGGCCATGTACGCAAGCAATGTAACTTTGGCCGCTGGCAGCAGCGCGATTACCATATCGTCTGGCGATAACTCATTGGTGTTTCCGGATACGCTGCTCGATTTGTCGATAGATACCGATTCGGATGCTCGCACCAATCTTGATGAGCTGGTTGCCGGCACAAACCCGTTTGTTCCGCTTTGTGTGCTGGGTGATTCCGGCGTGGCGGGTCAAGTGGGTGGTTGCGAGCTGGGTTCATAAATTCAAACAGTAACAGGATAGCAATATGAAAAAATTCAACTCTAAATCATTTTTATTTGCATTGTGTCTGGGAGCGAACTCGGCAAGCATGGCGGGAACCATTGCCGGCTCGTTCAGTGACGGTGATGTATTGACTGCCGCCAAAATGAATGAGGTGAGTAGCGCCGTGAATGACAATGACTCGCGGATATCGTCGCTTGAAAGCAAATTGCCGGGTGTAGATTGGGTAACTATTAACAGTCAATCTATAACCTTGCCATCTCTTGATCTTGGCGGGTTTCTAGCTGGTGTGGATGTGGGTTCGGTTACTTTAACTGCACCAGGATCCGGGTATGTTATTGTCCAATTCACCGGGCAGGCATGTGCAGATGTAGGCGATTGGGTCGTGCTGGCGGCAAGTGACGTCTCAAGCACCCTGGTTATCGGTTCAGGCAGTGTGTATATATATGGAGACGGGCAGACTATAGTGTGTAAGCCTTTTTCGCATACACAAGTATACCCGGTTGCTTCAGCAGGTGATTATACGTTTTATGCTGTCGCCGGGCTTGATGCGAATCAGACGAATGCTGGAAGTGGGGCTGCTGATATTTATGCAACATTAACGGCTCAATATGTGCCAAACCGTTACTAATATCTGACCTGGCCAATAGGGTTGAACGTTGTTGTCAGGAGCAAATTACTGAAGAAATGCGATTGATTCTTGTTATTATGTCCAGTGCATGGACAGCAACCAGTTCGCGAGAGTGTCTGTTATATTTGCAATAACCAATACTGTAATGTGATATGCCAGTCAGGAGCGCATGACGCGCGCCCTGACCGGCATTCAGGTCACGTCAGTCGTCGTTGACCGGCAACTCTTCGAAGACATTGGTCCATACATTGAGTACCTGACCACCGCCAGGACCTCCACCTGTCACAATCTCCTTCACCACTTCAAATTTCTTCATGTCAAACTTGAAAAGATTGCCATCCGCAGCATTGGAGATATAACCATAACGCCCATTTTTGGTAAACGCTACATGCCCCATGCGACCGGTTCCGATCTCAACATCCGCGACCGGGTTGATCTTTTTCTTGAGGTCAATAATCGTGATAACGTTATTACCGTAGTTGGTCACCATGACATGTCGCCCGTCAGGTGAATTGTAGGCGTGTCCAACGCCACTGCTTGCCGTGGTGATGCGTCTCACAAGCGTTTTCTTTTTGGCGTCGAAGAAGGCCACCTCGCGACCGATTTTGGTGCTGCCGCCGCCACGGTTCAACAGCATGAAGTACTTGCCATCCTGGGTAAAGTTGCCATGATGACCTTCAACAACTGCTTCGCCGATCAGGGGGGAATCCATGGTGGCCTTGACGGGCAGTGACGGATCCGTCAGATCCAGCACGACGATACCCGGTCGGTTGGTCAGATCCACACCTTCGACCACTACCCACAGTTCCTTGCCATCCGGACTCACCACTGGATAGTGTGGCTTTGAAGGCAAATCGACCTCGACAATACTCCAGTCCCTGGTATCGATTGCCACCAGCTGATTATCCACGCGATCCACACCGTATGCATAACGTGAATCCCACGACCAGCTGTTGTGCATCGTAATCACATCATTGACGCCGACAGATGAACCAATAGGTACGCTAAGATCCTTGATGATGCTATCCGTCGCGGTTTCGATAAACACGAAATGTATGGAGCCGTCGTTGCCCACACTCCAGTTATTGACGATCACCATACTGCCATCCGGACTGACCAGCGGGTGTTTTGGGCGGTTTCCGGTCTGCAGCGTGGCAACAACCGACCGGCTCTTCAGGTCGAGAACTGTTACCTGGGTTTCGCCAGGTGCGGCGGCGCCGACATAGACCTTGCTTCCATCCGGGGTGGTGCTGCCCAACGTTCCACCCAGCCCGGTTGGTAAATCCGCGACTACGGTATCGGTCAGACTGTCAACAATGAAGGCATGCCCCGTACTGTGGAGATGGATAATCTCCGACGGGAAAGTTACATCGATGTTATCGTCACCGGCGGACGCATGTTCTGGGCCTGCAGCCAGCAGGCATGCGCCAACCAGGGTTATAGCATTTGTAAATCTCGATAATTTTGTAGCCATTTGAACCCCCTCCCATAGTGAATGATGTTTTGCGGCTTTACCGATCCTGCAGGTAAAACCGGTGACCAATTCTACACCTGCTCCCATAAATGTCATTATTTATCAGTTAGTTATAATATATGCTTATTCTAATGATGGGTGAGGCTCATACCGCATCTGAGTCTTAAAAAAGCGCGCAAAGAGGTAAATTGCCGGAACCTGTTGATTGCCGAGTCAATAAATCGCTGGATGCAATGAAAAGAGGGGGTGGGCGGAAAGGGTGCGGCGGTTTCAGGACGATTGCGTTAGCCAGTTACGCCCGGGTTGTAGTTACCTGGTAGAACTGCAGGCTGAACAAGTTCTGTTCGTCAGTCCAGGCTTGTTGCAGTTGCAGGCCGGATTTGCCGGCCAGGCGGGCAAACTCCCCGATGGTGTATTTGTAGGAACATTCGGTGTGGATGCTTTCATCGCATTCAAACCGGAATGCCTGTTGCGCCACTGAAACGGTCTGGTGGGTTTTGCTGTGCAGGTGCATTTCGATGCGGCCGAGCGCTTCATTATAAAAAGCGTGATGACGGAATGTGGCCGGGTCAAACTCGCCGTCGAGTTCACGGTTGATGCGGGTCAGCAGGTTGAGGTTGAAATCTGCGGTGATGCCTGCCGCATCGTTGTAAGCGTCATGCAATATCTGTGGGTCTTTTTTCAGATCAACGCCAATCAGCAGTCCGCCACCTGGTCCGACAGCGGCGGCAATGCGTTGCAGGAACCGCACGGCGTCTACCGGTTCGAAGTTGCCGATGCTGGAGCCGGGAAAAAACGCCACCTTGTGCCGGTGTGGCGGTGAAAACGGCAGCGGCAGCTCACTGGTGAAGTCGCTGCACACGGCATACACATCCAGCCACGGGTAATCCGCCGCCAGATTTTGCGCAGCCTCAATCAGATAGCGACGGGAAATGTCCATTGGTTGGTACGCGGCCGGTTGCAGCGCATCCAGCAACAACCGCACTTTCTGACTGCTGCCGCTGCCCGGTTCGATCAGCAGGCAGTCCTCGCCAATCAGGTTGCGGATTTCAGTTGCATGGCGTTCCAGCAGTAACATTTCGGTGCGAGTTGGATAATATTCCGGACAGTCACAAATCGCGTCGAACAAGCGTGAGCCGGTTTCGTCGTAGAAAAATTTCGGTGGAATCTGTTTCGGACTGGCATGCAGTCCTTTGATGACTTCGGCGTAAAAGTCAGTCGGCGGCGGGTGGGCGTCATAAAACTGTACGCTGTTTGCGGTCGATGGGCTCACGCCATGTCCTCCGCCAGGCGCAGACCGCTGAATTGCCATTGATCGGCCGGGTAAAAGAAATTGCGATAGCTGGCGCGAATATGATTGGCGGGCGTGACACAGGAGCCGCCGCGCAGCACATACTGGCCACACATGAACTTGCCGTTATATTCGCCCAGCGCGCCCGCCGGCGTGCGGTAGCCGGGGTAGGGCGCATAGGCGCTGCGGGTCCATTCCCAGACATCGCCAAACAATTGCTGCATGCCTGTCGCCTGGGCGGGCGCGGGATGCAAACGGTCGCTGTCGCGAAAATTGCCCTGTATCGGCGCGGCGGCGGCAGCGACTTCCCATTCAGCTTCTGTGGGCAGGCGTCTGCCCGCCCAGCTGGCGAAGGCGTCCGCTTCGAAATAGCTGATATGACAGACCGGTTCGTTCGGGTTCAAGGGCCGCAAGCCGCCCAGCGTCATCTGTCGCCACTGACCGTCTTGCTGACGCCAGTAAAGCGGGTGGCTTAATTGTCCGGTTTTGACCGCGCGCCAGCCTTCCGACAACCAGTGCGCCGGGTTGGTGTAGCCGCCGTCATCGATGAAGGCCAGGTATTCGGCATTGGTCACTGCGCGGTTGGCAAGGCGATAGCTTTCCAGATAGACCTTGTGGCGCGGGTATTCATTGTCAAAGGCAAAACCGTCGCTGTTGCTGCCGATTTCGTACAGGCCGGCGTCAACCTCACTCCAGCTCAGTGGCGTCGCTTCGCCATCCGCTTGTTGCAGATCATCGCGATAGGCTGGCAGCAGCGGGTTGCTGGCGAGGATATGCTTGATGTCGGTGAGCAGCAGTTCCTGGTGCTGCTGTTCGTGGTGCATGCCGATGCGGGTGCGCAAGGCAATATCCTGTCGTGCTGGATGCGCCGGTTGCGTCAGCAGGCGCTGCATGGCCTCATCGACATGTTTGCGATAGCGAAAAACTTCCGCAACTGTTGGGCGGGATAGCAGTCCGCGCTGCGGACGCGGATGGAATGCGCCCACCTGTTCATAATAGGAATTGAACAGACGAACAAAATCCGGGTGAAAAATGCCGTAGTCCGCCAGGTAAGGCGTCAGCAAAAAGGTTTCAAAGAACCAGCTGGTGTGGGCCAGATGCCATTTGGGCGGGCTGACATCCGCCATGGTCTGGATGCCGTAATCCTCGATTTCAAGCGGCGCGCAAATGGTTTCCGAATCGTTGCGAATTTGCCTGTATTGCGACAGCAAATCGCTCGCCTGATCATCCTTCGGTGTGGCATGCAAGGGAGTGGTTTGCATGGGGCATTCTTTTTTTATTGGTGTTGCCCCATCCTACCCCATAAACCCGCATGTCACCAATTCAGGTTTATGCCGTTCAGGGCCAGCTAATCCGGCTTGAACTCATACAGCTTTTTGGCGGGAATCACGCCGCGCACGCCGCCTTTGGGGTTTTCAACGTCGCCCTTGTAGCGTGGAATGACATGGATGTGCAGGTGATGAATCGACTGCCCGGCCCAGTGGCCGACGTTGATGCCGATGTTGTAGCCATCCGGGTGATATTTTTCATCGACGATTTGTTTGCCCTGTTTCACCAGGTTCCACAGCGCCAGGGTTTCGTCATCATTGATATCGAAATAGCTGGCGAAGTGGCGGCGTGGAATCACCAGAAAATGGCCCTCGCTGGCGGGGTGTCGATCGAATGCGGCGAATCCGTATTCATTTTCCGCCAGCAAGCGTCGGCCGGGTTTGGAAACGCAAAAGCGGCATTCTTCCTGCTGGCTGGCTGCCTGGGCGTTGTCGGTCATTGTTTCACCTTATAATAGAGAGCTGTGAAGCAGCCTGGCCAGCTGCGTAATCAGGCCGTGGATTCTAGGACTTCCGTCAGGGGAGTTCAATATTTCACATGAGTATGCGGGGTGGACGGTCTGGATAATATTTGTTCAATCCGGGCGGCAAGTCTGTCAGGCGGGCTGACAGAAGACGTCCGTTTTTCAGAAATGAAAAAAACCGCCGTTTTCCCTGAAATAATCTGCGAAACACCACCTTTGAACAGTTTACATATTGCGTGTTTTCTCATAAGCTTGCCCCCCCTCTGAGCAGAGTGGCGTCCGCAGTGTGGCGCGAAGCTGTTCGGGAGTGGACTGACTTGTTATCTTGCGCCTGTCATAAGTTAATTTTATGAGGTGTAAGATTTAATTTAGTACTGATGGCCAAGATTGTCATTTACAATTGCGCCGGCATCGCACATCAATAAACCGAGGAGTTTAGAAGCAATGATTACCAGCAATCCTTTCGCTGCGTTAACCGAGTTGATTCCTGCCGCCACTATGCAGGCATATGTGGTGGCCATGTTAATTCTGGTTGTCGCGGGCACCATTATCGACGTTGTACACAAGCGCAGTAAAGAGTACTTCGACGGTTACACCAAAGAAATGGCGAAAAAAGCCAAGCGCCGTGTTGATGAAAAAGGCGCCTTGCTCGTTAAGACTGTAACCAATGAAGTGCTGACCTCATCTGAATTCAAGAATCCGAAGCGCCGCGTGTCGCATCTGCTGACCATGTACGGCTTCATTTTCTTTGTCGCTTCTACCGCTATCCTCATCTTCGCTTATCCTGGTCAGGCTGACGCAGGCATCTGGGGGCCGCTGTGGCACATTGGCGCAATCATGCTTTGCATCGGCGGCTACTGGTTCTGGTTTGGCATCCGTGTTGATGTTTATGCGGAAGGCGTTCGCTGGTACGAGCTTGAATTCCGCCGCGACGTATTCATTCTGGGCATGCTGTCCATGTGTACTTTTGCGCTGATCTGGTCATTCACCGGCTCCATGCTGATGTTTGCGCTGTTCATTGCCTCCAGCACCATCCTGTTCTCGACAGTGATCTGGTCCAAGTTTGCGCACATGTTTTTCAAGCCGGCTGCTGCTTACCAAAAGAAAGTTATCTGGGCGGAAGGTTCTCGTGAAAACCTGCCTGACATCCCTGATTTGAGCAGTGCTGAAGTCAAGGAAAAATATCCGGATATCCCGACTTACATGGGAGACAATCCACCGTACATGGGGCTCGGCATCAAGCGCGAACCGCCTCACCATTACTAATTTAAAGCTAGAGAGGATTGACTAATGCCTACTTTTGTCTACATGACCCGTTGTGATGGTTGCGGTCAGTGTGTTGATATCTGTCCGTCAGATATCATGCACATCGATAAGACGCTGCGCCGCGCTTACAACATCGAACCGAACATGTGCTGGGAGTGCTACTCCTGTGTGAAAGCCTGCCCGCACAACGCGATTGACGTGCGCGGTTACGCCGACTTTGCTCCGCTTGGACACTCTGTTCGCGTGCGCCGCGATGAGGAAAAGGGCGTCATCGCATGGCGTATCATTTTCCGTAACGGTAAAAAAGACTGGGATTTGCTGGCGCCGATTACCACCAAGCCGTGGGGCACCTGTATTCCTGAACTGAAGAACGAGTCTGCGCCCAGCAGTGACATGCGTGACAGCCAGTTGCTGTTCAACGAGCCGAAGTACATTCGTCTCGATGACGGCGGTCTGCATACGCTTGAATCCAACGGCCTGACAATGAAAGAAGGGGTGTACTACTAATGTCTTACCAAACTATCGTTGAAGACAATATCGATGTCCTGGTTGTCGGCGCTGGCCTGGGTGGCACAGGCGCGGCTTTCGAGGCGCGTTACTGGGGCAAGGATAAGAAAATTGTTATTGCCGAAAAAGCAAACATCGACCGTTCCGGTGCGGTTGCGCAGGGTCTGTATGCGATTAACTGCTACATGGGCACCCGCTTCGGTGAAAACAACCCGGAAGATCACGTACGCTATGCGCGTATCGACCTGATGGGCATGGTTCGTGAAGACCTGCTGTTCGACATGGCTCGCCATGTTGACTCGGCTGTTCACCAGTTTGAAGAATGGGGCCTGCCGCTGATGCGCAACCCGAAGACCGGCGCCTACCAGCGTGAAGGTCGCTGGCAGATCATGATTCACGGTGAGTCTTACAAGCCTATCGTGGCTGAAGCCGCCAAGAAATCTGCTGACAAGGTGTTCAACCGCATCTGTGTAACGCACCTGTTGATGGACGAAAGCAAACCGAATCGTGTTGCTGGCGCTGTTGGCTTCAACGTGCGCACCGGCAACTACCACGTATTCAAGTCCAAGACTGTTATCGTCGGCGCAGGTGGCGCATCCAACATCTACAAGCCGCGCTCAGTCGGTGAAGGCGCCGGTCGCGTATGGTACGCGCCGTGGTCTTCCGGCTCAGCCTATGGTCTGCTGATCGGCGCTGGCGCCAAGATGACGCAGATGGAAAACAAGATCGTACTGGCTCGCTTCAAGGACGGTTACGGTCCTGTAGGCGCATACTTCCTGCATCTGAAGACCTACACCCAGAACGGTTACGGCGAAGAGTATGAGTCCAAATGGTTCCCTGACCTGCAGAAGATGGTAGGCAAGGAATACCTGGATCCGGAAGTATCTCACCGCACCCACCGTCCGATTCCGACCTGTCTGCGTAACCACGCTTTCATCAACGAAGTGAACGCAGGCCGCGGTCCGATTCGCATGGTTACCATGGAAGCCTTCCAGGATCCGCATCTCGAAGAAATCGGCTGGCATAACTTCCTGGGCATGACAGTTGGTCAGGCGGTGCTATGGGCGGCTACCGACGTTGACCCGAAATACGAAAACCCGGAACTGACCACTTCCGAGCCTTACGTTATGGGGTCACACGCTACCGGTTGCGGCGCATGGTGCTCAGGCCCGGAAGATGTTTCTCCGCCGGAGTACTATTGGGGCTACAATCGTATGACCACGGTTGAAGGTCTGTTCGGCGCGGGTGATGCTGTTGGCGGTACGCCGCACGCGTTCTCATCCGGCTCTTTCACAGAAGGCCGTCTGGCGGCAAAAGCTGCTTGCAAGTTCATCGACGATGGCAAGGCCGAAGGCATTGTTGTTTCCCAGGCGCAGATCGACAAGCGTCGTCAGGAAATCTACAAGCCGATGGAAACCTACCGTGTATATCGCAATGCGATTACCGCCGGTACGGTTAATCCGCACTACATCAACCCGCGTCAGGGTCTTGACCGTCTGCAGAAGCTGATGGACGAGTACTGCGGTGGTGTAACGGTTAGCTACATGACCAACGACAAGCTGTTGAACATCGGCCTCAAGAAACTGAAAATTCTTGAAGAAGACTGGGAAAACGGCATCGCTGCTGAAGACATTCATGAGCTGCTGCGCGCATGGGAGCTGAAGCATCGCATCATGACTTCAGAAGCTGTTATTCAGCACACCCTGTTCCGTGAAGAAACTCGCTGGCCGGGTTACTACTATCGTGGCGACTTTATGAAGCTCGATGACGAGAACTGGCACGTGCTGACTGTATCTCGCCGCGATCCGGAAACCGGCGAATACACCATGGAGAAGGCGCCGCTTTATCATCTGATTGATGACGAAGAAGACAAGGACGCCGCCTGATTCCAAGGTGTAAGGAGTGATCCCGGCCGGCGTGGCCGGTCGGGATGCCTCCCTGTTTTTTTTACAAGAAAAGGCCAATGGTTTATTGGTCTTTTTTTGTCTGTGCGGGGTGTTTTTCTTGCCTCGCTTCATAGGTTGGAGAAGGCGTGTGATGTAGCCGGCCTTCTTTATCAACAGGGTTCGGCCGCACATGGCTGGCCAGGAAATAGTGGTCGTATTCTCGGCTGCTGTTCAACTAACGAATTCATTCAGTATCAGGTATCAATGTTATGAATATTACAGAACAAACCGATGAGGAGATTCTTGAAATCGCCAGGCCCTGGTGGGAAGACCTTATCAAGTATTCCAACAATAAAAACTACCTGATGTTCATCAAGAATTTTTCACGCTCATTCAGGGCGAGCGCCAACGAGATGGAGCTTGGCAAGCAGTTCGCACGCAGCGATCTGGCGCAGAATCTCTCCGAGAAATATGACGTGCTGGGTTTAATCCGGCGTGATGGTTATGTCACCGTGTTGTTCCGCCAGTACCATAAAAAGAAAGAAGGTGAGTGGCTGGGGCGACTGGTGCTGGGTTACGAAGAAGAAAACGTGAAAATTTTCGGTTGCACACTGTTTTAATCTATCCGGTATCAGTATGTCAGACATTATCGAAGACAACAAGTACGTAGAGCTTAGCTACAAAATCATCGACGAAAAAACCGGCGATGTGTTAACCGGCGTCGAATACCCGCTGGGCTATGTTCACGGCATCAATGAAGTGCTGTCCGAGGAAGTGGAAGCGCAGCTGCAGGGTCGCCGCGCCGGTGAAACCATTGAAGTGCCATTCAGTGGCACCCAGATCTACGGCCCGCGAGACGAGTCGCTGGTGTTTACCGATCTCATCGAGAACGTGCCAGAAGAATATCGCGAAATCGGCATGACGATTATCATGGAAAACGAAAAGGGCGAAGCCAAAAACTTTATTGTCACCCGCATGGATGACAAAACCCTGACCGTTGATGGCAACAATCCGTTGTGTGGCCGTGAGCTGCTTTTCGTTATCGAAATCCTGTCGGTGCGCGACGCGACCGACGAAGAAATCGAGGCGGGCGGCCCCATCGATGACGAAGGGCCGGACGTATTGAAGGGGCCAGCAATCAATGAAATTCACTGAAACCTTTATCGTCTATCCGGCAAACCGCGCGTTGCAGCGCGCTGTCAGGCATTACTCTGAACTGTTTCCGCAGCAGACAGAGCAGGCGGCGCAAGACAGACACGAAATTCTGCACGATAACTTTATTCACACCCAGGGCAGTTTTGAATTGCCGGCTGAACTTGCCCGCATACCCGATGAGTCCTGCGACAACCTGCGCGGCATGATTAACGAGCAGGACAAAAGTGTCGAGACAGCCGCCCTGTATAATACGTACGGCAACTTGCTGGCGGCGCGCGCCCAGCAGGAACAGGATGATGCCGGCTATGAAGAAGCGGTCAAGGCATTCAATGCTGCGCTGGAAATCTACAGCCAGGAAGATACGCCCGAGGAGTGGGCGTGGACGCAATATGGACTGGCTGCGGCCAGCCATGCGCTCGGCATCCGGCGGCAAAGCGCCGCGCCGATGAAAGCGGCGGTCGATGCGGCAACCAATGCCTTGCTGGTGTGGACGCGCCAGGACAACCCGATTGAATGGGCGTTGACCATGCACCTGCTTGGCATTACTTTTCATCAGCATGGCATGATGCTGAAAGGCAATCGCACCCTGCAAAAGTCAGTCGTGGCGTTCAAGAATGCGTTGACTGAACTGGATGAGGAAAATACCGGAATCGAACTGATGGCCACGCATAACAACCGTGGCGCCGTGCTCCAAAACCTGGGTGAGTCAGAAGGCAATCCGGATCGCATTGAAGAAGCGATTCGCGCCTACGATGCTTCGCTGGACACCAGCATGGCGCAGCAACTGTCTATCCATCTTGCCAACATCTGCCGCATCAACATGGCCACCGCCAAGCGCGTTCTGGGTGAAATGCGACAGGATGCCGCCATCACTGAAGAAGCAGCGGATGAACTGGAAGTGATTATTGAATGCTTCGGCGACAGTTGTCAGCCGCGTTTTCTTGAACATTGCCAGCAGCAACTGGCGCTGGCGCGTGAGCAAATACAAACAGTGGGCGCACAGACCGACGCCTGATTGTCGATGCCTGACAGCTTGCAGGCAGTTAACGCTGCCTTGTCCTAGCTCCGATCCTGCAGCTTGTATTCCACGTTGATAAAGGCGCCGATTTCGGACAGGAAGCGGATGGTTCTTGCGCCGAAGCCAACATCGGGCGCGATTGTGTCCTGATCACAGGACAGGGTCAGCACCGCGCAGATTCTGGGCGACAGGTTGTGGCTTTCCATAATCTGCTTGATTTTGTCCTTGGCGGGTTCGATTTGCTTGATGAGTTCGTTGGTCAGTTCGTAGACATCAATTTCACCACCACTGACGGTTTCACTGGATAACTCCCATGAGCTGATGGCGGGCTTGTCGATGCTGGCGCGCATGCCGGTGGCGTCGACCGAGGTCGGTTCAATGCCCAGCGCCTGGGTGACAATGTCGGGATCAAAATTGTAGCCGGCCAGGCCAAAGTACACTCGCGCTTTATTTGCTGCCACGGATAACCCTCCACTCAGAGCATGATGAATCAGCCGCGCATTATAACGTGTCAAAGCATGATATACAGCACTGGCGAGAAGCCGGGCGGCAACAGCAGGGCGCCAAGCTGATAAACTGCCTGCACGAAAACCGTTACGATTGATGAGTATGGCAGACGAAAACTGGATGCGGCGCGCCCTGCAACTGGCGGCGCAGGCGGAGGCGGCGGGCGAAGTGCCGGTGGGCGCCGTTATCGTTAAAAACGATGCGCTGGTGGCCGAAGGCTTTAATCAGCCAATTGGCGCCAACGACGCCACCGCACACGCGGAAATTGTCGCCCTGCGCCGCGCCGGTGAAGCGCTGGGTAATTATCGTCTGGTGGATACGACGCTGTACGTCACGCTGGAGCCGTGCGCGATGTGCGTTGGCGCGATGATTCACGCGCGTGTATCCAAAGTGGTGTTCGGCACAAGCGACCCGCGCACCGGCGCGCTGGGCGGTGCGTTTGACTTGCTGCAAGCAGGCAATCATAACCACCGCTTTGAAGTGGTGTCAGGGGTGCTGGCGGACAACAGTCGGGAAATGCTGCAAAACTTTTTTCGCGCCAGGCGCAAGCGCTGACAGACGTCAGCTTGCAGGCACCTGTGAGATCGGCGCCTATTCTTCCAGGTCTTTCAGCATATGCTGATAACTCTGCAAACGCTGCGGATTGATTTCGCCGTTTTCAATCGCCTGCCTGACCGCGCAACCGGGCTCGCTGGTATGTGTGCAGTCGTTGAACTTGCACAGTCCGGCGTATTTACGCAGCTCGGCAAAACCGTTGAGGATTTGCTGGCGATTTTCAATGATAGGCGTGAAGTCGCGCACGCCAGGCGAGTCGATCAGGTCGCCGCCGCTGGGTAGGTGGTACAGGGTTGAAACGGTTGTGGTGTGTGTGCCTTCCTGGCTGGCGCGGGAGACTTCGCCCACCTTGATGTCAGCATCGGGAATCACGCTATTGACCAGTGAAGATTTGCCCACGCCGGACAGACCGACAAAAATACTGGTGTGATCTTGCAGCAGGGTTTTCAACTCGTCGATGCCTTGCCCGGTTTTGGCGCTGGCGGGGAGAATGGTCAAACCGATATCCTGATAGTTTTGCTGTAGTTGTGCCAGCAGGGTTTGTGCTTCGTCACCAAGATCGATTTTGTTCAACAGCAGAATCGCTTTGGCGGGCAGGTTCTCGGTGGCGACAATGTAGCGGTCGATCAGATAAGGATTGGGCGCCGGTTGCACGGCGCTGACAATCAGCACCTGATCAATATTGGCGGCCACCGGCTTGGCCTTGCCGCCAAAGCCAGTTTTTTGCAGCAGGTTGTTGCGAGGATGAATCGCCAGCACCACGCCGTGGGCATTTTCACCCTGCGGTTGGAAACTGACGCGGTCGCCGCAAACCAGGTCGCCAAGGTTTTGTCGCAGCTTGCACTGGTGCAGCCGCTGTTGTTCGTCTTCAACCGTGACTTCCTTGCCATAGTGGGTAATCACCGTTCCTTCAAGCGCGCCTTCCAGCTCAAGTTTGCGCGATTGCTGCTGCGCGATGCGTCGCCGCTGATTGTGTGACAGGCGGCGTTTGTTCATGAACTACAGGGCATTGATGAGATCAATTTTTGCGGCGCAGATAAAATCATTCAGCGACAGGCCGCCAACGCTGTGGGTGCTGTAGCGCACCACGCATTGATTGTAGCCAAAACTGATATCCGGGTGGTGATCCTGTTTGTGCGCAATCTGAACAGCCGCGTTGATGAAGGCGACAGTCTGGTAATAATTGTCAAAACGAAAGCGCCGTGTGATGGCGCGGTTGTTGTCTTCCAGTCGCCAGTCACCGTGCAGCTCTTGCATCAGTGCGTCAATCTCGCTGTCGTCGAGCAGGCTGGCGTCACGCTGGCATTGCTGTTGCGACAGTTCGGGCATGTCAGAACTTGTAATACCGGGTGTTGAGAAAACGCACCACCGCGTCGGTATCGTCATCAAACCAGGTCGCGCCGGTGTTGTCCTTGCAGCGGCGCACCTGCTTGCCCAGCGCGTTCAGGGTTTTGACGAAGCGGTTGTCGCGGGTATAGACCTGGTCGGTATGGCATTTTACGCAGTGGCTGTTATGCAGTTTTTCACCATGCGCAAGCTGTTTGTCTGCATCAGTCGCCAGCGCCGCATGGCTGGCAGCCAACAAGCTCAAAAAAACGAGTATGGGAGTTTTCATGTTGTATGCCTATTGTGTCTGGGCGTTCAAGTGTGCAATGCGCACTGGCGCCGGTGGGTGGGAGTCATAAAATGCAGAATACAAGGGGTCTGGCGTCAGGGTGCTGGCGTTTTCACGGTACAGGCCGACCAGCGCGGTGATCAGGTTGCTGGCGTCGGTTTGCTCGGCGGCAAAGGCGTCGGCCTCGAACTCGTTCTTGCGCGAGAACATGCTCATCAACGGGCTGAGGATGAAAGTGAACACCGGCGACACAATCATGAACAGCAGCAGCGCCATATAGGTTGAAGGCGTGCTCACGCCAAGCGCGTGATAGAACCAGTCGTTTTTCATTAGCCAGGCCAGAATCGCCAGCCCGATGAAAGTGGTGACGAACGAAATCAGCATGCCCTGCACGATATGTTTCTTTTTGAAATGCCCCAGCTCGTGCGCCAGCACCGCTTCCAGCTGGTCGTCGTCGAGCATTTTCAGCAGCGTGTCGTAGAACACAATGCGCTTGTTTTTACCAAAGCCGGAAAAATAGGCGTTGCCGTGCGACGAGCGTTTGGAGCCGTCAATCACAAACACGCCATTGCTGCTGAAACCGCAACGCTCCAGCAGCGATTTGACGCGCCTCAGGGTTTCGCCGTCTTCCAGCGGTTCAAACTTGTTGAACAGGGGAGCGATCCAGGTCGGGTAAATCCACATCATCAACAGACTGAATGCGGTCAGCACAATCCAGGTGTATATCCACCACATGTCGCCCATCTGCTGCATCAGCCACAAAATGACATACAGCAGCGGCGCGCCAATAATGAAACCCAGCATGGCGCCCTTGAGCATGTCAATGACAAAGGTTTTGGGCGTGGTGCGGTTGAAGCCGAATTTTTCCTCGATGACGAAGGTGCTGTAGATGGAAAACGGCAAATCCAGCAGGGATGAAATCAGCGCGAAGCCGAGCAGTACAATAATGCCGGTGACGATTTCACTGTAGCCCAGCGCGCGCACGGTCTGATCCAGCCAGTCCAGCCCGCCGCCCAGCGTCCACAACAGCAGCAGGCCGGCATCGTATAGCATCGGCAGGCGGCCAAAACGGGTTTTGGTAATGGTGTAATCGGCGGCTTTCTGGTGTTCCGGCAGGGAAATCTTGCCGGCGAACGCTGTGGGCACCTCGGCCTGATGCGCCAGCACATGGTTGATCTGGCGTTGTGACAGCCAGAAGCGCAGCGTCAGCGAAACCGCCAGCATCAGCAAAAACAAAAGCGTAAATTCGTGCATGTGTTAACACCGTTTATTCGGTAAGATTGGTTGAATTCTAACCTGTTTCGGCCTGTCATAACGACCCCTTGCCGAATTGTTGCAGAAAACATAAGGATAAAGCCATGTCGCAGAAAAACGCCGAAAACCTGATCTGGATAGATCTCGAAATGACCGGTCTCGACCCGCTGGAAGACCGCATCATCGAGATTGCGACCATCGTCACCGACAAGCAACTCAATATTCTCGAGGAAGGCCCCTCCATCGTGATTCATCAGGACGAATCCATCATGCGCAACATGGACGAATGGTGCACCGAGCAGCACGGCAAAACCGGCCTGACCGAGCGCGTGATTCGCAGTGAAATATCCGAGCAGACCGCCGAAGCCATCACCCTGGCGTTCCTCGAAAAACTGGTGCCGCCCGGCAAATCGCCGATGTGCGGCAACAGCATTTGTCAGGACAGACGCTTTCTGGCGCGCTACATGCCCACGCTGGAAGAATTCTTTCATTACCGCAATCTTGACGTCAGCTCGCTCAAGGAGCTGGCGGTGCGCTGGAAGCCCGAAGTGCTGGAAGGCTTCACCAAAACCGGCAACCACCTGGCGATGGATGACATCCGCGATTCCATCAACGAGCTCAAGCATTACCGCAAGACCATGTTGTCGATCTGATTGCGGTTTGGTTTTTTCACCGCAAATGCACGCGAATAAACGCGATTTATTTTTTTGCCACAGAGCAAACAGAGGACACGGAGGTTTTTTTGTAAAATCCAACGCAGAGGCGCGGAGGCGCAGAGAGCGCAAAGGTTTTTTATTTGTAGGAGCGGCTTCAGCCGCGAACATGCGATTTCAACGAACCCGGTATTTGCGGATAACGTATTTCGCGGCTGAAGCCGCTCCTACAAAAAAGCAATCCTCCGCGTCCTCTGCGTCTTTGCGCCTCTGCGTTGAAAAAATTTAACCTCCGTGTCCTCTGTTTGCTCTGTGGCAAAAACAAACCGCCCCGTGAGATTTCTCCCTGCGGTTGAAATGACAGCAGAATATTTTGCGTTCATTGGCGTGCATTTGCGGAATGTTTTTCTCAGCGGCCTTTGCGGTGATCCTGAACCATCAAACTTCCACCGGTGAGTCCGGCCGGTTGCCCCAGTCCGACCAGGAGCCCGGGTAGCCGCGCACGTTTTCGTAACCCAGCGCTTTCAGCATCAGCCAGGAATAGGCCGAGCGGTGATGGGATTGGCAATAGCAGATGATTTCCTTGTCCTTGCTCAGGCCCAGCGCATCAAGGCGTTTTTGCAACTGATCCGCCGCCAGCAGGCGCAGGTTGCGCGACTTGTCCATGGCGTCGGTCCACTCGAAATGTTTTGCGCCGGGAATGTGGCCGGCTTTTTCCGCCAGTTTTTTGCCGCCATTGTATTCGCCTTCGGAACGCGCATCGAGCAGGGCGACATGCGCGTCATCCAGATGCTGTTTGATGTAGTCATAATCAGCGGTTTCGTTGGCAGTGATGTCGAGATGATAATCCGTTGGCGTATTGTTCAGCGGCGGAATATTGCTGGTGTCGTGACCTTCGTTAATCCAGCTGGCGATGCCGCCATTCAGTAGTGATGCATTGCGATGACCGAATACATGCAGCGTCCAGATAAAACGCGAGGCGCAGCCGCCGCCTTCGTCATCGTAGGCGATGATGTGGCTGTTGGCGTCAATGCCGAGATTGCACAGGATACGTGAAAACACCGCAGGCTCCGGCAGCAGGCCGACCACCGGCTTTTGCGCGCGCACGATGACGCCATAGGGCAGGTAGTGGGCTTCGGGAATATGCGCGGTGACATATTGCGCCGGCTGGCACAGGTCAACGATGACCACATTGTCCTGGCCGCGAAGCGCTTCGACCTGTTCGGGTTCGAGAATCAGTTGCGCAAGCATCTAGTTGACTACCTTGATCAGTTTTCGTTTTTTGGCATGTGGCGCCAGCACCGTGTCCTTGCCCGGCTGATTGTCTTTCACCGCAGGATAGTCGAGTGAAAAATGCAATCCGCGGCTTTCTTTGCGCTCCATCGCGCAGCGCACAATCAGCTCGGCGACCTGGGCCAGGTTGCGCAGCTCCAGCAAGTCATTGGTGATGCGGAAATTGCTGTAATACTCGTTGATTTCATGCGACAGCAGCTGAATGCGGCGCATCGCCCGCTCCAATCGTTTGTTGGTGCGCACAATGCCGACATAGTCCCACATGAAGCGGCGCAGTTCGTCCCAGTTGTGCGACACCACCACTTCCTCGTCGGAATCGGTAACCCGGCTTTCATCCCATGCCGGAATGTCAATCTCATCCACCGCCTGCGTGAGTTGATGCTGAATCTGTTTGCTGGCTGACTCGGCGAACACAAGGCATTCCAGCAGCGAATTGCTGGCCATGCGGTTGGCGCCGTGCAAGCCGGTGTGCGCGGTTTCGCCGATTGCGTACAGGCCGCTGATGTCAGTCTGGCCATTCAGGTCGGTGATCACCCCGCCGCAGGTATAGTGCGCCGCCGGCACCACCGGAATCGGCTCTTTGGTCATGTCGATGCCGAATTCCAGGCAGCGCGCATGAATGGTCGGGAAATGCGAGGCGATGAATGCCGCCGAGCGGTGGCTGATGTCGAGATAGACGCAGGGCGCGCCAAGGCGTTTCATTTCATGGTCGATGGCGCGCGCCACAATATCGCGCGGCGCCAGTTCGGCGCGTTCGTCAAAGCGCTGCATGAAGGGTTCGCCGTCTGGCAGCAGCAGCTTGCCGCCTTCGCCGCGCACTGCTTCGGAAATCAGAAACGACTTGGCGTCCGGGTGATACAGGCAAGTGGGGTGAAACTGGTTGAACTCCATGTTGGCGACGCGGCAACCGGCGCGCCAGGCCATGGCGATGCCGTCGCCGGTGGCGCCATCCGGGTTGCTGGTGTACAGATAGACCTTGCTGGCGCCGCCGGTGGCCAGCACCACCTGCCGCGCGCGGAAGGTTTCGATATGGCCGCTTGCCTTGTTCAGCACATAGGCGCCGATGCAGCGATTGCCCTGTTTGCTGTGGCCGAGTTTTTCAGTGGTAATCAGGTCGACCACGATGTGCTGCTCGAAAAATTCTATATTGCTGCTGTGTTTGACGTGATTGAGCAAGGTATCGCTCAGAGCCTTGCCGGTGGCGTCGGCGGCATGCACGATGCGGCGGTGGCTGTGTCCGCCTTCGCGGGTGAGATGCAGGCGGCGCTCGCCGTTGTCGCCGGGTTCGGAACTGAACGGCACCCCCAGTTGTTGCAGCCAGCGGATATTGTCGGGGCCATGTTCAACCGTGAACCGCACCGCGTCTTCATGGCACAGCCCGGCGCCGGCGCGCAGCGTGTCGTCGATATGCGCCTCGAAAGAATCGCGCAGATTCAGCACCGATGAAATCCCGCCCTGCGCGTAAAACGTGCTGCCGTCTTTAGCCGGCCCCTTGTTGAGAATGGCGACGCGAACCGAATCCGGCAGCCGCAGCGCCAGGCTGAGGCCGGCTGCGCCGCCGCCGATTATCAGCACATCGTGGGTGTGGGTGATTGCCATGCTTTCACTCGCGGCTCGATTCAGGTAAGTTACGGGGCTCGATTTTTATTAGAAAACGCTAATAATGCGGTCAATTCTACTGAGTCAGGCGGCGAAATGCACCCGACTGGTCAGAACTGGCTGACACAGGTCGTATAATTGGCGATTCCACAGAGAAATAGCGCCCTGCAGTGCGAACTAAGCCTGCGGTGGCTTGTCACATCACACAGACACGGACGTGTTGCAGAGGAGATGCCCGGGTGGGCGCGAGCGAAAAGAGCATAGATCAGGCGCTGGTAGAGCGCGTACAGGCTGGCGACAAACGCGCATTCGATATTCTGGTGCAAAAGTACCAGCTGCGTATCGCCAAACTGGTCGCCCGTTTCGTGCGTAATGCCGATGACGTGCAGGACGTGGTGCAGGAAACCTTCATCAAGGCCTATCGCGCGCTGGGCAATTTCCGTGGCGACAGCGCGTTTTACACCTGGCTGTACCGCATCGCCATCAACACGGCGAAAAACCACCTGGTGGCGACCGGGCGCAAATCACCCGCCAGCAGCATCGATGCGCAGGAAGTGGAAAAATACGACGCCGGCGAGTGGCTCACTGAATTCGCCACCCCGGAGCGTGAACTTTTCGCCAATGAGCTAAAGTTAACGGTAAACAAGGCGGTGCAGGACTTGCCG
Organism: Gammaproteobacteria bacterium; assembly: GCA_026995045.1. Classification (GTDB taxonomy): domain Bacteria; phylum Pseudomonadota; class Gammaproteobacteria; order SZUA-229; family SZUA-229; genus S139-92. The sequence continues at coordinate 22,329 of JALWPK010000192.1, read as the reverse complement.
CCGGACTTGCGCGAAGCGATTACCCTGCGCGAAATCGAAGGACTGAGTTATGAGGAAATTGCACAGGTAATGGATTGCCCGATTGGCACGGTGCGCTCCCGCATCTTTCGCGCACGCGAAGCGATAGACGAGAAACTGTCGCCGATGCTGGACAGCTCCAGCCACGGCGTTTATGAATACTGAAGCACAACACTGTTAATAGTTAACAGCATGGTTAATGACATGAGCGAACACAAACTGAATCTGTCGGCGTATCTGGACGACAACCTCAGCAGCGACGAACAACGCGCAATGCAGCTGGATGGCCTGGGCGACACCGCCCATCACTATCAGCTGATTGGTGAGGCAATGCGAGGGCAGGTGAGTGAATTGTCATTGTTGGATGTCAGCAGTCAGGTTCGCGAAGCCATTGCGCGCGAGCAAATCGAACAGCCGGTGTCGACGCCGCGCGCCGCACAGGAGCAGCGCAAGCCCGGCCTGCTGGCCAGCCTGTTCAATTTTAACGACTGGCTGCGTCCGGTTGGGGGCCTCGCTATCGCCGCCTCGGTTGCGATGATTGTGGTTGTCAGCCTGCAACAGCAGGGCGATCCGCAAAACACGGTTCAGCCGCAGCTGGCGTCGCAGGACATGCCCGCTGCGCGCCCCACGCTGGCGCGCGTGCCGAACCCGGCCAATATTGTGCCGGTGAGCAACCGTCCGGATCTGTCGCGCTATTTGCAGCAGCATTCTGAATTTGCCGCGCGCGACACCGCGCAGGGGCGCATGCCTTATGTGCGCGCCGTTGGCTACAAATCCAGACCCTGACAGGCGGCAGGCCGGGGTTTCGCCCCGGTGAGATATGCGGATGCACAGCAGCAAACTTGTTCCCAAAATCATGAAGCAGACCCTGTTCAGTGGCCTGCTTCTTGCGTTCAGCCACAACGGTTTTGCCCTGCATATTTCCGAACTGTTGAACAACATGTCCTCGGCTGACAGCACGCTGAACTACGAAGGCGTGTTTGTGCTGCGCAAGGTGGATCGCCTGATGAGCATGCGCGTCAGCCATGCCGCGGATGAAACTGGCGTGCGCGAAATCCTGGAAACGCTGAACGGCGAGCCGCGCCGGGTGATTCGCAACAACGACGAAGTGCTGTCGATTTACCCCGAACGCAAGCTGGTGATTGTCAGCGAAGACGCCAGCAAATCACGGCTGCACCCGCGCCTGCCGGAAAACCTCGACAGCCTGCAAAGTTATTACGATATCAGTCAGCTGCCGGATGACCGCATCGCCGACCATGAAGCCGCAGTGCTGCAACTGTCGCCCAAGGACAAACATCGCTACGGCTACCGCTACTGGGTGGACGCCGATACCGGCGTATTGCTGCGCTGTGATCTGACCGATGACAACAACGCCGTCATCGAGCAAATGATGTTCACCCAGTTGCAATACACCGACAAACCGTCAGAGGCGGACTTCCGGTTGCCTGAACTGGATGATTTCGTCCACACCAGTCTGGGCAAGAACCGGATAGCGCTGGATGACATTCCCTGGCGCATCAACAATCTGCCACCCGGGTTTGTGCTGACGCAAAGCAGCAAGCAACAAACCGGCGATACGGAAGTCATTCATCTGGTGTATTCCGATGGCCTGGCGTCGGTCTCGGTGTTCATCGAGCCGGGTAAAAGCGGCAACCGGTATTTGTCTGGCGCCAGCAACATGGGCGCGCTGAACGCCTATGGCGCGCGTCATGGCGATTATTACATTACGGTGATGGGTGAAGCGCCAGCCAAAACGGTGGAGCAGATTGCCCTGTCGACCGAGTATCTGGGCGAGGAGGAAACCGACGATGAGCCTGAGCCGGAGATTGGCGACTGACCATGCTGGAACAGACCGCTACTGTTGTCGCTGTTGAAAACGGCCAGCTGGTGCTGGAAACCCGGCCGCAATCCACCTGTCAGTCCTGCTCGGTGAACAAGGGATGCGGCACGGCGGTGTTGAGCAAAAGCGTGGGGCAAAAAGTGATTCATTTCCGGCTCGACAACACCATCGGCGCGCGCAAGGGCGACACCGTGGTGCTGGGGCTGCCGGAAAACGCCGTGCTCAAGGGCTCGGCGATTCTCTACCTGCTGCCCCTGCTGGTGATGATCGCCACCGCGGTGATTGCCGACCTGACCATGGCGGCGGATGCGGACAACCACGACCTGGCCATCGCGCTACTGAGCCTGCTCAGCCTCGGCAGCAGCGTGCTGCTGGGCCGGTTGTTGCTGCGCCGCAGCGGAAAACGCGCAGACCGCGAGCAGGTCTATTCCCCGGTGCTGCTGCGCAAACAACTGCCCGTCGCCTGATACGCCGCTGGCTTCGTGCTAGAATACGCGGCTTGATGACGCTGGCTGTTTTAACCATTCTGCATACAGGTGTCGACAGGTGGCGGGTGACCGGCAAAAGCCGGTTTTTTTCTGTCTGCATGAACCGGCCCATGTCCATCGAACTGACACTGTATTCCCGCAATGGCTGCCACTTGTGCGAAGACATGGAAGCGCAACTGGCGACGCTGGCGGCGGAACACGGCTTCAGCGTGCGGCGCGTCGACATCGACAGCGAGCCGGCGCTGGTCGAAGCCTACGGCAGCCGCGTACCGGTGCTGATGCAGCAGCAACAGTGGATTTGTGACTATTTTCTGGATTACCCGGCCCTGATGAAAGCGCTTGAACAAGCATGAAGAATATCCGTAACTTTTCCATTATCGCCCACATCGACCACGGCAAGTCGACGCTGGCCGATCGCCTGATTCAGACCTGCGAGGGCCTGAGCGAGCGCGAAATGCAGGAGCAGGTGCTCGATTCGATGGATCTGGAGCGCGAGCGCGGCATCACCATCAAGGCGCAGAGCGTCACCCTGAACTACACCGCGAAGGACGGCGAAACCTACCAGCTCAATTTCATCGACACCCCGGGCCATGTCGATTTTTCCTATGAAGTATCGCGCTCGCTGTCGGCCTGTGAAGGCGCGCTGCTGGTGGTGGACGCCTCGCAGGGGGTGGAAGCGCAGTCAGTGGCCAATTGCTATACCGCCATCGAGCAGGACCTGGAAGTGATTCCGGTGCTCAACAAAATCGACCTGCCGGCGGCCGACCCGGAGCGGGTGGCGAAAGAAATCGAAGACATCATCGGCATCGACGCCAGCCAGGCATTGCGCGTCAGCGCTAAAACCGGCGAGGGCATCGACGAGCTGCTGGAGCAACTGGTAGCCGAAGTGCCGCCGCCCGAGGGCGACCCGGATGCGCCGCTGCAGGCGCTGATTATCGATTCCTGGTTCGACCCCTACGTTGGCGTGGTGATTCTGGTGCGGGTCAAGCAGGGGGCGCTGAAACCGAAGCAGAAAATGCAGGTGATGTCGACCGGGCGTCATTATCTGGTCGACAAGGTTGGCGTGTTCACCCCCAAGCGGGTGGACACCGACGTGCTGGACTGCGGTCAGGTGGGCTTCATCATCGCCAGCATGAAAGAAATCGATTCCGCCCGCGTCGGCGACACTATCACCCTGGCGGATAATCCGGCGAGCGAACCGCTGGCCGGTTTCAAGCAGGTGCAGCCGCGTGTGTTCGCCGGCATGTTTCCGGTGAATGCCGACGATTACAACGATTTTCGCGACTCGCTGGACAAGCTCACGCTGAACGACGCCTCGCTGCAATACGAGCCGGAAAACTCCGGCGCGCTGGGGCTGGGTTTCCGCATCGGCTTTCTCGGCATGCTGCACATGGAAATCATCCAGGAGCGGCTGGAGCGCGAATACGATCTGGATTTGATTACCACTGCGCCCACCGTAGTCTATCAGGTGCTGACCACCAAGGGCGAGGTTATCGAAATTCACAATCCGTCCGACCTGCCGGAAGTGAATTTCATTGAAGAAATCCGCGAGCCGATTATCAACACCAACATTCTTGTGCCGCAGGATTACCTCGGCAATGTCATCAGCCTGTGCGTGGAAAAACGCGGCGTGCAGAAAAACATGCAATACATGGGCTCGCAGGTGTCGCTCAACTATGAACTGCCGCTCAGCGAAGTGGTGATCGATTTCTTCGACCGCCTCAAATCGGTGAGCCGTGGCTACGCCTCGTTCGATTATGAATTCAGCCGTTTTCAGGCGGCCGATCTGGTGAAGGTCGATATCCTGATTAACGGCGAGCGAGTCGATGCGCTGTCGATTATCGCGCACAAGGAGGCCAGCCAGCGACGTGGCCGCGAAGTGGCGGAAAAAATGCGCGAGCTGATCCCCCGGCAGATGTTCGATATTGCGATTCAGGCGGCGATTGGCCGGCATATCATCGCCCGCACCACGGTCAAGGCGCTGCGCAAGAATGTGACCGCCAAGTGTTACGGCGGCGATGTCAGCCGCAAACGCAAATTGCTCGAAAAGCAGAAAAAGGGTAAAAAGCGCATGAAGCAGTTCGGCAAGGTGGAAATCCCGCAGGAAGCTTTCCTGGCGGTGCTGAAAGCGGAGAACTGAGCAGGCCTCCGCTCAATTATTATTCGAGAGAAACATTATGATTTTTGATTTTTCGTTTTATCTGTTCGTCGGCACCGTCATCACCGGCGCCATCTGGGCGCTGGACGCCCTGTGGCTGGCGCCGAAACGCCAGGCGGTGATTCAGGCGGAAACCCCGACCAGCAAGGGCGTGGAAATATCGCGTGGGGGCAAGGAGCCGGTGGTGGTGGAATACGCCAAGTCGTTTTTTCCGGTATTGCTGATTGTTTTTCTGCTGCGGGGGTTTCTTGTCGAGCCGTTCCGCATTCCTTCCGGCTCCATGTTGCCATCGCTGTACATCGGCGATTTTATTCTGGTGAACAAGTTTGCCTACGGTGTGCGCGTGCCGGTGCTGAACAAAAAGATTTTTCCGGTTTCCGAACCGCAGCGCGGTGATGTGGTTGTATTCCGTTACCCGCGCGACCCGTCGCTGGATTACATCAAGCGCATTATCGGTTTGCCGGGCGACCACATCGCCTATTACAACAAGGTGCTGTACGTTAACGGCAAGCCTGTGCCGCGCAAGTTTGTTGGCCGTTATGATGGCCCCGGGCAGACCAACGCCAATGAATACCGCGAAAACCTTGATGGCGTCGAGCATGAAATTCTGCTGATGCCGGGGCGCCCCAGCAATCTGGAAGGGGAATATATCGTGCCTGAAGGCATGTATTTCGCCATGGGCGACAATCGCGACAACAGTAATGACAGCCGCGTCTGGGGGCCGGTGCCGGAAGAAAACCTGGTCGGCAAGGCGTTCATGATATGGATGCACTGGAGTGACGGCGTTCACTGGAACCGCATCGGAACCATGATAGATTGAGCATGATGTGCAATACTCCCTGTAATAATAAGTACAGGAGGATGAGATGAATACAAGCGTTTCCAACCTGCCACATAAACAGCAGGGACTGACCGCCATCAGTTGGGTGATTATCATTGCCTTCCTTGGTTTTCAGGGTATCCTGGCGATGAATGTGATTCCGGTGTATATCAATGACGCAAGCGTCAAATCCATCGTCAAGGGGCTGGAAACCGATCCGGATCTGCGTGGCGCCAACTCGCGCAAGATCCGCGAAATTATTCTCAAGCGTCTCAAAATCAACAATCTTTACGACATTAAAAAAGACAATATCAAAATCAAGAAAGCGCGTAATGGCTATTCGGTCAACATTACCTATGAACCGCGTGGCACACTGGTGGGCAATCTGGATTACATCATCACCTTTTCCCACGACGGATTTGTTCCCAGGTAAACCGGTATGAGGCAGTGTGAATAAGCCGTCATTGTCCAGCCTGTGCAAACGGCTCGATTACCAGTTTGACGATTCAAGTCTGCTTGAGGAAGCCCTGACGCATCGCAGCGCCGGCGCCAGCAACAACGAAAGACTGGAGTTCCTCGGTGACAGCGTGCTCAATTTCGTCATTGCGCACGAGCTGTTTAAAATGTTTCCCCGCTTGCGTGAAGGCGACCTCAGCCGCTTGCGCGCCAGCCTGGTCAATGGTGAATCGCTGGCGGAGATCGCACGCGAACTCGATCTGGGGGACTTTATCAAACTCGGCGCCGGCGAGCTGCGCAGTGGTGGTCATCGCCGCAGTTCGATTCTGGCCGATTGTGTAGAAAGCCTGATTGGCGCCGTGTATTGCGACAGTAACTTTGAACGTTGCCGCGAATTGATACTGCGGTTATACAAAAACAAATTGCAGAACATTCCTGACCTGCAAAGTTTGAAAGACCCCAAAACCCGCTTGCAGGAATTGTTGCAGGCGCGCAAACATGCGCTGCCGCAATACGAAGTAACCCATGTCAGCGGCAAGGCGCATGACCAGTTGTTTGAAGTCAGTTGCCATATCAATGAACCCGCCATTACCACCAGCGCCAAAGGACGCAGCCGCCGCAAGGCTGAACAGCTGGCGGCGGAAGCGGCAATCACCAAACTGCAACACGCGTTCGAACAGGAACAGCATGACTGATTCAACACGCTGTGGCTATGTCGCCATTGTCGGGCGTCCCAATGTCGGCAAGTCGACCTTGCTCAACCATATTCTGGGTATGAAACTCAGCATCACCTCGCGCAAGCCGCAAACCACGCGTCACCAGATCATGGGCGTCAAAACCGAAGCCAATGTGCAGGCAATCTATGTTGATACCCCCGGCATTCACCAGCGGCGCAGCACCGCCATCAACAAATATATGAATCGCGCCGCTACGTCGATGTTGTCAAACGATGTTGATGTGATTCTGTTTGTGGCGCAGGCGTTGCAATGGACAGAAGAAGACCAGGCCGTGCTGGACAAGCTGCATGCAGTGAAAACACCGGTGGTGCTGCTTATCAACAAAATCGACCGCGCCAAAGACAAGGACAAGCTGATTGCCTACACTGCAAAAACTGCAGCGAAATACAACTTTGCAGAAGTGGCGCCCGTTTCGGCATTACGTGGCAAGGGCATCGATGTGGTGGAGACCATCGTCGCGCGCCATCTGCCGCAAAGTGAATTTATCTACGATGAAGACCAGCTGACAGATCGCAGCGTGCGCTTTCTGTCCGCCGAAATCATCCGCGAAAAACTGGTGCGGGAACTGGGGCAGGAACTGCCCTATACCACCACTGTCGATATCGAAAAATTTGAAGAACAAGCCGGCCTGATTACCATTCATGCGCTCATTTATGTGGAAAGCAACGGCCAGAAATCCATCATCATCGGCCGCAGGGGCGAACGCCTGAAAAGCATCGGCAGCAGCGCGCGCCGCGACATCGAAAAACTGGTCGACAATAAGGTGTACCTCAACCTGTGGGTGAAAGTGCGCGAAGGCTGGTCAAATGACGAACGCGCCCTGCGTGGGCTGGGTTATTCGGATTGATGGTTTCTCCGCAAATGCACGCAAATGTTTTTTTGCCACAGAGGCCACAGAGAACACTGAGGGCTGGTCGCAGTTGCAGGAGTGGCTTTAGCCACGAATTACCCTTTCCGCAAACTCTGTACAACCTGAAATCGTGTTTTCGTGGCTGAAGCCACTCCTACGATGAACATGACGCCAGTTTCAGTTCGGTCATCCCGAGCACAGCCGAGGGATCTTGCGCCACAATCTGTGTGCAGTGGATTTCTCCCTGCGGTCGAAATGACAATACATCATAAAGAAAACCTCTGCGTTCTCTGTGGCCTCTGTGGCAAAAAACATCTGCGTTTATTTGCGTACATTTGCGGATTGTCTTTAAACTAGGCCCACCATGCGCGCGCAATCCCAGTTGGCCTATATCCTGCACAAACGTCCGTTTCGCGATACCAGTCAAATACTGGAATTGTTTACCCGCGATCACGGCCGGCTTGCGGTGTTGTCGCGCGGCAGCCGCAGCCCCAAATCGCGCGTCAATGGCCTGTTGCAGTTGTACCGTCCGCTGCTGGTGAGCTGGCGGGGGCGGGGGGAGTTGCCGGTGCTGGGCGCGGTGGATGCGGCGGAAATTCACCCGCCGCGCCTGTTCGGTCGCGCATTGATGTCGGCCATGTATGTCAACGAGCTGCTGATGCATTTGCTGCACCGGCACGATGTGAACCAGCAGGTGTTCCAGCTGTATCACGATTGTCTGTACCAGCTGCAGTCGGGCGAGATTGAGCCGGTGCTACGCCTGTTTGAAAAAGACCTGCTGGCCGAGCTGGGGTTTGCGCTCAACCTGACCCACGACGCCGACTCCGGCGAAGCGCTGGCGCCGGATCAGCATTATGCTTTTTTCGTCGAGCACGGGCCGGTCAGAACCAGCCGCGCGCAGGGTAGCGCCAGTCAGCCAGTTCTAACCGGTGGCAGTCTGCTGGCGTACGCCGCCAATGACCTGCGCTCGGCGGAAAACCTCAGGCAAATCAAGCGCCTGAGCCGTTATGTGCTTAACCATCATCTGGGCAATCGCAAGCTGCGCAGCCGCGAGCTGTTTCGCCGCCCACTCGTCAAATAAACCTTGCTGTCAGCTGTTCGGCAGCCGCCAAAGCATTGCAGTTCCGAAAATACCGCCTATGCTCTGTGGTGAGCGTTACCTTTTTGTTTTCACCCGGATTTAGTTAATGCAAATGGCCTCAAATCTTGATAACGAATTTTCCAGTGACGAATACCAGGCGCTGCAACTGGCGCTGCAGGATTCACTGGGCGTGGTGGTGGGAGAAGATGGCCGTGAGCTGATTACCGGCAAATTGCAGCCCTTGATGGTGCGCGAGCGGCTGAACCGCCTGTCCGATCTGGCCAAAGCGCTGCGCCAGGAGTCGCCCGAAACGATTCGTTCCGATGTGCTCGAAGCCATCACCACGCACAACACCCAATGGTTCGGTTATCCCGAAATCAACCGTCTGATCAACAATTACATACTGCCTTCTCTGATTGAAAAGCAGCACACCGGCTGCCGTTTCTGGCTGGTGGGCTGTGGCCAGGGGCAGAGCGCCTATTCGCTGGCGATGTTGCTGGACGATGCGCGCCAGCAACTGGGCGGTGAAATCGATATCGAAATTGTCGCCACCGACACCTCGGACAAGCTGATTGAGAAGGCGAAAAGCGGCGTTTATGACAATACCGAACTGGAAGGCCTGCCGCAATCACGCCACCGCCGTTATCTGATCGCTGTTGATAATGCGCAACAGCAGTGGCGGGTGAGTGATGCGCTGCGCGACATGCTGCAGTTCAAGGTGGTGGATCTGTTGCAGGACGCCGCCACGATGGGGCATTTTGATGTCATCATCTCGCCCGATGTGCTGATGTATTTTTCCGTGCCGCTGCGCTCGCAGTTATTGTGCGACTTTGCCGTGTCGCTGGATTCGGCCGGCATACTGGTGGTCAACCACAACGAGCCAGTGATTCCATTCTGCGACCGTTTCGACATGGTGGACCACGAGGCCGGGCGTTTTTACCGCCAGGTGAAATAAAAAAACCGGTTTGTCACGGTATCCCTGCCAATAAATCTTTTGCCACAGAGGCCACAGAGCACGCCGAGAATTGAATCGTGGGAGTGGTTTCAGCCACGAATCGCGCTTTCCACAAACACTGCGCCATCTGAAATCGTGTTTTGGCGGTTGAAGCCGCTCCTGCGAACATGGCGCCGGTATTCTGTCCGTCATCCCGAGCGTAGCCGAAGGGCCTCGCACCACAGACCGAGTTCTGTGAGATTTCTCCCTGTGGTCGAAATGGCGCCACAACCAAAAAAGAAACCTTTACGTCCTTTTTCGACTCTGCGTTAATAAACAGCTCTCCGTGCTTTCGGTGAGCTCTGTGGCAAGCTAAGGCACCTGCGGCAGAATGGAAAACGCATCCGGCTCCTGTGGTTGCGGAGTGCTGACATCATCCAGCCAGCGCAGCAAATCATAATAGCTGCGAATATTTTCCACATAACGCACCGGTTCCGAGCCGCGCGCGTAACCGTACCGGGTTTGCTTGTACCATTTGCGTTCTTCCAGTTTGGGGAGAAACTGTTTCACATCCAGCCATTTGTTTGGATCCTTACCGGCATTTTGCGCAAGGATGCGCGCGTCCTCCAGATGCCCGAGACCGACGTTATAGGCGGCCAGCGCCATCCAGGTGCGGTCGGGTTTCCTGATGTCAGCCGGAATGCGTGACTCGATGCTGGCGAAATATTTGGCGCCGCCGTTGATGCTGGCTTCCGGGTCAAGGCGGTTTTTTACACCCATATCTCCGGCGGTCTTGCGTGTCAGCATCATAATGCCACGAACACCGGTTGGCGACACAGCCTTGGGATTCCAGTGTGATTCCTGATAGCCGATCGCCGCGACCAGATGCCAGTCCAGCCCATGCTGTTTGGCGGCCTTGATGAACATGTCCCGGTATTGCGGCAAGCGCTGGTTGACATGACGGCGAAACACAGTGGTGCCGACATAGCCCAGGTTGTCGGCGTGACCGTAGTTTTTTTCGTATAGCCGGTCAAACTCACCGTTATTCCTGATTTTTTCAATAAACGCCGAGGCGGCGTCAAGCAGGCTGGCGTCCTCTCCCTGGGGAAAGGCCCAGGCAAGCTGGCGCGGCTGACTGATATCGAAGGCGCTGCGCAGGTTGAGGATATGGCGTTTGCTGAGCAGAAACTCGTTGGAGTCGGCAATGGTGTAATCAATAACTTCATCGGCGACCAGTTTTAACAGTTCGTCGCTTTCCAGCTGACTTTCGTTCCAGTTGAGTTCGGGATAGGTTTCTTTCAGTTTGACCAGTGTGTCGACGTGACTGGAATTGGCCACCACTTCCAGATTGCCGCCAATGAGGTCCCTGACCGAGCGGGGCCGCTTGTTGCTTATGTTGTATATCAGTTGTTCTGTAATGTCCATGTAACTGCTGGTGAAGCGGAAAAACTCCTTGCGATCCTCGGTGATGGTGAGCCCGGCGGCGGCAAAATGAGCCACCCGGTTTTCGATGCCGGCGAGCAGCTGTGTCAGGGTATCGGTGGGTATCACCCTGAGCTTGACGCCCAGCTCGTCAGCAAACATTTTGACCATGTCGTATTCCAGCCCGGTGGGGCCATCCGGACCCAGGTAGTAGGTTGTGGGGCTGTTGCGGGTGAGCACCACCAGCTCGCCGTCTTCGATAATCTGTTGCAGCGCGGCAGTCTTGAAAAATTTTGGCAGGACATTAAATGAAAAAATCACCAGCGCGAATATCGCGGCCAGTGAAAGAAACAGAGGTTTGCAAAGTGTTTTTTTGACCTGGATAACCGGTTCCCTGACAACAGCTGTTTTGCTTGTAATTATTAACGGATTGTAGTCTATGCCCCGGTTGCGCGTCAGGCAATTCGTTTGACAATACTTTGGCACAGTTGTTGAAGCTGTGACTTTTCTATGGTGTAGGGCGGCATCAGGTACACCAGTTTGCCGAAGGGCCGAATCCACACGCCATCATCGACGAAGGCCTGCACCAGACGCTTCATTTGCACTGGTTTGCGCATTTCCACCACGCCGATGGCGCCCAGCACGCGTACATCTGCAACCGAATCAAGTTCGCGGCAGGGCGCCAGCTCCTCGCGCAATTGCTGCTCGATGGCGGCGATGCGCCGCCGCCAGGGCGAGGCCAGCAGCAGCTCGATGCTGGCGGAGGCCACCGCACAGGCCAGCGGGTTGGCCATAAAGGTGGGGCCGTGCATGAACACGCCGGGCTCGCCATTGCTGATGGCGTCACTGACCGCGCGCGTGGTCAGGGTGGCGGCCAGCGTCATGTAACCTCCGGTGAGCGCCTTGCCGACACACAGGATGTCCGGCGTGATATCAGCGTGTTCGCAGGCGAACAGCTTGCCGGTGCGGCCAAAGCCGGTGGCGATTTCATCCGCAATCAACAGCACCTCGTATTCGTCGCACAGTCGGCGCAGCTGCTTCAGGTAATCGGCGGAATAAAACCACATACCGCCCGCGCCCTGCACGACGGGTTCGATGATGACCGCGGCGAGCTGGTCATGGTGTTGTTCGAGGATTTGCCTGAGCGAAGCCATATCTTTGTCATCGCAAGGCTCACCAAAACGGCAGGCCGGCCGCTCAGCGAAAAACTGCTGCGCCAGCGCATCGCTGAACAGCGAGTGCATGCCGGTCACCGGGTCGCACACCGACATCGCGCCAAACGTATCTCCGTGATAACCGCCGCGCACCGTGGCGAAGTGCTGCTTGCCGCCGCGCCCCCGGCTTTGCCAGTACTGCATCGCCATTTTCATCGCCACTTCCACCGACACCGAGCCCGAATCGGCAAAAAACACAGAGTCCAGCCCCGCCGGCGTCAGCTCAACCAGCTGCCGCGCCAGCTTCACCGCCGGTGCATGCGTCAGCCCGCCAAACATCACATGCGCCATCTGCTGCAACTGCGCCTGCGCCGCTGCATTCAGCTCCGGCACGTTATAACCGTGAATCGCGCACCACCACGAAGCCATGCCATCGACCAGCTCACGTCCATCCTCCAGCGTCAGCGTGCAACCGCTGGCTGACGCCACCGGATACACCGGCAAATCCGCGCCAATGGCGCTGTAGGGGTGCCAGATGTGGTATTGGTCAAATGGTAAGAGTTTGTCTGATGTCATTAGAATAACTTGTTGGTGAGATTCGGTCAGATCGCTTGTTGCAATGCCTCCCATGCATAGTCCCAGGCAATACGCTCCTGTTCCAGACGGATATGCTGCCCCCATGAATTGCGTTTGATAGCCTGATATACGGCTTGTTCGGAATCGGTCAGCAAGGGTAACGCATCCGCAGCATGCTGCATTTTTTCCTCCACCCACAGATTTTTATGTTTGTACAGGGTTGCGGCATCCATCAGTAGGGACTCCAGATCAGGAAGGTGGTTTCTGGCGCGGTTGAGTATGGCAAAGCCATGGGTATCCAGATCTCCCCAGTAAATGCAACGGGCCTGGGCAACCCAGGGCAGTTTGCCCAGAACATCGACGCCGTAGCCGAGTTGCATGATAACAACTGATCCGGGCAGATCATGGAAAGCGAGCCCGGTTTGCAGGTTTTCGACAATGAAAACATTGCTGGCGGGAAAATCGAGTTCCGCCAGTTGTTCCCAGGGTGAAGCTATATCGCTCAGGCCGCCAAACCGCTGCCTCAGATTGCCATCCAGTATACGCAACCGGATGCGTTGTGATGGCTCTCTGAGTCCGCAGCGTCGATAAAAGTCAGGACTGGGGGAGTCACCACCTTCGTCTGAGGGTTCGCCCAGCACAGCATCGACCAGATCGGCAACGAGCGTTTTACGTTTTTCAAGCCACTTGCTGTCCAGGCCACACACGGGCAACTGTCTGGGGTAGAGTCTGGAAGCTGGATGTTTTTCGATCCAGGCGACCATATCGACCAGGCGGCCATAGTCCACATCGCTGTAATCTGCGAGGATGTCAAAGTGGCGGGGCAGTCTGTTGGCAAGCCGGGGCCAGCGTTCGACAAGCAAGATATAGCGTTGCTGGGCCTGCTTCCATCGCTCCAGTTCGCCTATCCACCGCGCAAGCTCGGCAGCATCGCCCAGCGTCAATTTTTCAGGAAGGCGCTGTGTTCCCAGCTTGCGCCAACGCCGCTCGTTCCAGGAAATTGATCCGGATCCGCGCCAGTCCTGCCAGGCAGTCACCCAGGCGCGCAACGTTTCGATTTGTTTCAGTGCCTGCTTCTCGGTAGGAACACCGAGGGTAATCTCCAGTGGCCAGGCGCAATCTTCCGCTTGTTCAGCCATGTTGCTTGCCGCCAGCCATTCGCGATGCCTGTTTCTGAAGCGGCGTTTTAGTTCTTTTTTGACATCCTCAGGAAATTTCAACGGTGGCCTCTGTGCGAGCATGAGCTGGCAGCTTCAGACGTTGTTGCTCCGAATCGTATTCGATCAGCAAAACACCGGAGTCGCGTCTGTCGTTGATATCGATATAGCAGGCGCCGCCAATAAACGGTTCCAGAGTCATGACTGACTTCAAAGGGGTGGCGACAATCATCTGAAAGCCGAAGTTTTTGAAGATATTCATCGCCAGCGCGGTAAATTCATTGTCTGCCTTGTCAAAGGCTTCATCGAGCACGACTGCTGCGTACATGGGTGCGCCATGCTCATTGCCGCCTAACTGGTAGCGCAGTGCGGCGGCCAGGCAGGTGGTGGCCAGCTTCTGCCGTTGGCCGCCAGATTTGCCCGAACCGCTGCGATAGACCTCCACCTCGACGCCGCTTTCATCGATCTCCCGGCCGATAAATTCCATGTGCTGGCGCACATCCAGTACCGCCTGCCGCCAGCGTTTGTTTTCAGGTTCCGGGCTGGACAGACGCTCAACCAGGCGGCGCAATGTCAGAAAACGTGACTCCGCCAGTTCGCGATCCGTGCTCCAGGCGTGACTCAGGGCCTGCTGAATCTCCTGTCTGAATTCGCGCACGTGCGGCAACTGACGGTCACTGGACTCGATTTGCAGGTAGGTGGTTTGATTGATGCTCTGGTTGAATGGCGCACGGGCAAGGCTGTCGTTGACCAGTTCCATGCGCTCCAGAATTTCCTTGCGTGCGTCGCTCAGATAGGTTGAAAGCGCAGCCAGGTTCTGGTGGCTTTGACTCTCCAGCAATTCAAAAAAACGTTTTTCATGGGCGGGCAGGCCATCGGTTTCAAGACGGGTCAGCTTGTTGAAAAAATCATCCGCCGCGTCTATGCTGGCGTCCAGCCCCTCGGCCTCGGCAGTCCATTCATGAATAAATGCATCGAAACGTTTTTCGATAAAGCGTTCGCATTCAATTATCGACCTGTTGATTTCATCCTTCTGCTGATTGATTGACTGCTCTACCGAGCGTATCAGTCTGTCCAGATTGTCCAGCCGCACGGGGTCGTGCAATGCCTCGAATCGTTTGTCCAGGCCTTGCTGTTGCGGGGGTGTCAGGCTGGTAATGGCCGGATCATCCTTGAGTTTCTTTAAACTCTCCTCATGTTCATCGGTTTTACGAATGACTTCTTTGAAGTCGATGGTTATCTCCTGTAACGCCTCTTCTGCGTCATCAACGACCTTCTTTTGCTGCTCGATCTGTTCGGCTACATTCTTCAGCTCTGTGTTGCCATCCAGAGCGTCTCGAATCCGGCGTTCCAGTTTGTCGATGCCCGTCAGCAACGGAGCGACATCCACTTCCCGCCACTGCAGATTGACCAGGGTCTGGCAGCACATTGCGCGTTTGGCCTGGGCGTGTTCCTGTTCAGATAGCGTCTTGATTTGTTCGTCCAGATCCGCGATTGTCCTTGCAAGCTCCTGAGCCTGCTTGCGGTAGAGCGCCAGCTTCTCGCGGTTGTCAAAACCCAACACCCAATACTTGCGATCACCAACATCGCGGCGGTCGTCTTTCTCGTGTCGGGTCTTGCTGTGTTTGACCTGACCCTCCCGGGTCAAAGCCCGGTCGGCGCGCTGGAAAGACTGAAGGGAATCGACACAGGCATAGTCAAAGCGGCGGCGCAGCTCCGCGTTCAGCCACCGGGATTGATTGCATTCCTTGATTTTCAGCTTGAGCACCAGCGAATCGGCGCCAGTGGAGCTGACGGGCTGATGGTCGACCTGACCAGTGCGGTAATAAACCAGCCTTTGTCCGAGGTGATGTTTGTTGATGTGACTGGAAAGCGCAGGATAGTACCGTTCATCGACCAGCAGGGAAAGGGCGAAGCCATGCAATACCCGCTCGATGGCTCCCTGCCATTCCGCCTCATCTGGCCTGACCTCAATCAGCTCACCGATAAAAGGGAGTGCAGTCTCGGATACGCCAATGGCAGTGGCAATCTCCTGGCGCAGATCCAGCATGTATGCAGGGATATTGGATGGCTGCCGCTCCAGCGCCTTCACCTCACTGGCGGTTTGGGTAAACCTGGCTTCGGTTTCTCGTTTCTTAATGACCAACTGGTCCCGCTTTTCACGGATTGCATTGTTGCCACTCTGCCAGTGTTCAAGCTCCTGTCGCGCATTGCCTGTCAGCTCGGCAAAGGCTTGCGGTGAATCCGGGAAAAACCGGTCAAGTTGTTGGCAGGCTTCTCTGAGCTGAGTTCGTTTCCGCAGGCACTGCTCGCGTTGTTGCTCAAGCGCAGACTTCTCCGCCTGCCAGTTTTCCACCTGGTCGCCGCCAACATCCCTGTGTTGTTGTTCCAGATCACGCAGCTTGCGTTTGTGCTGTTCCAAAGCCGCCGCTTTTCGGCTCTTTTCCCCTTCCAGCGCTTCCGCTTGAATACGCAAATGCTCAATCTGCGATTTCAGCAGTTCGATACGACGGTGCCCACCGTAACTGTCAATTCCTGCCAGCAGTTCATTCAGCTCGTTACGCTCATTCAGCAACGCCTCCCGCTGTTGATGTTTTTTCCGTGCCGGAAGCAGGGTCTCCACCTGCCGGCGGGCGGCAACCACTGTCTGGTGCGCCGCATTGAGTTCATCGAACTCACTCACCAGCCGGTCGGCCACCTCGAAGGTTTTGGGCTTGTCCAGCATGAAGTCCCGAAGGAAGGTGTTGAGGTCGCCCAGATTCTTGGCCGACTGGGTCTTGTGCAGCAGTCGCAACGCCATTTCGTTGTCGATGCCAAGCAGCCGGCAGAATCGTTCTGAATATGGCCTGAACTCACGGCGACTGAACACATCCGGAAACGTCTGTTTGAGTTTACGCACGTCAAGGTTGGATTCGCCAAACACCTCCAGCTCCTTAAGCGCAAACGGACGTTCAAAGATCATGAAGTGTCGATTCACCTCACCCGGCCCATTGGCATTGCCGCGCAGCCACAAGACCTGTGTCAGCACCACATGCTGCCCCGATCCGTTCCGGTAGGTGAGCGCCAGTGCGGACCAGGTGGTGCCGGTACGAAGATAGCGCGCGCCAATCTCGCCAGATACATCATCTTTCTGCTCCGCCCAGGCGCCGCGGATATAACTTACCAGATTTCGGTCGCGTCCCGTCTTTTCCGCTTCTCGCGCGGCAGCGTTGAAATCAACCCAGCGAGGTGGCACCAGCAGCGCGGCTATGGCGTCGAGCAGAGTTGATTTGCCCGCGCCTGACCGGCCTACGAACAGGAAGCCCTGTTCTGCAATGGGAATATCGTGTAGTCCGGAGAAAGTGCCCCAGTTATACACCTGCAACCGCGTCATGCGGAATTGCTCCGTTGCATACAGATTTTGTGAGTCTACGACAGCGTTCATTCGCTATCTTTTCCTGAAAGTGTTGTTGGCGTCAGCATGTTTTGATACACCCGGGTCAACGCCTGAATTTCTTCCGCTGAGAACAACAGCTTCAGCGTGGGGGAAATCTCGAAGCGATTTTCGCTGGCGCGTATCTTGCGTAGGATGCTGTGTTTCTTGATTTTTTCGATTGATGCGCTGATGCGTTTCTCGAACTGCGCCCGGTCGGTGTTGCCGGTTTGTTCATAAACCCCGAGAAACTCGATAATCTCGTCGGTCGATATCACTGCGCGCTCACCATGTGTCTCCGCCTGGGTGAGGTGTTGGCGCAGATGCAGTAGCAGTATGGAGTCGAGAAAGGTCAGGTTGGCGCGGCGCAGGAGCCGGGGTGTTTCCAGATCACCTGTGTCGGCCTGGCGGGTAAAGGCCACTTGCAGATCGCAATCAATCACCAGCTGCAGAAACAGTTCAGACAAGCGGCTGCGGATTGCCGTTTTATCGCGAATCAGTATCGGCCAGAGCTTGGAATGACGTTGAGCGTCCAGAGACGGACCGGCGAGGAGTTGCACCAGCACGCGGCGTGCATCCAGCGACAGCTCACCGCTGTCGCCCTGAAACAGCGCCGGGTTTGACGCCTCATCGGCGTCCTCCGCCTTCAAAATCTCATTCGTTGGCGAATCATCCGGCCAGTTCATGCAATCGCTCTCTCACAAAATAGATTTTTGGAATGCGCGCGCGGCGTTGCTGATGGTCTTCGCCCACCCAGCCCACGGTTTCGAGTGTATCACCCTTTATCCCATAACGGCTGCCAAGAGCCAACAGACCGACTACGCTGCCCAGACCCTGGGAAGCCGGAAAACGCGCCAATACCTCGCCGATTGAGGCCTGGTCGCGCTGTTCCAGCAGGCGATGCACATGCTCTTGCAGCGTGCGAAAATCGATCTCGGACTGCGCCACCAGCTCGCTCACCGAATCCAGATCAACAGGTGCGGGTTCGCCTTCACGCATTGCCTCAGGCTCCGCCTGCAATGAGGGATCGTAAAGCGTCCATTGCGACAAGGACCGCAAACAACTGCTGGTCAACTCCAGGGAATACTGGAGCGATTCAGTTGCCTTGACTTCATTCTTGATTGTCAGGGCGGCGCGCTGCGCCTCTTTCAATAAACGGTTGATACGGCGTTGTTCGAGATATTCACGGCTTTGCACAAAATGTTTGAGGCTGCGGGCAAAAGTTTGCAGCACTTCATGCACGGCGCCGCCCTGCTCAAGCAGATTTCGGGTCAGCCGGAGCAGGAAACGCCGATCTTTGATATCGAGATCAGAAACAAATTCGCGCGACATTACGCTGTCTAGCGCCTCATCCAGCACCGCCGATTGCTCCGGGTCGGTAAGCAGACGCCAGAATGCGGTAAATGTTCTGCCTGCCTCGCTCTCCGCAATTAGATCAATTCCGGCAAACAATGCATCGAGCACTTCACCGCGGTTGCCTTCGCTATCCATAATTCGTTCCCGCAGCTCCCGGTTCAGCTGATCGAACTGATCGCGCACCCGGCGGAAATCGCCAGTCAGATCATCGGCCAGGGCAATAATCTCGCGTGTTCGCTCAACAGCCGAATCGTGTGGCAGCACCCGCATCTGTCCTTTCCTGATTGCCTCGATTTCATTGTCGATACGAGCCCGCTCGGCCATCAGTCGATCGATTCGACGTTGTTTGTCGGTATCGGTGTCTTCGGCAAGTCCCGCCAGAGCCTGAATGACCAGCGACAGGCGGCTTTCGGTAGCAGCAGAGTGAGGCTGTGCAATACCGGACAGGAAACGAATGGCCTCCACTGTTGCGGTGGACAGCTCGTATTCTTCCTCGGTTGCGCCCGATGCAAACCGCCGTTCAAGCCAGCCTTCGGACAGCCAGCTGGATACATAGGCCTGCGCCGTTTGCGGCAGTTCTTCCCCCTGCGCCCGCAGTTCCTCCAGGTCCCGCGACAGGCGCTCAAACAAAATCGACGCTGGCAGGCTGCGCTCCTTATCATACAAATGGGCTTGCAGCAGACCAATCACCACTGGACCGTTGTTAGACGCGAGCAAGCGCCACAGTGGCTGCGCGCGCATGCGGTGGTAAAGGGCAACGTTTTTATCTGCTTTCATCCAGAGATTGTCCTGCTTTGTTGGTCATGGCATTTATTTGTGTTCGGAATCATGGCTGAGGTTTGATTTAAGAGTAACAAAATTTGTGGCGGATTGGTGAGCAAGCACAGTTTAACCAAGAC
This sequence comes from Gammaproteobacteria bacterium, assembly GCA_026995045.1. GTDB lineage: Bacteria > Pseudomonadota > Gammaproteobacteria > SZUA-229 > SZUA-229 > S139-92. Next base: position 2,971 of record JALWPK010000192.1, on the reverse strand, counting down.
GTTGGAAAAGCCTAATGTGGAGTGATTTGGCATACAGATGCAGACGGCCCGGCCTGGTAACTCATCGTTATGCTTTAAAGACTGAGTTGTTTATTGTCATTGGCTTATTTGTGATTTTCGATTGTTTGTGAGTACTTTTAGCCCCTCCATTACAGTATCGCGACTCACCGCAGGTCATACCACACCCCACGCCCCCGGCCGTGTTGATTCAGGAGGCCGCGTTCGACCAGCGCCCGGAAGTGCTGCTTCAGGGTATTTCGGCTGGCGCCTGTCAGTTTGATGATTTCGCCGATGGTGACGCGGCCATGTTCGCGGGTGAACTCGACTATCTGAACTGACAGTTCCGGCAGTTCCGCCATGACGAGTTGCTCGTGTTCCACTTTTTTCTCAAGGCGCGAGACCTGTTCATTCAAAGTGTGCAGAAAGAAAACCAGCCACGGTTGCCAGTTCGGTGACGTTGTGCGGATCGCGCCCTGTGTCTCGCGCAGCGCCAGATAGTAGACCTCCTTGTTTTGCTCGACTACGCTTTCCAGCGAGCTGTACGGCGCGTAAGCATAACCGGCCTGCAACAGCAGCAGTGTGGTCAGCACGCGGGAGAGTCGGCCGTTGCCGTCCTAGAATGGGTGAATTTCCAGAAACACCACGATGCTGATGGCGATGATCAGCAACGGATGCAATTCCCTGGCTTCGCGCGCCTGATTCACCCAGTCCACCAGCTCTGTCATCAAGCGGGGTGTGTCAAAAGGGGGAGGCCGTTTGAAACACGATGCCAATCTCGGCGCCGTTTTCGTCGAAGGCGGCGACACTGTTTGAGTGGGTCTTGTAGTGGCCGCGATGCCGCGCGTCTTTCTCACTATAGCGCAGCAGCATCTGGTGCAGCTGCTTGATGTTGTTTTCGGTGAAGGGAATGGCCTGCCAGGACGAAAATACCTGATCCATCACCTCGGCGTAGCCGGTGACCTCCTGCTCATCCCGGGTGGTGAAAGATTGAATCTCCATGTTTGACAACAAGCGCTCCACCTCACGATCAGACAGTTTGCTGTCCTCGATTCGGGTAGAGGAGCCGATGCTCTAAATGGTGGCCACGTGCCGCAGGGATGCCAGCCGGTCAGGCGCAAGCCTGCCCAGGGCGCGCCAGGCGCCCTTGAATTCGTCGATTCTGGCGATGAGGTTCAGAATCTCTGGCGTAATCTGGAGCGTATCGGTTTTTAGCATGAACCAACGATACACTCATTTATACCCATTTACACCCGTTTACATCCAATTGCACTCATTTTTCTAATCTCGGCTGAGCGGGATAATGCGCTGAGGCTGAGATACGTTTAACTTGATGTGGGGGGCAGGGTGCGGGTGGGGATACAGGCGTAAAAAACCGGCTTAAGAGAACCGGCATGGTAATGTTATGGCGGAGAGTGAGGGATTCGAACCCTCGATACCCGGTTAGGGTATACACACTTTCCAGGCGTGCTCCTTCGACCGCTCGGACAACTCTCCGGAAACTGATATTCTGGTTTGTGGCTGCCGCGTTGCCCGTCTTCGGGTTCGCACGCGGCGTGCTCGTTACTCGGCGCGTCCTGCGCCTCGCCCTTCGGGCCAGAGGCTTCGCCTCTGTTCAAATTCGCTCCCGGCGAATTTAGTCGACCGCTCGGACAACTCTCCGGTAGGTAGGGTTCTGGGCGCTGGTTTCCGGGTACTGGTTACAGTGTTTTCTCCAGTACCCGGAAACCAGCGCCCAGCGCCCGAATCAAGCCGCGCAAGGTTACGTGACTTGCGCGCCGGTTTCAATCTTATTGTTGTTGATACAGCTGTTGCAGTATTTCTCGCGCGCCTTTGGCCAGCAAGTCATCGGCGACCTGTTGGCCCAGCGCCTCGGCTTCGGTGCGCGGGCCGCGCGCTTCGGCGGTGATGATGCGGCTGCCGTCGGTTTCGCCGACCAGGCCGCGCAGGGTGAGCTGGTCGCCTTCGAGCACGGCGTGTGAGGCTATCGGCACCTGGCAGCCGCCCTGCAGGCGCTCGTTGAGCGCGCGTTCGGCGAGGATGCGGTCGCGGGTGTCGGCGTGGTTCAGCGACGCAATCAGTTGCAGGGTGTCGTCGTCGCCTTCGCGCGCTTCGAGGCCAATCGCGCCCTGGCCAACGGCGGGCAGAATCCAGTCGGCGGCAATGCGTTGCTTGATGCGCTGCTCCATCTCCAGCCGCACCAGCCCGGCGCAGGCGAGCACGATGGCGTCGTAGTCGCCGCCGTCGAGTTTGGCCAGGCGGGTGTTGACGTTGCCGCGCAGGTCTTTTATCTGCAAGTCCGGGCGTTTGTGCAGCAGCTGGCATTTGCGGCGCAGGCTGCTGGTGCCGACCACGGCGCCTTCGGGCAAGTCTTCCAGCGCGTCATAGCGGTTGGAGACAAAGGCGTCACAGGGTTCTTCGCGTTGCATGATGGTGGCGAGAAACAGGCCTTCGGGAAATTCCATCGGCACGTCCTTGATGGAATGCGCGGCGATGTCGGCGCGGCCTTCGAGCATGCCCTGTTCCAGCTCCTTGACGAACAGCCCCTTGCCGCCGATTTTGGCCAGCGGCGTGTCGAGGATTTTGTCGCCCTGGGTGCTCATGGTGACCAGTTCAACTTCGAGACCGGGATGCGCGCGCTGCAATTCGGCCTTGACGTGCTCCGCCTGCCACAGGGCGAGCGGACTTTTACGGGTGGCGATGCGAAGCAGTTTTTTCATGAGCCGTGTACGTTTAGTGTGACAAGGGGTGCGGGCCGGGATGCACCGCATCCTTGCCACTTGCCCCCATGCCCTTGCCACTGAAATTAAGGTGGCAACCCGCCCCAGCTACACCCCGGCGCCCGATACACTGCTACCGTTGCTCCCTTCCGGGCCTGGCGGGGTTTACAGCTTCTCGTCGCGAGGGAACCGGAACAGGTCGCCATAGCGTGGCGGATTGTACAGGGAGGAGGGGCAAGTGGCTAGTGGCAAGG
>JALWPK010000191.1 GCA_026995045.1 Gammaproteobacteria bacterium | reverse complement strand
GCTCTTTACGGGTCTTCTTGCGGTATTTCTCGAAACCACTGCCGGCCAGTGTCTGTTGCTGCATCATTCTCTCTTCCATATACAATCGGTTGGGGTATTATTGCAAAAATTGGGGATTAATCAGAGGTTCCTTAGCTTTTATATTTAATGGCTTATTTTCCTGCTAAACGGTAATACCATGAAAAATACCATGCTCAGAAATTTCTTCAAAAAACCTGAGTTCCTTACCATCTTATAATTTCAACGCTGCCTGTAGATCCTCGTGTTCGAATGCACTGGCCATGCGCGTTATCTCAGCACGTCTTGCCCCCACCTCTGTCGCCACCGCCTGCCAGGTGCGCGTTACCTCTGCCACTTCACGGATAATCATGCATGCCAGTCTGTCACCAAGACCAAAATAACCAGCCGTTTCCTGCAACAACTCCACTGAACAAGTACCTTCATCAAGGTCAATATTTGTTGTCAGTATGCGCGCCTTCACATCAACAGGTGTCGGGTTGAGATCATAGGCAGGTGAAAGGATCCAGCCCCCCTGCCCCGACCACAGAAACCCGTGGTTGCGCAAGTGATCGTCAACATTGGACACCAGAACATTAAAAACCACACGACGATAAAGTTGCCGCGCATCTTCCTTGGCCCGCGCGCCATGCGCCGTCAAGGCATCGACCAGTTCAGGGTAACTGCCACGTTCACCGTCCCGCGATCCCGTCATTGACATCGCTGACAGAAAGGGAATTCGCCAACCGTTGTCACGATCAAACCGGCGCGACAACAATACCGGTTTACCGGCAATCTGCAGCAACGCATGCTCGGGCGTTTGAATACCCGCCTGCTCCGCTAATCTAAGCGCGATCTCTTCCCAAGTTTCAATGCTGTAATCGTCGGACTCCTTGGGGAATTTCGCAATCGACAGGTGACCATGTTGATCGATCACGGATGCCTTGGGGCGAGCACCTCCCAGTGACGACCCCGGCGCGAAAATCAGTTGCAGATCGTCTTCCGTTTCTTCATCACGTTCTATCCGTTCAGTGACTTGAAGCAGACGCCCCAGTTCGATCAAAGCGGGAACCCCTTCATCTACTGGCGCCTGAAACACCTCCTCGCCATGCCAACGAAACCTGAGCGCACCCAACCGCGTCTCATCTGCCACACCAAGTAGATAATGCAACTCGCCCAGCGTACGCACCTGCCGTCCCTCACGTTCCGCCAGACGTCGTTCAGCACGTTGCATCAGGCGCCTGCCCCAGGTATCCGGTGCCGAGTCACCAATTGAACCGAAAATGGGCTGGCCAGCCTGCGGGGGAAATGCTCCTGCAGTCAGAGTCAGTGCCGGCTCAATCGAAAACCGGTTTGCATCGCCGAGCCAGGTCTCGTCATATTCAAAGGTAACGGTCTCCCCCCGGCGTGATGCCTGCCGGTGAAGTATTCCCAAAGGACGTACCTGCCCTCCCAGATCAATATGAACCTCAACATCAGTCATCCGAGAACTTCCTGCGCTTCGTCGACATACGCACACGCTGGGGTAGTTCCCGGGAAGCCAGCGAACGTCCGATTTCGTCATGGGCAGGATCGGCGAGTTGATCGAGTCTTTCCAGTAATCCCAGCGCTTGCAAGACCGCAGCGTAAATACCCATACTCACACTTGGATCACCCGCTTCAACTCTCTGCAGGGTCGCCCGGCTAGTGAAGGCGCGCTCTGCGACCACAGCCATGGTCAACCGGCGCCGTTGCCGGGCTTCGCGGAGATCGGTACCCAGCTTGCGCAAGACACGCCTGACAGCAGAAGACGGTAAATGTGGTTTTGGCATAATGTTCTATTCAATTTACATTAAACATTTTAATGTAACACATATATTACATTATTCAAGCGAGTTCTCCGATACCATGAATGATTCAACAGGCAAGGCATGGTATCGGCGCACGACACGGAAACCGGGGGTGGTGATACCATGATCTATAACATTGTAAATGGCGCTAACTGCTTGCCGGTGCCTGCCAGTGCCAGATGTTGCCAGACAGAAATGTGGATAAGTGGTTGGTTTTGCGAGCTTGCTGCGTCTTGTGCCTGTGAGCGCCAGGCAATGCCAGATCTGCGCTACTCCCTCTCTATTATCAATAAGCCTTTTTTGTCTTTTATATTCAATGGCTTAGTATCCTGCTGAACGGTAATACCATGAAAAATACCATGCTCGGAAAATCCTTCAAAATGTTCGAAACAACTTCCGATTGACAGCTCTCACACTGTCCCTTGGCAACATCCTTTCCTCAGTATTCAGCCGATTCTGGTAATCAGCAATTTTCTACAGAATCTCATCAAATGTTGGTCCTCACCATAGAACTTGTCCTGCCACATACTTTCACCGTCAACTTGCCACGAGGCGACGCAGTCTTGCAGTGAAGGTAACACGGTCTCACAGTCTGCAGGTTATCCAAGGTCAGCTTGTCTTGCGACAGGTGAATTGGCGGTTCTTGTTTTAGTCATCTCCAAAGAAACGGCGACGCGCGTTCTCATCGCTTGGAGCTTCCGGCCCAATACCAATAAAATCAGGGCGCCGGGAGGGGTCTTCCATGAGTTTTGGAAACGCCCTGGCGCGACGCGCATCAGCTTCGGCGCCAGTCTCCGTAAGCAATTCCCGGTTCATGTCATGGATACGGTGCAATGCATCAAAATAGCCTGTTCGTTGGCGAGCATAGGTTTCAGCGGCGGCATGCCAGTCGCTGGTGGCTTTGAGCTGGTCGCGCAACACCCGGACATCCCGCAGGGTAAGTGATAACCCACATCCCCAGCTCGGGTCGGACGCTCCCGCCGCATCACCCACCAGGACAACACCATCATGATAAGCGCACTCAGCCCACTGGAAAGCGCCTTCGAAATTCCCTAGTGGGCCTATCAGCCGGGCATCCCGGTACCACTGCAGCGGTACGCCGGTGGCGTGGCATGCATCAAGATAACGATGGAGGTTTTTTTCCCCATTCATACACCCCGATTCATTACGCAACCGGTGGATAAGATAGCAACGAAACCGGTTCCCGCCAATGGGGAAAATGATATTGAACTGGCCAATGGACGGATTAAGAACATTATGCACGGCGTATTCAGGGACAGGGATATTCTCGAACAAGGCTCCCGCAACAAGGAGTTCCGGTGTGTCGCGTAGTATTTCAAATCCCGCCCGGGCGCGTGTCACGGATGAGCGCCCGTCTGCACCGACCACCAGCCGCGCTTTGACCAACTCACTTGAACCGCCGCTGGACAAATGCACACCGGGTTCTAAGCCAGGAGTCACATCTGTGACCAAAACACCACGCCGTACTTCGGCGCCAGCACTTTGTGCTGCGGCCAGCAGGGTTTCCTGCATCTTTGGATGCGAGAAATTTAACCATCCGGCATGGTGTTGACTCGTATCAACCAGATCACGCTGATCGAACAGCCTGTCCGCAAAATAGCGGTAATACCATCGCGTTTCATGCGCTCCCGCCTGAAACAACAGCGGCAGAATGCCCAGTTCACGCGCTTCGGTAACACCCCAGGGGCACATGCCTTCACCGCGAATACGGTCCTTGAAGACCCGTTCACGTTCGACAATCAGAACGGATTTACCCCGCTCAGCCATGACCATGCCAAGGGTCGAGCCAGCCAAACCACCGCCGACAATAATCAGGTCATAGCGTGTTGCTTTAATATTCATAGGGTAATGCCGTTCATGAGTCTCTTCCTGGCGAAGAATTCAGCGTGTTATTCGATAAACCCTGCAACTTGCATTGATATTATTTTTTCGGCAATAAACATAGCCGGGCGAATAATTCAGTGTAGGAATGCGCCGCCATCGGCAAAGCCGATGAAAGCCTGTGAAACACCAGCATTTTCACGTCAATGCGCCAGTATTTTGCTGGCGTCAACCAACAGGTCTGGATGACCCGTTTGATTGCAAACTTGATATTCCTGTAACGCTAACCAACTCTGGTTCACACATTACCCAAGAAGCGCTTGAAAATAAAGTTCAAACCTGTTCACATATATTTTCTGCATGCGTAATCGTCGGCGTTTGCACATAAGGATTCAGACTGCCAGATAAAATTTCCGCGAGTCTTACATCCCACGCAGAAAGCAGCCTTGCGTGCGACCGGAAACAGGCATGAGCCCACTCAGATACCACGGCGAAACCCATACCAGAGGCGCCACAAGTGCAAGGCAAGACCACATCTCCACCGATTTCACAAACCAAGATCACCATGCCAGATGTGAGCCGCGCACTCACTCGCGCACGCCTCCTCGATAAGCTTTCAGCTAAGCCATCAAAGCTCATCTGGATAAGCGGATCACCAGGCAGTGGCAAGACTACCCTTGCTGCAAGTTTTGCCAATCATCTGAAACAACCATGTATCTGGTTGCGTATCGACCCGACTGATATCGACCCAGCCGGTTTTTTTCTGCATCTTACCGCAGCCGTGGTGAAGGCTGGTATTGCTACAAATGAGAAGTTGCCTTCCATGGTAAAGGAGAATCTGGGCTCGGTGGATACATGGGCGCGGCGTTATTTCCGCACACTCTTCCAGCAATGCAAAAACGGCTGCGTTATCGTTTTCGATGACATGCACATGTTGCCGAATGACAGCGCCGCAACCCGCTCTCTCTCCACTCTCCTCGAAGAGGCGCATGCCCGCGCAAGCATCCTGGTTACGAGCCGTGAAGCGCCGCCCACCGCACTCGCCCGCGCCAGTGTGAACAATGAGGTTTACCAGCTGAAACCGGAAGAATTGTCACTAACCCAATCCGAAACGCAACAGCTGCTCACTAAATGGCGCATAGCCTGCGCGAAAGATCAAGCGCATGCCGTTCACGCGTTAACTGCTGGCTGGGTCACCGGCCTGCTGCTTTGCCGTCCATCACTTGAAGCCGGTATAACTGACAAAACACTGTTATCGAAAAACATCACAGATCACATTCAAGATTACTTCAACCATGAAGTATTCAGCCGTATTACCACTGAAAACCTTCACCGCCTGTGCAGCCTTGCCTGGCTACCCTTTATCACGGACGAACTCGCAGACGGCCTGACTGGTTCCGCAAACACCTGCAAACTCCTGGCGCGCATGGAGCGGCAGGGGCAGTTCGTCTTCAAACACCAACACACCAAGGCCGGTTTTTCCCTCAACTCCCTATTCACCGGGGCGCTGCGCCAACACGCAGAAACCCATTGGGACGATAATAAAATAGCAGCAATCAAGAACAAAACCGCCCTCGCGCTGGCGCGCGCCGGTCACCAGGAAATGGCAATCGACCTGTGGATTGCCATCGGGGCATTCGACCAGGCGGCAGACGCCATCATTGCACAGGCGGGCGATGTATTCGCCAAGGCTCGCCTGCATACACTCAAGCACTGGATTCAGGCCATGCCGGATGAAGTTTTGCAACGCAAGCCGTGGCTTTCATACTGGCTGGCGCTTTGCCTGCTGATGGCCGACCCCGAAGCAGGACGCAAACAAATGTTGAAAGCCAGTCGCGAATTCAAGGCGAGCGGCGACAACAAAGGGCTATTACTGGCGCTCAGTTACCTGATTGGTTCCTATTTCATGTCCTATTCCAGCGCCTACCCGTTAAGAGAATGGCTTGACGAGATTGAGCGCCTTGAAATCAACTTCGATGAAATCGACGATGTCAACATGCAGGCCAACATCGCGCTGAGCGTCTGGTATGGCCTGTTTCTGGTCGAACCGGATCACCCCGATCTGCCGCTCTGGGAAGAACGGCTGCACAGGATGGTGCAGTCAGCCATCGACCCCACCGTCAAACTGCGCATCGGCATGATGCTCTCCAAGCATTATTACTACACAGGTCAATACAAAAAAATCTGGCCCTTGCGCGCCCTGCTATTGCCTGAGAGAAACGATCCGAGACTGTCACCCTACGGCGCGCTTGTCTGGCGCCTTTACAGCCTGCCAGACTGCTGGTCGCGCGGCGCTTTCGATGAAGCGCGAAAAGAGCTCGACAGCGCCCTTGAATTATCCGAACAATGCGGCATACATCTTCTCGATAACCACATTATCATCCATACCGCCACAGCCTGCCTGCTTGATAATTCACTTGATGACGCCGCAGAACTGCTCGAGCGCGTCCCCCTCAACAGCCACTCCAGCCGCCACATGGAAGTCTGGCACCTGTTTCTCAACAAGGCGTGGCTCGCCTGTCTTGCAGGCCGCCATCCCGAAGCGGCAGAGTATGCCGAAGTCTGCCTGCGCGCCGCACACAACATGGGCGGCATCGCGCCACAATGTTTTGCCCATGCTGCGCTCGGTTACATCCATCTGGCCCAGAATAACCTTACCCAGGCAAGCAATCACCAGGCGCAACTGCAGGCGCTGGCCGAACGCACGGGCAATCCCCTGGCGGATTTCCACGCCAACCTGATCATGGCAAAGCTGGCGTTACTACAGAAACAGGCGGACCACTGCGCCGCCTCACTGCAAACAGCGCTTGAAATCGGACGCCAGTACGCATTATTCCATTTCGTCTGGGCCACACCGGATAGCCTGCGCCCGCTGTGCATATTCGCCCTGGAGCATGAAATCGAAACCGGCTACGTCCGCGAACTCATTCGCCAGCGCAACCTGGGTTCCACGGGAGTCCCGCTGCATCTGGAACAATGGCCATGGCAGGTCAAGATCTATACCCTTGGCCGGTTTGCCGTGGAAGTAGATGGCAAACCATTGGCAAATGGCGCCAGGGCGCAAACCCGCACCCTGGCGCTGCTGAAAGCCATCATTGCGCTTGGCGGCCACAACATCAGCACCTCAAGCTTGTGTGATGCATTATGGCCGGAATCCGATGGCGATGCCGCTCACCACGCCCTTGAAACCGGCCTCTACCGCCTGCGCAAACTGCTCGGCAAAGAGTCGATCGTGCTGCACGACGGCAAAATAACTCTCGCGCCGGAACACTGCTGGGTGGACGCCCTGGCTTTTCTCCATCTGCCCGACCCGCGCAATGGGGACAGCCGGATGCGGGAACAGGCGCAAGCGCTCTACCAGGGCTCCTTTCTGGAGGACGAACCGGATGCGACCTGGGCGCTGAACATGAGAAAACGCTTGCAGGACAAGGCCGCACGACATTTCTCGCCTGGGGACGCCTCCAGTGACTAGGATGCCTGCGTAAACACAGCCCAACGCCAGAGCAGATACGGATGCATCCGAGCCTCCCCGCAACCGCATAGCCCCGACTCGCATTTACGCAATCGCAATCTTTCTGCGCGAATATTGAACTGCTTCACACTTTTTTCCGTTCCTGTGAGGAAAACGTGAGCTGTCCCGCCGGATACTGATCCCCTGTAAACAAGGCTCGATGGTGAGCATGCAGAACCGCTTTCACCGATATGCTCCAGCATGTCACCGGATAAACGGAAGCGCTCATCTGCCGCCGTTCGCGGCCAGATTATGGAGACGAACAATGAAAAAACATGAAGCGGATTCACGCAATTACTGCACTGCTGGCGTGACATCACTACTGGCGGGTAATCGGGGGGATATGCTTGCAAGTGAGGTTACGGTTCCGTCGACCCCGGCAGACTCTGCGCCAACCTATTCCCTTGCCATCACCATACTCCTGTGTGCGGCGGCATTTATACGGTCGCGAGTAGCCCAAACAGTCCGCGCCTGCTTGCTACTTGTCTTAGTGGTGGCGATTACCGCCTGCGGTGGTGGCGGCAGCGGAACGACCACCTTCGCCAAGTCCTTCGGCGCCGAGGCGCGCGAGAGCGCCCGGGCGGCGATTCCCAACGGTAATGGCGGTTACCTGTTCGTCGGCAGCCACAACAAACGTTTTCAATCCGGAGGCCGCGCCACCGGTTTTTGGAGGGAATTCGTATGGGGCGACAGAGCTCTAGATGGGAACATCTGGGCGGTCAACCTGGACGCCAACGGCAACCTGCTGTGGCAGCAATCCATCGGCGCACCGCCTCTTATTCCTACCGGTGGTGAATTGGGAAAACCTCGCTACCTGGCGGCCTATCCTGCAGCCGATGGCGGCACCTGGCTGACCGGCTATGTGCCGGTTGGTTCCGTCTCCGATGCTAATGGACGCTATCACGAACGCGCCACCGACCTGCTGGTCACCCGCCTGGATGCGAGTGGCAACGTGGTCTGGTCACGCCGCTACGACAGTGGCGATTACCCGGGGTACGAGTACTATTTCAGCGACGAATCTACGTCCGAGAGGGGCAGGGCAATCCAGCCGGCGCGCGATGGCAGCGGCGTACTGGTCGCGGCCCGGGCCCAAGCCTATGTAGATGCGGATCCCGGCGCCAATGCAAAAAGCGGAAAACTGGGGGAATTTATCTATCTGCTCAAGCTGGATGCCGCTAACGGTGATCCGGTCTGGGAGCAACGTTATACGGGTTGGCAATTCGAGGCTCCGGTCGAAGCGGAGGACGAATGGTTATTATTAAACCCCACCACCGATGGTGGCGCGCTGGTTGTCTTTAGCAAGCTGCTCAGCGATAACCAGATCGCCGATGCCACATTTTTGCGAGTCGATGCCGGTGGGCAGGTTCCCTGGTCTTATACTATCGACGACAACAGGATATACCAGGCCATTCAGGTCGATGATGATCTCGACGGCGTCAGTGACGATGGTTTCGTATTGGTGGCGCAGAGTAAGTATCGGGTCGACGGTCCAATCGGATTTATTTACAAGGTCAGCGCTGGTGGCTTAATAGAGTGGTATGACGATTTACCCGACCGTTCGCTACACGCGGTTGCCGAAAGGTGTATCATCAATGCGGAAAATGCTCTTAGATGTCAGTACGCAGTGCTAGGCAAAAACCAGAGTGACCGGTTGACGGCGCGATACTACAGTGTCGATGGAACCGATATTTACGGCGTATCGACTTTTGAAAATATACCCATTCGGGGCGTAAGCCGACTGCGCTACCTGGCCGGTAGCGACGGATTCCAGGCATTGATCAACAAAAGAGACAGCGGCGAACGCGTACTGCTCAACCTGCAAAACGCATTCGGCTTCCAGGGGACGGTTCCGCTCGCCGGGCAAATCACGGCAAAGCTCACACCCAATCGGGAATTCATCCCGCTAGCAGATGGCTGGTTGCAACTCACTTTACTTAATTCTCCAATCGTCTCGCGCTGGTCCGCCGACGGCTCGCTCAACCAGAGCGTGAGCCTGCCCGTCATTGCACGTCAGCTGCAAGACGCCCACCAGGTGCTGGCCGATGGCAACGGCTACATTATCAACGCCACGGTAGCAGACGGCGGCACTGCCCGTTATTCTGCTGATGCACTGCTCATCCGCCTGCGCAGCGACGGTCGCATCGACTGGCAGCGGCGCATCAACGGTTTCACGCCGTCTACCCAGGGGCTGGTCGTACGCGCTGGCGGCGGCTACGCCCTGGCCGGCAACGCAATCACACAAGACTGGGATGGCGTTGTGCTGCTCGACAGCAATGGGAATATCACCGGGTATAGCGACGATTACAGCAACTTCCTTGACCCTGACTCTGGCCGCAACATTTATTACCCTGCTGTACTCACCCGGGCGACCGATGGTGATCTGCTGATAGCTGGCGCCACTGATTTATACGGTGGCTCGATCGCAAGGTTAACCGAAACCGGCCAGTTGCGCTGGTTTCAGCGTTATTCTAGCTTTGCTGCTGTTGCTTCCCTGGTTGCAGGCGAGGACGGCAGCATCTACGCCGCAGGCAACGGTTCTGACCACGACATCAAGATAATGAAACTCGACCGCAATGGCCAGGTCATCTGGGCCAAGAAATATAAGCATGGTCTGGATCGCATCCGTGGCGCGCGCCTGGCGCTCAATGACAAGGGCCTGCTCATTGCCGCCACCAACCGTCCCGGCGAGCTTGCGTATACGCCACGCCCATGCATCAACGACGACGGCAGCATCGACCTGTCCTGTGTGAATGCCAGCCTCGCGACGAACGAGGCCAAGTTCGGCCGTGGCAATGTGCTCCTGCTCCATATCGACCTTGCCGGCGAGGTTCTCTGGAGCAAGCTCTACGGAGGACTGTTCGACGAAATGGCGCATGGCGTCACCGCGCTCGCCGATGGCGGTTTCCTGGTGGCGGCTGAATCCGAGTCCATGGGTGACTATTCCGATGCCTGGCTGTTGCGTCTCGACGCCAACGGCGATATCGCCCAGGGCTGCAATGCCCTGCTCGGCAATACCACCGTCGTTGGACAAGACCTCAGCGTCCAGGCCAGCGATGCCACGCTGGCTAGCGAGCAAACCGCATCGCTGGAATCCAGACAGGTCGAATACCCGGTCAATACGACCGGGGAGCCGGTCATCGCCCGCCAGTGCCTGGGTTCGGCGGGCAGCGCCAATCCGCCGGCTCAGGGCAGCATCAATCTGCAACTCGATGTACAGGGCGCCGGCATCGTGCGCAGCGCGCCCGCCGGTCTGCTGTGTGGCAACCTGGGTGCGCCGGTGTGCGGCGCCACCTTCCCGTCCGGCGCATCGGTGCTGCTTACCGCCGAGCCGGACTCCACCGCAGTCTTCGATGGCTGGAACCCCGACGATTGCATCAGCCAACCAACACCCGAACAATGCCTGGTGGACACGAGCAGTGACCGCTTTATCAGCACGCAATTTTTCGCCCCTGCCGAGCTGATCCGCGTTAATGTAACCGTGGAGGGCGCCGGGCGTATCAACGCCAGTGAGGGCGCCATCGGCAGTTGCGCCATCGGTGACACCTGCTCCGGCTTTTACCGGCCGTCTATTGTCCTCGACCTGACTCCGGCGCCCGATGCCGGGCAGCAATTTATCGGCTGGAGCGGCCCCTGCAATGGCGACTTTCTGGATATGCGGCTGTATTTCGACCAGGTGTTCTGCACCGCCCGCTTCACGAATCTCGGTCGGGTGAGCATCACCAAGCAGGGGCTGGGGCGGGTCACCAGCACGCCGGCTGGCATCGATTGCGGACAAAACACGCTGGTGGGCTGCGACGCGCCCTTCGATAACGGCTCCCAGGTCACCTTGACCGCCATCCCCGATGCCGGGCGCGCCTTTGACCAATGGCGCTGCAGCGTCAACGGGTCGCTGGTGGGCGACCCTCGACTGCCGGTGACCAGCGAACAGCTCACCTTTACCATGAACGGGCAGCACCAGTGCGAGGCGCGTTTTTTCGATACCCAGCGCCGCCTGAGCCTGACGATTACCGATGTCAACCGCCCTGGTCTCACCGGCGACCACGAGCTGCGGATTCTCAGCGCGCCGGATCCCTCAGAATGCCGCCAGAACTGCGACAGGTTGTACACCGCTGGCGCCAACATCTCCCTCACGGTGACCATGGCCAGGGATGCCGGCCCCATTGTTTTTTCCAACCCGGTGTGGAGCGGTTGCGATGCGCTGACTTTGGGCCTCTATGCGCAGGTCTGTCACGTAAACATGAACACCAACCGCCAGGTCAGTTTCAGCTACGAAAGCAACAGTATCGGTGGCGGCCCCAACCTGACCGTGCCCATCGCCGCATTCAGCTACAGTCCCGCCAGCCCGGTCGCTGGCGCTCCCGTCACCCTGGATGCCTCGGCCAGCACCGACGGCCTGGGTATCACCACCTATCACTGGGATGTGAACAACGACGGAATCGTCGATATCACCACGGCCAACCCGGTGACAACCCATACCTACACAACGCCAGGCGACTACAGGGTACACCTGCGGGTGTTTGACAGCAGCGGCAACATCGACGACGCGGGGGCTACGATTCAGGTCGGCAGCGGCATACCACCTGTCGCCGCGTTCAGCTATTTACCCGCTGCGCCGCAGGCGTTGGTTAGTATAAGCTTCGATGCATCGGCAAGTTCGGATGACCAATCGCTGGCCTCGCTGGTCTGGGATTTCGACGGCGATGGGGTATTCGAGGAAAGCGGCGCCCTGGTGTTTCGCACCTACAACATTGCCGGCAGCTACCCGGTGACGCTGCGAGCCGTGGATAATGAGGGTCTGACCAACGAGGTTACACAGACTGTGGTCGTCGCCCCCAGCAACCCGCCCACTGCGGTGATGCTAATCAACCCCCTGCTGATCATTGCGGGTGATAATGTCAACTTCAACGCAGCTTTAAGCAGCGACGATGGGGGCGTCACCAGCTACCAGTGGGACTTCGAAGATGATGGCGTGTTCGATGCAACCGGCGTCACCGCCAGTTTCATCTATACGTCAGCCGGAAGCTACACGGCCCGCCTGCGGGTTACGGACGCCGATGGCCAGACGGCAGACGCCACGTCCAGCTTCCAGGTTGTCAACTCTCCAGCAGGTAACACCCTGACGGTGATTCAGGCCGGTAGCGCAATTGGTACGGTGCAAAGCAGTCCGCCGGGTATTAACTGCAACTCGGATCCAGCAAACTGCACCGCCAGCTTTCCAGCCGGCGCCCAGGTCCTCCTCAACCCTGTGCCTCCGGCTGGTGTCGCCCTGACTCGCTGGGAGGGATGTGACCAGGTTGTTGATGCCGTCATCTGCCTTGTCACCGTCAACGGAGGCAGGACAGTGCAGGCATTCTTCGATTAACAGGAAAAAGGAAACCATGCTGCGCCGAAGAATTTTTCACGCCGGGTGCGCCAGTTGCGCCGCACCCGGCAAGTCCGCTATCCGTTTCACCCTGCTTGTTGTGAAAGCCGAGGATAAAAAGGAAGCCGCAGCAACCAGATAAACGAAAGAAGCAATATCATGCGAGATCATCGCTGATGTCCAGAATGTAACAAGGTAACTCCAGGCGATAACGGGTAATGATATGAAACAGACTATTCTTGTTGCCCTGCTGCTCATGATTGCGGGTTGTGGCGGTGACTCAGGCGGTGGCATGGGCAGCAGTCAACAAGAGTTGCTGGATCAGGTCAATGGGAAGTTTCCGTTTACTCCGAATCGCCCCTTTGATGTCATCTTTACCTGCCAGAGAAATAATTCTCAATTGCTCTATACCCTGGATTTCAAGAGCAGCGGTGATTTTGACTTGTACAGCACGCTGAATACGGGGCAGGATGTCATGGTTTCCGGCAACTACAGCTATCAAAACGATGAACTCCATTTGCAGTTGCAAAGCAATTTTATTTCACTGGATGAGCATTCATCCGGCATCGAGTCCCTGTTTGGAATTCTCTACCGCTTTCAGACAGCGGAGATGGACTGTATCGCCATTGGCCATCGTTATAACGATCCTGCCAGTGAATTCGGCGCCACGGTTCATTATTCCTGCCCGGACACCAACATCCAGGCCGCTTCCTATGACAACAATGCCATCGAGTTTGTACACCGAAACATGCCGTTCAGCCTGCCAGTGCCCGGATCGGCATTTCGTCAGCGGAACAGGAATATCTCAGGAACAATACAACCAATCATCCAGCGTGGCTACGGCATCTATCGTCGTGACGGCGACAACTTCTATGTTTATTTCAATAACCTGTTCGACGATGTCAACATACTAAGCGGCGCCTTCAGCAACGGAGACCTGGAAATCCGCATTGATCAGCTTGAGCCACAGGCTGGCTCATGCACTCTGTGATGCGATCCGGTTTAAGTAACACAAGTTGGGTAACCTGTTTTCCACAGCATTCGTATCTGTATCGATACCTGCAACTTGAAAAGAAAGGCAAACACTTCCATATACGGTTGCACCTCTTTGCCGTTACTCAACAGGCATTGCAGCAAAATGTATAGCGACGGCGAATTTATCAGACTGATCAATGCTCCCTCAATCGCCAGACACCTCTCCCGCAGAGATTCTGCACTTCGTGGAAAAATCGAATGATGCAAAAAGGCAACTGCTTCATAGATGCCCATCTACTGGCTGCCACTGAATTAGCCAAAACTACCCTGCTTTGAACGATCGAAAAAAGATTCTAGAAAGCTGCTATCAGGATGCAACTGGTGCTTGATTAAATACCAGCCAGAACCAGACATTGCCTGTCAGTTCCAGTCACTCCCACTCTATTATCAACAAGCCATTTTTAGCTTTTATTTTCAATGGCTTATTTTCCTGCTAAACGGTAATACCATGTGAAATACCATGTTCAGAAAATCCTTCAAAATGCTCGAATATGCCGATTGAGCGCAGCTACACAGTACCCTCTGCTCTCCACTCAACCCCATATATCAAACATTGACAATCTTTGTACATCTGACTAGCATTGGTTATGTAAGCATCTAAAACCCTGGAGGCCACCATGCATATCTCACTCACGCCCGAGCTCGAGTCTCACATTAAAGCAAAAGTGGAAACCGGCCTGTACAACAATGCCAGTGAAGTTATCCGTGAAGCGCTCCGTTTTATGGAAACTCATGAAGACTGGATTCACGAGTTAAAACTGGCTCGACTTCGCGAGCAACTGAAAGTCGGTGTAGACCAACTGGATCGCGGGGAAGGTATCAAAATCGATACAAAAGCGGCACTCGACACTCTGTTTGACGATATCAAGCGCTGACCTTGATGGCATCTCATCAACTCGTCATTGCACCGGCGGCTCAAAACGACCTCAAAGACATATACCAATACGGACTGCGACAATGGGGGCAAGCACAATCCGATAGCTACCTGTTGGATATTAAGAACCAATTCTGGTTGCTGTCTCAACAACCACTAATGGGAACCGAACGCCCAGAGCTTCTACCAGACATCAGAAGTCTGCCCATAGAAAGCCATACCCTGTTTTACCGTGTGACATCTAACAGGGTTGAAATCATCCGAATACTGCATGGCCGTCAGGATCCACAACGCCATCTGAAATAGCCAGACATAATCCTTTGCAGTGATACTCATAAGGTAGGCCGTAGGATTCAATTCCTGCATGTGCCAGTCACTCCCACTCTATTATCAATAAGCCTTTTTTTCTTTTATTTTCAATAAGTTATTTTCTTGATAAACGGTAATACCATGCTCAGAAAATCCTTCAAAATGCTCGACATGTGCTTATTGATTACCAGCCCACCCCCCACCTTTCCCCTATTGGGATAGTTGTACCCAAATCCTAAGACTCCTTAATTACCGCCTTTTTGTTCCGTAATTTACGTTGATATATTCCGTATTTTACGTTATTGTTTCGTCATGAATGCGCCATCCCTGTATCCACGTTGGATTGAACCACGAATTGATGAAGCTTTACAGGATACACCCGTGGTTTTGCTTGCGGGACCGCGTCAGGCTGGCAAGACGACCCTCGTGCGCCAATTCGCTGAACGGGGGCTGCACTACCTGACCCTGGACGATGAACTGACCTTGCTGTCGGCACGTGAAGATCCGGTCGGCATGATTCGCAATCTGGATCGCGCCATTATCGATGAAATCCAGCGCGCTCCCCAATTACTTCTGGCTATCAAAAAAAGTGTCGACGAGGATCGTCGCCCCGGGCGCTTTCTGCTGACGGGTTCCGCCAATCTGATGGCGCTACCCACGGTTGCCGACTCACTCGCCGGGCGCATGGAAACCCTGATGCTGTTACCCCTGTCGCAGAGCGAAATCGAGAACCGGCCGGCCAACTGGGTTGATAGCGTCTTTGCTGGAAAAATCCTGACGGCAAAGCCTCCAATACTCGGCGCTGAACTGGTCGAACGTGTTTTACGTGGCGGCTACCCGGAGGCGGTTGCGCGGCCAACAGAAAAACGCCGTATTGCCTGGGCCCGGCAATACATCAACGCCATTCTTCAACGCGATGTCCGGGACGTCGCTGAAATTGACAAACTGGATCAGTTACCACGCTTTCTTCGCGCATTGGCGCAAACTGCTGGCCAGATGTGCAACTACTCCGAGTTAGGTGGTCAAGTCAGTCTGGATGGTAAAACCGTCTCTCGCTATATCGGCGTCTTCGAGCAAATGTACCTGCTAAAGCGTATTGATGTCTGGGCGCGCAATCGCCTGAAACGCGTTGTCAAAACGCCCAAGCTTCAGTTCATCGACGCCGGTTTACTGGCCAACCTCATGGATATCCACGCCAAAGATGTACAAGCGGACAGAAGCCGTTACGGACATGTTCTGGAGAGCTTTGTATTCGGTGAACTACTCAAGCACTCG
>JALWPK010000190.1 GCA_026995045.1 Gammaproteobacteria bacterium | reverse complement strand
ATACGCAATGCAATCCGGCAACAATCCAGCCAATACTTTGACGAGGCCAGCGTCAGCCTGCGCACGCAGACGCGCACTGCAACACACTGACACAAAACCGCTCAGCTCTGGGCGTAGTACTGCTGCAAAAATTCATCAAAGCTGATGACATCATCCGCTTCAATCTGCTTTTGCTTTTCAATCGACGCCTGCGCCATTTCCTGAAACTGTTGCAGGCGCTGTTCACTGATTTCATACCGGGTGAAAAACTGCTGATGCTGCCCGGCCATGCGTTTGGCGAAATGAAAATATTCTTCATTGTGCTCGCGCATCTCGCGCAGGATGCGCGCAGACGGGGTCCTGGACGGGTCGCCAATACATTCATGTTGCGCGTCCAGGCTGGCGGAATAACGGCTATTTGCATGCGCCTTGTCGAGCAGCGCCGCCACCGGGCGCATGGCGGTAATCAAACTGCTTGCCCATTCCTTGAGACTGACCGGCACATCATCACGCTGAAGCATCATGCTCGGCTTGCGGCCATTGTGCGCAACCAGTATCAGGTTGATGTCGATTTCATCAATTTCGTTTTCTGTCAGTATCGGACTGTCCTGCAGCAAACAGAACAACATGAACACTTCCAGAAAATACAGCTGTTCGGCATTGACGCCCAGCGGCTCGAAAACATTAATGTCAAGCGAACGCAGTTCGATATATTCAATGCCGCGATCACGCAAGGCGTGAATCGGCATTTCGTTATTATGCGGAACCTGTTTGGGCCGCACCGTGCTGTAATACTCGTTTTCGATTTGCAGAATGTTGGCGTTGAGCTGGCGGTATTCGCCATTGACCTTGACGCCAATGGCTTCGTATTCATCAAACGGCGTGCGAATCGCGCAGTCCAGGCTTTTCACATAATCGTCCAGCGTGTTGTAGTTGGCCTTGATGCCCGACAGGCTTTCCTTGTTATTGGTGTAGCCGATGTTGCCCATGCGCAACGAGCAGGCGTGTTCTTCATACGCCGTGCTCTTGCTGAACGAAGACAACATTGTTGGCTTGCCATGCAAAAACGATTTGCACACCGCCGGCGAGGCGCCAAACAGATACGGAATCAGCCAGCCATAGCGCAGAATGTTGCGCACCATGCCCATGTAGCGTTCGGATTTGAAATCTTTCAGATCCTGCGCATCGTTTTCCAGTTGCTGGAACTGCCGCCAGAACGCGTCGCTGTAGGAATAATTGAAATGCACCCCGGCGATCACCTGCATGGTGCGGCCATAACGATAGCCCAGGCCACGGCGGTACACTTTTTTCATCATGCCGATGTTGGAGCCGCCATATTCCGCAATCGGAATACTGTCGCCACCCTCTACCACGCAGGGCATGCTGCTGGACCACATCAGCTCATCGCTAATGTGCATGCAGACAAATTTCTGCACATCGGCAAGATACGCCAGCAGGTCTTCCACTGACTCACACGGTGGCGTAATCATTTCGGTGAGGGCTTCGGAAAAATCGGTGGTCACTACCGGGTTGGTCAGCGCCGAACCCAGCGCTGCGGGATGCGGCGTTTGCGCGATGCTGCCCTGCGGCGACACCCGCAGGCTTTCACGCTCCAGCCCGATTTTGCTCGCCGACAGATGCTGAAAACCGCCGGAATCGCGCAACTTCTGCAAGCGGGTTGAGAGTGACTGGTACAAGCTGAATCCTGACGGCGGTTATTGTGCCCCGCCGCCCAAATACTGCCGGCGGGAATATTATCAAACGATTATACACGCATTCCGCACGCAGGCAGTAGCCAGGCAAACCCTGTCGGCTACGACAGTTCGTCTGCGGTGAGTTTGATACGCGGTTTTTCAGCGGGGCTTTCAGCGACAGGCTCGGACGCCGGATTAACAGGGGTCAGCCGGTATTCCAGCCGGCAGCCCAGCGCCTCGGCCGCGCGTTGCAGCATTTTCAGGGTCACCGCCCCGCGCGCTTCATCACGCTCCAGCATGGACACCCGCGCTGCTGAAACACCCAGGCGCTGCGCCAGTTCAACCGATTTCAGGCCTTTGGCCTTGCGTTTTTCTCTGATACACTGGGAAAACATATTAATTTATATATTAAAATGTATTCACTAACATTAAAAAAATAAAGACCATAGTGAATACCCAGCCAACAATAAACAAATATATTAATTTTGTAAATAGGAGATTACCAGGATCAAACACAGTATGAGTCATGGACTAGTGTAATGGCATACACACTCATTGCACCAAATACAAAATTATTTGTATCACAAATGCAAAAAAAAGCCTGCATGTGCAGGCCACTGGTAATTCGGTTAGCTTGGTTAACAGGCTTCTTTGGCTTGGAAGTTATCCATATCATTGTTATCTTTTTGCTCCTTTCTTTGTTCTGACGCTATCTGCCTAAGCAACTGCTTCATTTCACAGTCTGCAAAGCGCCTTAGAACCTGCTTAATCAGCGGTTGATAGCCAAGGCCATGTATATCTGCAATCATCTTCAATTCTTCCAAAAGTGATTTTTGCAACCTGATGGAGATCATTTGAAGTCCAAGCGAGTCATCGATGATTGAGTCATCGATCTTCACCGCTTCGGCAAACGCCTCATCTTGGCCGAGCAAGCCTTTTTCCCAAGCCTCCTGATTTCCTTCAATTTTACTCATTGCAAACTCCCGTGTTTTCACTATTACTATTGAGCATGCTTTCGATAAATCCGTTTTTCGTCATCATTCGCCTCATATGCAGTTTTGATTATGAAGTCATTAGTATTTTCGTCATGTATAAACACAACCTTTAATTGTCTGCCATAATCAGTTTCCGAGACAAACCACAGAGTCGGTGGATCTGTTGCATGGTTCTCTCTTGTATCCTTGAGAAAATTTCCAGTTCTGTTACTGAAGCACTCATTTATTTCGTGAATCTTGACATTATGCTTCTCTAGCAGCTTGGTCTTTATCCTTCGTGATACCGTTAATCCCATTGTAAGTACACCTGCTGAGATACTGTTGTATATACATAATGTATATACAGGATACGTTAATTCTAGTTACCAAGCTGACATATTTCAATGATTTATCTCAATTTGTCAGAATTATTTACAGTTTTTAGGGAAAATCACCATATTTACGACAAACGGTCGCACATATGATAGTTCCCGCATATCAATATTGTATATACAGATATCATGAAAACCAAATCCCACCTCCCACACGATAATTAATATCCATTATTATTCTTATTAAAATCATATAGTTACGAAAAAACGCATACTATTGCGATCATATCAGCATTGACTTAATTTGAAAAACGAGCGTTCACGCGATTAAACATTATCAACGCTTGCCGAACAACGACCCCAGTATCCCCCGTATGATTTGCCGGCCCAGCTGACTGCCGATGCTGCGCGCGGCGCTTTTCACCATGGCTTCCATCGGTGTCTGCCGGGTGGATTTGCGGGCGGTTTTTTTCGCGCTTTTCTGTCTGGTCTGATTCGATTCAGCCTGTTTCGATTCGGCATTGGCGGCGGCCTGTTCGGCGCGTTTTTTCAGCACTTCATAGGCTGACTCGCGGTCGACCACGGTGTCATATTTGCCTTTCCAGGGCGAGCGCGCCAGATGCTCCTTGCGTTCTTTTGCGCTGAGTGGGCCGATGCGCGATTCCGGCGGTTTGATGTAAGTATGCTGCACCGACGTGGGTCGGCCTTCGGCGTCCAGCACTGACACCAGCGCTTCGCCAACGCCGAGTTCGGTAATCAGCTGCTCGGCGTCGATGGCCGGGTTCGGGCGGAAACAGGCGGCGGCAGCCTTGACCGCTTTTTTGTCTTTTGGCGTGAAAGCGCGCAGCGCATGCTGGATTTTCATGCCCAGCTGGCCGAGGATGTCTTCGGGAATATCGGTCGGGTTCTGGCTGACAAAATACACGCCAACGCCCTTGGAGCGAATCAGCCGCACCACCTGTTCGACCTTGTCGAGCAGCGCGTCGGGCGCATCATCAAAAATCAGATGGGCCTCATCGAAGAACAGCACGAACACCGGCCGGTCGGCGTCACCAACTTCGGGCAGGTTTTCGAACAGTTCGGCCAACAGCCACAGCAGGAAACAGACGTACAGTTTGGGCGACTGGTTGATTAGCACGCTGGCGTCGAGCACATTGACCACGCCGTCGCCGGAAAAATCGGTTTTAATCAAATCATCCAGCTCGACCGCCGGTTCGTTGAAAAAATTTTCCGCGCCCTGCTGTTCCAGCACCAGCAGCTTGCGCTGGATCGCGCCGATGCTGGCGGCGGAAATGTTGCCGTATTCGGCTTTCAGATCGCGCGCGTTGTCGCCCATCCATTGCAGCAGGGCGCGCAAGTCCTTGAAGTCGAGCAGCAGCAGGCCGTTGTCGTCAGCGATTTTGAAACCGGCGTACAGGATGCCGCTCTGGGTGTCGTTGAGCTCCAGCAGGCTGGTCAGCAACAGCGGCCCCATATCGGAAATGGTGGCGCGAATCGGGTGTCCCTGCTTGCCGAAAATATCCCAGAACACAGTCGGCGCGGCGCGAAACCGGAAATCGTCCAGTTGCAACTGTTTCACCCGCGCATCGATTTTGGGGTGACTGGCGCCCGGCGCGGCAAGGCCCGACAGGTCGCCTTTCACGTCCGCCAGAAACACCGGCACGCCGAGGCGTGAAAACCCTTCGGCCAGATTTTGCAGGGTGACGGTTTTACCCGTGCCGGTGGCGCCGGCAATCAAGCCGTGGCGGTTGGCGGTGCTGGCGTCGAGCATCACCGCGCCGTTGTCGCCGCCACCGATAAAAAGTTGCGCTGAATCGCTCATTGCCATGTCCTTGTCTTTGCGAAAACACCGGCGCATTAAAGCATGAAGCCACGAACAAGTCGTGGCTTCGTCAACAATGTTTACATTTACCGGCGGCTAGTCGAGTACGTGTGATACCAGGCCATCGGCCAGTTTCGGTTCGAACCAGGTGGACTTGGGCGGCATCACTTCGTTGGCGTCGGCCACCGCCATCAGCGCTTCCATTGAGGTGGGATAGAATGAAAACGCCACCGCCATCTCGCCGCTGTTGACGCGTTTTTCCAGTTCGCCGAGACCGCGAATGCCGCCGACGAAATCGATGCGCTCATCAGTTCGCTGATCCGCAATGCCCAGTATCGGCTCAATCAGGTTGTCCGCCAGCAGCGACACATCCAGACTGGCGACCGGGTCATCCGGTATCAGTTCGGAATTGATGCGCAAACGGTACCACTGCCCGTTGAGGTACATGCCAAATTCACCGGGGCGCTCGGGATGCACTGCGGCGTCTTCGCGCGAGATGGCGAATTTCACCGCGATGTTGGTGAGAAAATCGTCTTCCAGCCAGCCGTTGAGGTCTTTCACCACACGGTTGTAATCGAGGATTTGCATCTGGTTGTGCGGATAGATGACCGACAGGAAATAATCGCTGTTGTCCTCGCCGCTGCCGCCACGGGTTTTGGCGACGCGCGATGCGGCGGCGGAACGGTGATGCCCGTCGGCGATATAAATGGCGTCCATGGCGTCGAACGCGGCGGTCAGCGTAGCGATTTTGTCATCATCATCCAGCACCCAGAAAGCGTGCCCTACGCCGTCATCGGCGGTGACATTGACCAGCGGTTCGGTGGCGGCGACCTCGGCCAGAATCGCATCAACGTCCGGTTGTGACCTGTAGGCCAGCAGTACCGGGCCGGTCTGCGCGTTCAGCGCTTCAATCTGGCGCACGCGGTCATCCTCTTTCGCCGGACGGGTGAATTCGTGCTTGCGGATGCGGTTGCTGTCATAATCTTTCACTGAGGCCACCGCCGCCAGCCCGGTCTGCACATGCTCGCCCATGGTCAGGCGGTACACATAGTACACCTCCTTGTCATCGCGCAGCAGAATGCCCTCGTCCAGCAGCTTTTGCAGGTTTTCGGCCGACTTGGCGTACACCGCCGGATCATACGGATCGGTGTCTTCCGGCAGGTCGATTTCAGCCTTGGATATATGCAAAAAACTGAACGGCTTGCCTTTGGCGCGTTCGCGAGCCTCGGCGGAATTGAGCACATCATAAGGCGGCGCGACGACTTCCTCAGCGCGCTCGGGTACGGGACGAAGACCTCTGAAAGGACGAATTAATGGCATGGCGCTTGTTTCAGGTGTTGATGAAAAGAGCGCGAATTATACAGGCTTTGGCGTGATTTGACTTTCGCTGGCAAGCAGCAAACCACGCGGCTTGGGTTCATCTGTGGGAAACACCCACAACCCAGCACAATAAATTCGCATTTATTACGTGCGTTCGTGGAAATAGTTTGCGCGCCAGACCAGCCCCTCCGTGCACTCTGTGTACTCTGTGGCAAACACTGCCCCGCGCGTGGCCGAAGCCACTCCCGTAAAAAAACTTTTTTAACAAACCTGTTAACAAACCCGCTCACCCCAGTACTGGCAGCAATCTGCGGCGCAGCGGTTTCAGCGCCAGCACCAGCAGCAGTATGGCACTGCCCAGGCTGAGCCAGAACGGCAGCACTTCATGCGCCTCACCCAGACGGGCTTCAACCGTCCAACCGAAGTGCGCCAGCAGCCATTCCAGCAACAGCGCCATCGCCAGGCTGACAACGGCGATACCGAAAAAATACACTGCGGTAACCGCATTGCCCAGCTCTTTTCTGACCAGCGCGAAACTGGCGATGTTGGTGGCCGGGCCAACCAGCAAAAACACCAGCACCACGCCGGGCGACACCCCGGTCAGCAGCAGCCCGGCGGCAACCGGGGTGGAGGCTACCGCGCAGATATACAGTGGAATGCCCACCACCAGCATCAGCAGCATGGCGTCGAGGCCGCTGCCCCACTGCGCCATCCAGTCATGCGGCACAAAGGTCATCATCACCCCGGCGAGCACAATGCCAACCGCCAGCCAGGTGGAGATGTCATCCAGCAGTTCACTGCCGGCATAGCGCGCCGCCTGCAACCAGCGCGGCGCCTCGGCTTTTGTCTCACCGCCACAGCAACCGCCTGATTCGGGTTCATCCTCTCCAGCGCAGCAACTTGCTGGCGCCGGCTCGCTGCTGCAACAGGACGGGGTTTCGGGCGCGGCCGGGGCGCCGCTGTTACAGCAGGCGCTGACTTCTTCCGGTTGCGCCGCTGGCGGCAAGGGCTCTTTCACCATCGCCGTCATCAGGCCGGTCACCACTGCGCTCACCAGCGCGGCGATGGGGCGGTAAATCGCCATCACCGGTCCCATCAGCGCATAGGTCACCGCAACCGAGTCAATGCTGGTTTCCGGCGTGGAAATCAGAAACGACACCGTGGCCTCCTTGCTGGCGCCGCTGCGATGCAGGCCGATGGCTGCCGGCAGCACGCCGCAGGAACACAGCGGCAACGGCGCGCCGAACAGCGCGGCGCGCAGGATTGCGCCGATGCCCTTGCCGCCGACCCAGCGCTGCATCGTCTCTGACGGAATGAAGGTCTTGATCAGCCCGGCGGCGAGCAAGCCAATCAGCAGCCAGAATGCGGTATCCAGCAGCACCAGCCAGATATTGTTAAGCAGTTGTGTGATCATGGGATAAGTTTACCCCGAATGGCGCCGCCCCGGATTGCTCACCACGCAAAAAAAACCGCTCAATTTATTGAATTATCAATAAAAAACTATAGTTGCAGGCAATACTGCCGATGAACCTAATTGCATTAGAATACTCTAATATTGAAACACTATTTAACCCAAACCATTTTGGCGAGCAGGAGAATGATTATGGAAATCAAACACTTTTACGACACCCGCACCAGCACCTTCACCTATGTGGCGTACGATGCTGACAGCAGGGACGCCGTCGTCATCGACACCGTGCTGGACTATGACCCGGTGGGCTCAAAACTGTGGACAGAATCTGTCGACAAGGTGGCGCGGTTCATCAAGCAGAACGATCTCAAACTGCATTTCATTCTGGAAACCCACGCCCACGCCGATCATTTGTCGGGCGCGCAGCACATCAAGCAGCAGTTTCCCGACGCGCAGGTCGCCATCGGCAGGCGCATCACCGAGGTGCAGAAAATTTTCCGCGACCTGTTCCATCTCGGCGACCACTTCCCGGTCGACGGCAGCCAGTTCGACCGCCTGCTGGATGACAACGAAGTGGTCGAAGCCGGTTCGCTCCGCTTCGAGGTGATTTTCACCCCGGGGCATACTCCGGCCTGCGCCACCTACAAGTTTGACGACGCCATCTTCACCGGCGACTCGCTGTTCATGCCCGACAGCGGCGCCGGTCGTTGCGACTTCCCCGGCGGCAGCGCGCGCGACATGTATCACTCCATCACCGAGCGCCTGTACACCCTGCCGGACGACACCCGCGTTTTTGTCGGTCACGATTACCAGCCCGGCGGCCGCGAGGTGATGAACCAGAGCACCATCGGCGAGCAAAAGGCCAGCAACATTCACCTGCGGGCGGACACCAGCGAAGCAGAATTTGTCGCTTTCCGCGAGCAAAGCGACCGCGAACTGGACGCGCCCCGGCTGCTGTTCCAGAGCATACAGGTCAACATCGACGCCGGTGACTTCCCGCTCCACGAAGAAGGCAAACCCTACCTGAAAATCCCGGTCAACATCTTCCGGCCGAAACAGGAAGCGGAAAAACTGGAGCTGAATGAAGTGGCGTAGTATTGCTCGCCGCAACGGCCTGAAGCCCCGCATCACGGGGCTTATTTGTATGCAATGTCCTCCTTACCCGCACAAGCAGATTGCTTGATACGACAATGCTAGAATACACGCCGTGAAAACCGAACTCCTCAGCCCCGCCGGCACCCTGAAAAACATGCGTTACGCCTTCGCCTATGGCGCCGATGCGGTGTACGCCGGGCAGCCGCGTTACAGCCTGCGGGTGCGTAACAACGATTTTCACGGCGACAATCTGCGCATTGGCATCAAGGAGGCGCACCAGCTCGGCAAGAAGTTTTTTCTCACTTCCAACCTGATGCCGCACAACAGCAAGGTGCGCACCTATATCGACGACCTTGCGCCCGTGATTGAGCTGGGACCAGACGCATTGATCATGGCCGACCCCGGGCTGATCATGATGGTGAAAGACAAATGGCCTGAGATGCCGATTCATCTGTCAGTGCAGGCCAACACGGTGAACTATGCGTCGGTGAAATTCTGGCAGCGCCAGGGCATCGAGCGCGTGATTCTGTCGCGCGAACTGTCGCTGCAGGAAGTGGAAGAAATCCGCCAGCAATGCCCCGACATTGAACTCGAAGTGTTTGTGCACGGCGCATTGTGCATCGCCTATTCCGGGCGCTGCCTGCTGTCGGGCTATTTCAACCACCGCGACCCCAACCAGGGAACCTGCACCAACTCCTGCCGCTGGGATTACAAAACCGTGGAAGCCGAGGAGACCCCGGAAGGCGTGTACAAACCCACTGACAGGGTCGCCGGCGAAAACATTCAGGTGGCACCGCCTTCGCGCTCGGAACTGGGCAATGGCGAACGCCATCCGCTGGCCGACAAGGTCTACATGCTGGAAGAAAAAAACCGCCCCGGCGAACACACCGCCATCATGGAAGACGAACACGGCACCTACATCATGAATTCCAAAGACCTGCGCGCGGTGGAGCACGTTGGCAAGTTGATTGATATCGGCGTGGACTGCCTGAAAATCGAGGGCCGCACCAAGTCACATTATTATGTGGCGCGCGTGACGCAAAGTTACCGCCAGGCAATCGACGCCGCCGAGCGCGGCGAAGCCTTCGACCCGCGCCTGCTGGGCGATCTGGAAAACCTGGCCAACCGCGGTTACACCGACGGCTTTTTCGAGCGCCACCACACCCACGAATACCAGAACTATGTCGACAGCCATTCCAAAAGCCGGCGGCAGGCGTTTGTCGGCGAAATCCTCGCCTATGACAAATCCACCGGCATGGCGGAAATCGATGTCAAAAACAAGTTCTGCACCGGCGACAAACTGCAACTGGTCACGCCAAACGGCAATCAGGATATCGTGATTGATTACATGGAAGACCAGCACGGCAACAAAATGGAAGCCGCGCCGGGCAGTGGTTATTTTGTAAAAGCGCCGCTGCCGGAAGTGGCCAACGAGCAAAGCCTGCTGGCCAAATATTTATAGCGCTGTCGGAAACCGGTAGTCAGAAACTCCAGGAATAAAACAGACTGAAAATCGAACCGCTGTAATCGCGATAGGCGCTGGCGTTATAAACATAAATCGACACATCCAGCCCCTGCCTGCTGTCGATGGCGAAGGCATCGCCAATCTTGATGGCGGCGGTAGTGGCGTTGAGGCGATAGGCGAAGCGGTCGGGCGTCAATGACAAATAGGCGTCATCCCGCACAATCGCATCGGATGCGGCGATAATCCCGGATGCGGGTCGCGTGGTGGCGACAATATCACCGTCATATCTGCTAAGCGTAAGGTACACCGCATTGCTGGCATTCGCCAGCCATTCAAAATCAACATACAGACGATTGTTGTCTGTCTCAAACACCACGCTATTGGCGTCGACGGTTTCCACAATAATGCCGGCGCTCATCGCCAGGGCGTCGGTAAAACGTTTGTGCATGCCCAGACCAAGCCGGGTGGCGGCGCCATCGCGCTGGTCGCTGTCGACCATGCGCTTTTCATACGTCAGCGATACAAAATAACCGGCGGCGGTAAAACCGGATGACGGCCGGATGTGATAACTGGCGCCAATGCGCAGCCGGTTATTGCTCAGCTTGTCGAAGGTCTGGTAGCGATTCAGTTGCAGCGCGCCCTCAAACGCGACAAAGCTGTCACTGCCCAGCGGCAGTTGGTAACGCGAAGCCGCTTCCAGCCCCAAATAACTGTCATCTTCGATATCCCTGCCGCGCGAGCCGCGCGTGACATTGTCATCCGCCACCCAGCCAGCTGACAGGGTCGCGCGCACCGGCGAGCCTGCCTGCGCCATACCCGACACGGCCAGCAACGCCACAATCATCTTGAATTTCATCATCTCTTCCCCCGGCCGGTTCCACCGGCAAACTTTTCAAGGTATTGTGTATCGTAATGGCTGGCCGGGCAAGTTCTGTGCGAAAAAATATTGGAGAATCGCCTCATGATTATTGTCATTTCCAACCGTAACCTGCGCGCTGCGCTGGATGGCAAATCCAAACCGTTTTCAGCATTGGGCAAGGATCCTGGCGGCAACGGCAATCTTTACGCCAGACTGGTCAAACGCAACACCTGCCTGGAATTGTATGATGAACAGAACAAACACAAGCTGTTCGACAAGATCGCCAATAAAATCCGCAACGGCGACAAAAAACTGAATCGTCCGTGGGTTGTTTTCCTGCATGGCAACAATCAGACCACCGCAAAAAATATCAGCAAGGCGATTGATATCGAGCGTTTGCACAAGGTCAATGTCATTGCCTTTTCCTGGCCGTCACAGCCTTACACCGGCAAGGAAGACGCCATGCTGAAACTGATAAAAAAAGACGCCGTAAAAAAACTGATTCGTGAAATTGGCGGCAACAATATTGTCAATCTTGCCCTCAGCAAGCTGGCGGACAAATCGGAAGAGTATTTGCGCAATTACCTGCTGGCGCGCATCAATGCGGAAAAATCACCGCCGGACTTTGCACACGCGATGCAGGTGGTGAACAACATGCTGGTGAAAAAAACCGGCAAGCGCATGAAACTGTCTTTTTTGTGCCACAGCCTCGGGCATTATTTGTTGCAAAACACCGTGAAGCATCACAAGCTGCCTGTGCGTTTCAAAAATATTATTCTGCACCAGGCGGACGCCGACGCCTGTGACCACGAAACCTGGGTGCGTAAACTGCACCCCCGATCCGACAAAATATACATCACCACCAACCAGTATGATTATGTGCTGATGGCGTCAAAATTTGTCAACCGCAAGGAGCGCCTCGGTCAGACCAAACAGTTTTATAACTGCCGCCAGTGTATTTATCTGGATTTTTCCGATGCGGCGGACACCAGCGATGAAAACGAACACGAGTTTTTCCGGCTGGATTACAAAGGCAAAGGCAGCTACACCAACCAGGCGATTTATACCCAGCTGGGCAGGCTGATGCGGGGCGAAAAACCACAGCTCTCGGCTCCGGGCGGGTTTCGCAAGAAAGGCCCCAACCTGTATCGGCTGGCGGAAATTATCGGCCCGGTAGACGATGAAATAGTGTCCAGTTGAGCAACCTGGACAAACGGCCAATATACCAATATAAGTATTCCACCAATATCTAATATTTGGTTAAATTTGCTCAATTTTTGACTTAGAGCAACAACACCATGACTGTTCCACAATTTGAAGAAATCTCCCTCATCCTGGGCATCGGCGGCCTCATCATGTACATGATTTTCATCCTGTACAATCTGGCGAAAGAATCCAACGCCGGCGGCTTCGGCATGTTCGTCATCTTCCTGTCACTGGGTCTCGGCATCGTCGGCTTCGCCGCCAAATCCGTCATCCAGATTGTCTTACAGGTATAGCAGGCAGCTTACGCGTTCCAACTCAGGCTGTGGCCAGTCTGAGCAAATGAAAGCACTCAACCCGGGCTGAAAAGTCGTGGTGGCGTGCGAGGCAAGGCAAAATTTGCTGAAAAAACGGAGCGTGCATCAGCATGTGAGTATTTTGAAGCAAATTTTAACGCCGCATCGCGCGTCACCACGGCTTTTCAGGGCATGAACCGATTGATGCTGCGCATCGCGGGCGAAACCGAACGCGACATATGCCCCAAATCCACCCGCATGCCATTCACATTGGCATTGAGCTGGGTGATGTTGTCATTCATCGACGCCACCTCTTTCGACATAGCGTCGATATTCGTCACCATCGCGCCGGTATTCTTCGACAGCGCGCGCGTATCAGTGGTGATGTCATCCATGTAGGCCGTCATCTGCACCATGTTTTCCGACATGCTGCTCATCGCCACTTCCATCACCCGCACCACATAAAACAGATACACCACCGCCACGATTGACAAAATGGTGATGGGCACCGACAGCAGCTTGACCCGCTGCAACTGGTATTTGTGAGTGCGGTCGATGCTCTTGAGACGCTGTTCCAGGATTTTTTCTCGCTCTTCCAGCTGTTTGTTCATGGCGCGGAAAGACTGCTGCAAATGCACCGTCAGGTCTTTCGCCAACACATCGCGGGCGCGGTCCTGGTCGCGATTGTCCTTGTGGATTTTGTCGAACACGCCCTGCAGGTTTTCCAGCAGGCCGGGCATGATCTGGTCTTCTCTACGGCGACCGCTCCGGCTTCTGCGCTGGGCGGGCTTGTCCGCTGTTTCCGTCTTTTTCGCGGCTTTCACCCCGGCCTTTTTGGGCGCGGTTTTTTTGGCGGCGGTTTTGCTGGCCGCGGCCTTCTTCGTTGTTTTTCTGGCGCCTGCTTTTTTGGCGGGCGCCTGCTTTTTCGCAGCGGCGCCGGCGGTTTTTTGCGTACTTTTTTCAGGCTGGTCGGGGGAGTCGGGTTTGTCGGCCATGTGCTGTCTCCGGGTGATCTGAGTGAATCAGTATATAGCGATATTCTGATTATTCCAGCCTTAGTCACTCTTTTCACGTTTTTGTTCCCGATATTGTGAATCGGGTTTGACCCTGAGCCTGTCAGGCCAGGCGCCGATATGCCGGTTTCTTGTAGAATGCCCCGCCAACAAGACTGCGCAGAGAACAACATGGAAACCCTGTTCAACTTTGAAAACCTGATTAACCTGTTGCTGCTTATCATGCTGCAGGCGGTGCTCGGCTTCGACAACCTGCTCTATATCGCCATCGAATCCAGGCGCGTGGCGCCACACAAACAGGCGCTGGCGCGCAAGCTGGGCATCGCCCTGGCGGTGGTGCTGCGGCTGATGTTGCTGTTCGCGGTGTTGCAGGTGATAAGCGTGTTCCAGAACCCGATATTTGCCATTGCCTGGCCCGGCGTGATGACCGGAAGCTTCAATATTCACAGCCTGATTGTGCTGTTCGGCGGGGTGTTTATCCTGTACACCGCGATGAAGGAAATCCTGCACATGATGTCGCTGGAGGAAACCGAACGCGAGCAGCACAAACCGCGCTCGTTCTGGTCCGCCCTGTTCTGGATTGCGACCATGAATGCCATTTTCTCGTTTGACTCCATCCTCAGCGCGCTGGCGTTCACCAATGTATTTGCGGTAATGGCGCTGGCGATAGTCATCGGCGGCATGCTGATGATCTGGCTGTCGGATGAGGTTGCGGCCTTTTTGCAGAAAAACCGCATGTACGAAGTTGTCGGCCTGTTTATTCTGTTTCTGGTCGGCATCATGCTGGTCTCCGAAGGCGGCCATCTGTCGCAACTGACTTTCGCCGGTTATCACATCGAACCGATGAGCAAGGCCACCTTTTACTTTATTATCGCCGTGATGGTCATCATCAACATCGTGCAGTCGCGCTATCGTAAAAAACTGCAACGGCTGAAGCAGGAACACGCGATGATGGACCGGGAATGGCTGTAAGCTGAACAGGCAACTTTCAGATGACGCCGGAACGCCTGCACATTATCAAAACCTGTCTGCAACGCAGGCAGCCCGACCTGACAGTCGTGATGGAAAACGTGTGCAAACCGCACAACCTTGCGGCAGTGGCGCGCACCCTGGAAGCGGTTGGCGGACTGGAAATACACGCCATCAGCCAACTGCGTTCATTGCGGCTGTCACAAATGTCCGCCGCCGGCATTCGCAAATGGATCAGCGTGAAAAAACACCCGGACATAGGCGCCGCCGCCAGCCAGCTCAAAGCCAAAGGCTTTCGCATCATCGCCACCACCCTCAGCGACAGAGCGGTGGATTTTCGCGAGCCAGACTACACCCAGCCCTGCGCCATCCTGATGGGCGAGGAATACAACGGCATCTCGGAACAGGCAGCCGACATTGCCGATGAACACATCAGCATTCCGATGGCGGGCATGGTGCAATCACTCAATGTTTCCGTCGCCGCCGCACTGGTGCTGTACGAAGCCTACCGGCAACGCGAAGCCGCCGGGCAGTTTCAGCACTGCAAACTGGATGAAGCCAGTTATCACCGTTTGTTGTTTGAAGCCTGTCATCCGCAGGTGGCGAAATACTGCCGGCAGAAAGGTATTGCGTATCCGGCGCTGGATGAAAATGCAGAAATCATTGAGCCTGTGGAAGGCTCGGGCTTACGGGAGCATGAGGGGTTTTCTGATTGGGTCAGGGAGTCGTGATGCATACGAGCTTGAGGATCTTTTGTGCGGCATCGCATTTTTCTGGCATGGCGAGGAGCGTAGCGACGCGGCAGTATTGCAGCAAGTTTGTGCTTCGCTTTTTACCATATTTTATAAGTCACCTTTGTCAGTTTCGAGTGACAATGTATGCAGGTTTTGCCCTAATGCTTGTAGAACGACCAAGCTGTGCGGCGCGACGTAAGGAGCGTCCGAACGAGCGCATTGATATGCGGTGAATACAATTCAACTTGCATCTTTGGTTGAGGTACTGAAAACAGTTTCAAATTTCTCACCCTGGCGCACTCTTAACAACATGGAATATAATGTTTTTGGAGAGTATATGCTCCATATTTCCTGGACTGCTGCTTTTGCCCCACGGTAATTTTTGACATCTTGCTCCTTAGTACTGGTCCAGAATTTGGACGGGCTATTAAGTGTTTTTACCCTCTCGATTTCAGGTTGGTCGAATAGTTTATAGTCAACTTCATAGCGTTCTCGATAGTCAACCTGCATTGCGACCCCCTCATCAAACCAAGTTGGTATTTTGGTCTGGTAAGCCCAGTAGCCCAATACATCCCTTATTTGCGCGTGCATCAATTCGTGAGCCAGCAAATCTATATCAATCGTTTGATTGTTAATCACTATATATTCTTCCCAAGGCGCGGCAAATGCTTTGCCGGGGAAAACCCCCAGACCGTACTTTTTTGAATTTTTGGTAGTTCCAGTGATAACTATCGTTGGCGTAGCTGAAAATGAGCCATATTTCTCTATAATCCTGTCCTTCGAACGGCTCAATAAATCAAGAACACCCTTATACTCTTCTCTATCAATATTCGGATCTATATAGATTTTCTCAGAAACATTATTGAAATCAGAATATTCTATGGTTGAGAGCCAAAACACATGCGTATAAGCGAACGCTGTGCCTGAACCGCCCCGGGTTTTGAGGAGGCTCCAACTTTTGAGAGAATGGAGCCATGAACAAGTCAAACAAGTTTTCACCTGAGGTCCGTGAGCGTGCTGTACGACTGGTACAGGAGCATCGCGGGGAGTA
>JALWPK010000189.1 GCA_026995045.1 Gammaproteobacteria bacterium | reverse complement strand
CATATATATATGTATGTATATATATATATATATATATATATATATATATATATATATATGTCTATGAGAAAAAGTTAAGCTCGTTCGTAAACTTCGCATGACTGTTTATGCGAAATAAAGAATAAGAAAAGTTCGATGATCGTTTATTCTTATCACGTAAAACATGAACATATCGAGAGAGAGAGAAAAAAAGCTAAGAAGGGCATCAAATACTTAATGCACTCCAACTTAGTTCATCCTTCGTTAACTCAGCAGATGTGACATCGAAGGTTTGGTAGACGCAGCCATGTAAGAAAAAGCCTTTCAAGTCCAATTTTAGGATACTATGACTATTTGACTTCATATGAAAAGTATCACAACCCGCCGCCACTCCATGCTCGTCTAACTCCGCCATGTTGAGATTTATTGTTGAAGAAATTAAATGAAAAGAAACCAGAATTAGACACGAAAAGCGGCAGGGCAAAAGTGATCGTCATATAGAAACAGTGCTTTTCAGCCGAGGCGAAACTCAGAAAGAAATTTCCACTCGAAACTCGTGCCTCTCACGAGAATGTAACGAAGAAAAGGCTTTATCGAGTTCGTGAATAATCTGATGAAGTTGCCTTGCTTTCAGACCGCAGTTAGCTGATTAGTCGTGAAAATTGCGTAATCGGTCGAGTAGATTTAGCTTTATTGTCGAGGAAACGAAATATCGATGCTTGTCTCGCTTGATATTACAATTATATTTCTTATTAAACTAGGTCCTACATTTGTAAGTTATACAGAAGGAGCAGAAAGTCGAGGTTTTCAGGTGTCGCGTTTCTCAGCAACACACTGCCCCGACGAAATGCTGATCATAGCCACAAACGAGTCGGTTTGGAAGCGGAGTTCTAACAAAACAACTGCCTACGGTAGCTGAGATATATATGTAATCACAAAATTAACAGCGACTGACCGACAGCTCCTTCCATCACTCATTCTAGCTAAATACTTAAACAATCCCCCGTGGTAGTTAGGTAATTATAGCAATCCATTT
>JALWPK010000188.1 GCA_026995045.1 Gammaproteobacteria bacterium | reverse complement strand
GTCGCCAGCGCGCTATTATGCCCTGACTTTAACCAAAAAGAGTGTGACACAACACCATGCTGTGGGTAAAAGCTTTTCATATCATTTTTATGGTGACCTGGTTTGCCGGGCTGTTTTACCTGCCCAGGCTGTTTGTGTACCACGCCGAGGCCAGCGATGAAATCAGCAATGCGCGTTTCAAGATTATGGAGCGCAAGCTGTTCTGGGGCATCACCACACCCGGCGGCGCGCTCACCATTGTGTTTGGCCTGTGGCTGATACATTACCTGGGAACCGACGTGCTTGGCATGCTGTGGATGCAAGTCAAGCTTGCCCTGGTCGGCTTGCTGGTGGCGTATCACATCTGGTGCGGCAAACTGGTGGCCGATTTCAAACACGACCGCAACCGCCGCTCGCACGTCTGGTTTCGCTGGTTCAACGAGGCGCCAGTGCTGGTGCTGGTCGCCGTGGTGCTGCTCGTCGAGCTACAGCCAGACTAAAGTGACAAGGAACGAGGGGCAAGTGGCAAGGAAAAGCCTTTGCACGCCTCCTTGCCACTTGCCCCTCGAACCTTGCCCCTGTCAAAGATACTGCTTCAGCTCGGTCAGCGCCTGTTTGTAGACCTGGCGCTTGAAAAACACGATTTCTTCCAGCGGATGCCAGTAGTCCACCCAGCGCCAGCAGTCGAATTCGGGCTTTTTGTTGGCGCGCAGGTTAACGTCGGTTTCGCGGCCAATCAGCTTCAGCATGAACCAGATTTGTTTCTGACCCACGCACAACGGCTTGGAGTGCTTGCGCTGCAAGTGCTCCGGAATGTTGTAGCGCAACCAGTCTTCGGTGCGCCCGATTAACTGCACATGCTCGGGGCCCAGGCCGGTTTCTTCCTGCAATTCCCGGAACATGGCCTGCTCGGGAGATTCGGATTCCTGAATCCCGCCCTGCGGAAACTGCCATGCATCCTGGCCGCAGCGCCGCGCCCAGAACACCTTGCCCTCGGAATTCGCCAGCACAATACCGACATTCGCCCGATAGCCTTTTGAATCAATCACTTGTTTTACCGCTTGCCCGGCCCTCAGGCCCGGCGGTTGAATGTTATGTTGCCTTGATAATAACAGACGCGCGGAATAAGAAAAGATTTCATCGCGTTTATGGCTACAAAATCCGGCTGGCGGCGGGTAGACTTGCCGCTCCCAAAATTGCACCACAGGCTGCCCCTATGTCACTAGCGCTTTTTGATCTCGACAACACCCTGCTGGCGGGCGACAGCGATTATCTGTGGGGCGTGTTTCTGGTGGAAAAGGGGCTGGTTGACGGCGAGCTGTACAAGGCCGCCAACGAGAAGTTTTACCAGCAATACGCCGACGGCGAGCTCGATATTCACGAGTTTCTCAATTTTTCGCTGAACCCGCTTTCACAAATCCCGATGCCAACGCTGGCCGGGCTGCATGAGGAATTCATGGATCAACAGATCCGCCCGCTGATGACCGCGCTGGGCAGGGAAAAAATCGAGCAGCACAAGGAGCTGGGCGACACCACGCTGATTATCACCGCCACCAACCGTTTTGTCACCGAGCCCATCGCGCGCGCATTCGGCGTCGACGACCTGATCGCCACCGAACCTGAAATTATCGACGGCCGCTACACCGGCAGGGTGGCGGGTACGCCGTGTTTCCAGCGGGGCAAGATTACGCGCCTGCAACAATGGATGGAGGCGAACGGTGAGACGCTGGAAGACAGCACGTTTTACAGCGATTCGCACAATGATTTGCCGCTGCTGAACATCGTCGAGCAGCCCGTGGCGGTCGACCCCGACCCGCAACTTGAAAAAACCGCCACCGACAACGGCTGGCCGGTTATCAGTTTTCGGGACTAGGTTGTCGCCGCGCCAGCGGCTGGCGCAGACGCGCGAATTCGGCCGGCGCGACATATTGCAGCACTTCCTTTTCACTGTCGCTGAGCGCGATATCCAGCCCCTTTTCCGGGTACAGGTAATGCGCCACGCCGTCCGGCTGATACAGTAACTCGGCAGGCTCGCCAAAACGCTGGCGGATGATTTCATCATCCAGGTTCACCGTCGGGATGAACGCCATCACATCCACCAGCTGTTGCAGCGCCAGTTGCCTGCCGGTTTCATCAAGCAGCAACTTTTTCGCCTTGCCATCACCCATGTATTCGGTTTTGACGGCGGACTGACGCAGGCTTTCCAGCGCCTCGTCAGATGTTCTGGCCGCAATCACCAGCTTGCCGGATAACAGACCGGCGCGGTAGTGACTGTAATACATTTCCAGCGACAGGCTGTTCGCCTTGGCCACCAGCGCCAGTTCATAATCATCGCCCAGCGCCTTCGCCGCCTGCGCCAGCGTGCTGTTGCCGGGGACAATGCCAAACACCCGGGTCTTACCATCCGGCAAGACCTCGATTTGCCAGGGCAAGCCGGTGAGTTTTTTCGGCGCGTCGTCATCATCAATGAAGGGATAGATGGCGAGCGCCAGAATAATCAGTAAAAAGGTGGGAACGAATAGTTTCATGGATGGTTTTTAGTGTTTTTTGCCACAGAGCTCTCGGAGATGATTTGAAAATCCAACGCAGAGGCGCTGAGACGCAGAGCACGCAAAGGCCTTTTTATTGCAGGAGCGGCTTCAGCCGCGAACTCACGATTGCAGCAAGCACGTCATATGCTGATAGTATAATTCGTGGCTGAAGCCACTCCTACGCCCCCCTGTCTTGTTGCAACACCAACGCTTTCGCGTTTATTAGCGTGCATTTGCGGAAAGCTTTTAGCCCTCCGTGCACTCTGTGGCCTCTGTGGCTAACAAAAAACCTTTGCGGTAAACCCCTCAAGCCTTCGGCAAAGTCACCCCTTTCTGCCCCTGGTACTTGCCGCCGCGGTCGGCGTAGGAGGTTTCACAGACTTCGTCGGACTCGAAAAACAGCATCTGCGCCACGCCTTCATTCGCGTAAATTTTGGCCGGCAACGGCGTTGTGTTGGAAAACTCCAGCGTGACGTGACCTTCCCATTCCGGCTCCAGCGGCGTGACGTTCACAATGATGCCGCAGCGCGCATAGGTCGATTTGCCCAGACACACCGTGAGCACATTGCGCGGGATGCGAAAATATTCCACCGTGTGCGCCAGCGCAAACGAGTTCGGTGGAATGATGCAAACATCGCCGTGAAAATCGACAAAACTGTGTTCGGAAAAATCTTTCGGGTCGACCACGGCCGAGTTGATGTTGGTGAAAATCTTGAAGTGGTCGGAACAGCGCACGTCATAACCGTAGCTGGAGGTGCCATAGGAAATCAGCTTTTCATTCGAGCCGTTGCTGCGAACCTGACCGGCCTCGAACGGCTCGATCATGCCCTTTTCGGCTTCGCGCCGAATCCACTTGTCTGACTTGATGCTCATGAATGTATCTGCGTGAGGTTGCAATGGCGCTGGATTGTATCAGTATTTGCTTCCTGAGACACGGCGCCGCCAGTGATGTATACAGGTCATCACTGACCCGCTTGACAATATACTCCATTGGAGTATCCTTAAAAGAACATGATAACCATTGCTTAAACCGAACCGTTCCAGAGGAAGGTGGGTCGGCTTCTCTCGGCAGATGAAAAAGCCGAGCTGATTGCATACCTTTCCATGCACCCCAATGCGGGTGTATTGATTCAGGGAACCGGTGGTATAAGGAAATTACGCTAGGTGCGCAGCGGCCAGGGAAAACGTGGTGGCGTGCGCGTTATTTACTATTTTCACGATGAAAACATACCGCTGTATTTACTCGCGCTGTTCGCTAAAAATGAGCAGGCCGATTTGACAATGACGGAAAGAAAGCTTTTATCCCGGGCGGTAAAAGACCTGGTGACATACTGGAGGCAACGATCATGAGCAAGGCATTCGAAGAAATCAGCGCCGGCCTGAATGACGCCATCGCACATGCGAAAGGCAAAAAAACCAAAGCCGTTATTCACGAGCCCGAGCCGATTGACGTTAAGGCTATCCGCAAAAAAACCGGCATGAGCCAGCAACGATTTTGCGCCACCTTTGGCATTTCACTGGGAACCCTGCGCCACTGGGAACAGGGTCTGCGAACTCCCCGAGGCGCCGCGCGCGTGTTGCTCAAGGTGGTTGACCAAAACCCCAGGGCTGTGATTCGCGCAATCAACCAATAAAAAAGCAGCCAACCGGCTGCTTTTTTGCGCACATCCCTGCTTGCCTGTGTGTCCCGGCTGCAATCCCTAGTTGTTCTGAATCACAATATTCGGGAACTTGGCGCTGAAGTCCTTCTGACGCAGCGACAGTTTGGCGGCGGTGCGGCGCGCGATGTCGCGGTAGATCAGGCTGGCCTTGCTCTCCGGATCATCGGCTACAGACGGGTGGCCGCCGTCGGCGTTGACGCGGATGTTGATGTCCAGCGGCAACGCGCCGAGGAAATCGACACCGTATTCTTCGCTCATGCGGCTACCGCCGCCCTCGCCGAAGATGTGCTCGGCGTGACCGCATTCGGAACAGATGTGAATACTCATGTTTTCCACGATGCCGAGCACCGGCACTTCCACTTTCTCAAACATCTTCAGGCCCTTGCGCGCATCCAGCAGGGCAATATCCTGCGGCGTGGTGACAATGACCGCGCCGCTGACCGGCACTTTCTGCGCCAGCGTCAGCTGCACATCGCCGGTGCCGGGCGGCAGGTCAATGATCAGGTAATCGAGGTTTTTCCACTTGGTGTCGCGCAGCAACTGCTCCAGCGCCTGGGTGACCATGGGGCCGCGCCAGATCATCGGGGTTTCCTCGTCAATCATGAAGCCAATGGACATGGCCTGAATGCCGTGGCCGCCCATCGGTTCCAGCGACTTGCCGTCCTGTGATTCGGGCTTGCCGGTAATACCCAGCATGCGCGGAATGGACGGGCCGTAAATGTCGGCGTCGAGAATACCGACCTTGGCGCCTTCCTGCTGCAAGGCCAGCGCGAGGTTGACCGCGGTGGTGGACTTGCCCACGCCGCCCTTGCCGGAGGCGACTGCGATAACATTCTTGATGCCTTCCAGCGGGTTCATGCCGCCCTGCACGCTGTGGCTGGCGATTTCCCAGCTGATTTCAATTTCGGTGTTGTTGACGCCGTCGATGGCGTCGAGGCGCTTTTTCAGCTCCTCGGCCAGCTGGTCGACATAACCGTAGGCGGGAAAACCCAGCACAATCTTGACCTTGGCGGTGTCGCCGTCGACCTCGATGTTTTTCACCGCGCCCGCAGACACCAGATCCTTGTCCAGATGCGGATCGATGTATTGCTTGAGAGCTTCTTCAACTTGCTCTTTCGTTACACTCATGGCGAAAACTCCAAATATTCATTAATCAATATTGGGGGCATATTCTACAGTAAGATGGTGGCGATTTAACCTTACTTTTCGACCACATCTAACCGGCGATTATCACCTTTTGATTCATATATCGTGTCTTACACTGAAATTGTATAACCCGATTTTCAGAAACGGTGAGAGAGAATACCTTCAAGACCCCGCTGACGTACTAGGTAGTTCCGGTTTTACACTTTCACAACCCCCCGGTGTTACAATTTCTTGTATCAGAAATCCAGCTATAATCTTAAAAACACAAATACATTTTGCGTAACTTTGAATGTGTAATATTTCTGATAAACACACATACCCCTCAACCAACTCAATCCAATGCCATGAAACTCCAAATTGAATGCACCTGCTGCCTACTTTACCTCTATGTTCATTAATGCCAACGATATGACCCAAAACCACAAACCCACACTAACTTATTGATTACACAACAACAATAATATTTACCCTTTAAACAACAAACATGGAATACAGAGAATGAAATCGGCAGTTTCTTTATTTAGTGGATGCGGTGGATCCGATTCAGGTGCTCTGGCAGCTGGTTTTGAAGTACTCATGGCCAACGATATCTTGCCTTATGCAAGGGATGTCTATCTGGCTAACATGCCTGCAACCGATTATATGTTGGGTAATGTGGCAGAGATAACATGTTTCCCACAGGCTGAACTTTTAATTGGATGTTATCCTTGCCAAGGGTTCAGCCAAGCTGGCGCTAGGCAAGCCGATCGCAAAGTTAACTTTCTCTACCGGGAGTTTGACCGCGCACTGCGCAAAATTCGCCCAAAAGCCTTTGTCGTCGAAAACGTTTCGGGAATGCGCCGAGCCGACTTCAAACATTTACTAAATAACCAACTCGTACGATTTCGCAGTGCAGGGTACCGCGTGAGTCACGCCGTATTAAACGCTGAAGATTATGGTGTACCCCAAGAACGACGACGATTGTTCATTGTTGGTATCCGGTCGGATTTTGGAATACGTTATCACTTCCCCGAACCAACCCATGGCGTAGAGCGCCAAGAACCCTACCGAACCATCCATGATGCCATCGGCCATTTACCTGAATGGCCGGAAGGCGAATACTGGGAAGATGAGTTTCACTGGTACTATCTGTCACGCAATCGCTACCGCAGTTGGGATCAGATAAGCAAAACCATCGTCAGCCATCCGCGTCACATGCCACTGCACCCTGTCAGTCCACGTCTAAGGCGCATACATACGGATCGGTGGGTATGGGAAGAAGACCGACCAGCACGCCGCTATTCCTACCGTGAAGCTGCTTGCCTGCAGGGGTTCAATGATACTATGATTTTTCCGGACACAGCAAATCTGCGAGCCAAGTACACAGTGGTGGGCAACGCTGTGCCACCACAGTTGTTCGAGGCGGTGCTACGGGCGCTACCTGATATCTGGTAGGTATTTTGTCAAGTTCAGCTCGGCCAGTTCGCACTTGATGTCATCTGGGGCGGTTTCAGCCAGTAGGGTCAGTCTAAGGCGATCGAATACAATGCCGGCGTCCTTACTTGCCTCGATCAGGCGCTGATCAGTAATGTGGAATGGTGTGCAAAAGACCCGCGTGGCGGGCACATGGCACATGGGCTGAAACCACCGCTGCAACCGATCGGGGCTCAGTTCTCGAAGCTTGTTAGGCCAGTTGTCACCACATGCGCACTGGCCCAGCAGGAAAAGGTGCCCAGGCCGATCATCGAGATTATGGATCCAAGCAGTAAAGTCCATCCCTTCATCTTTAGCATCGCGCGGCAACGGGTCATCTGGCAGATTGGGTTCGGGGCGCCAAACCCATTCACCGCTGCTCTGGTGCAGTTTATATGCAGCATCGCGAAAGCGCGGCCCGTTTTCACGCGGCCATCCGATGTGTTCGGCGCGCCCTTCCGGGCCGA
Source organism: Gammaproteobacteria bacterium (assembly GCA_026995045.1). GTDB lineage: Bacteria > Pseudomonadota > Gammaproteobacteria > SZUA-229 > SZUA-229 > S139-92. The sequence continues at coordinate 9,386 of JALWPK010000188.1, read as the reverse complement.
GGTAGCGTCTGGAGAGCAGAGTGGACAGTTGCTCGAACACTCGCGCCAAGTCAGGGTTGTCCCGCTCTGTGGTGGTTGATGTCACTAGGCAGAACTCATAAACCTTGGTGCCGCTGGGACAGTACTCCAACCCATTTTGCGATGGATGGAATGGATAATACGTATTCAGTATTTCTCTGCGTCTTTCGATGATTTCAGTCAGGCCGCCAACAGCATCATCCTGTTGGAGATCCTGTAACGCCCATTCCGGCATGCTTGGTGAGTCATCCGGGCGAAAATCGTCCATGGCATCAGCAATGGCTTCATCGTACAGGCCTTGGTCGAAAATAGCTTGGCCCGCCCGCAATGCGTCCAGTTCGGTCTGGTCGGCATCGCCAGTCAGTCGCTGAAGCTGATGCCTTCGCTCATAGAGATCACTCATTGTCGCCGTCAATGGCTGTCCTCAGCTTCAGTTCAATGGCACTGGAAAGGTTTTTTACTTGTTTTGATAAACCGAGAAATTCATTTGCAGTTCCGGCATCTGGCGGGTCAGAGTCCAATCGACCCGACAAGTTGGAAAGCAGGTCGCGCGCAGAAACAAGGGTGGCGCGGAGAGCGTCTGAAATTGGGCGCGTACTTTCCTCGATCTCGGCCAATCGTTTCCCTTGGCGAAGTAGTTCAACCTTTTCCGGACTTTCTAGCGCCAACGCCAGTTTTGAAAGCTGACGCGAGTCGTCGATTGCTGGCGCCGCTCCCTGACTGCGATTTCCGAACATGGAATGAATCAACATGCTTGCGTCATCCAACTTATTTTGTGGAATTGGGTTTTGGTTTTCCGGCGTATTTTCTTCGATGCTTAGAAAGCGACGAGCACTACTGTAACCCAGAACAGTATATATCCAGGAGAAAGGATATTTTGTATTGCTGCCTCGCCCCTTTCGGTTGCTATCTTCCGGACAAAAACGGTCGTTTTTTTCCAATTGCTGAATGAAGTGATACCCCTCCAACAAACGAGCCAGCGCTCGGTGTTCGTCTCCAATCATTTCCGCCACATCTTTGAGCGGTATATCAGTTTCTTTAAGGATACGACTTACCCATACCGCCTTGGCATAGGAATCCCAGCTTTTCGCGGCAGCTATATGGCGGACACCAAGGTATGAGAGCAGCGAACGTTTGTCCACTTGGCTATCGAAAAGAATCACAGGTATCTGGTCGATACGCGGCTCACCGTGCTTCTGATGCAGTGCCTGGTAGTTTCTTGTCTGGGAGGAGGTCTGATTCTTTGCACGTTCATCACCAGCCAGTATCAGGCAAGCCGCAAGCCGTCGGTTACCCTCCGCTACGATCAGCTTCTCATTATCATCTTCCGCAGGGCGGCAGACCACGGGTTCAGCCGCAAAATAACCGTTCACCGCCAGCGAACTGAGCAGGTCGTTGACTCCGAAAGTCTTTACTATGAAATCCAGAATATCTGTCTGGTTACGTCTGTCCTGCGCCAGCTCACCAAACCGGGGATTTTTTGCATCCAGTAGCAAGGCATCCAGAGGCATCCAGATAACATCCTCACTTTGCTTACCCAAGTTGCCAGTACTCATGGATACCCCCATCTTGATCCAAGCCAAATCATACCGCAGACTTCCGCAGACTCTCTATTTTCATAAGCACACGCTACTTTCATTGCCTGCCTGACACATCACCATATCGGCAAAGGCCGGTAATCGACATATTTCAAAAACACTATTACCCATGGTAAACACAAAACGTAATCCCAGAAAGACAAGACAAGAAGTTTTGTGGTTAATATAGATGAAACAGAGTAATCATAGCAAGAAAGGCTAGATGCCACCATGACCCTCAATTGCAATCCCGATTAACTGCAAAACATCAAGATCCGGGGACTTTGTATGCCTCCCTATCTTCAAGACTTCGACATGCAAAACACCGACTTTAATGCTAACATTGGTGGTTTTGTGCGAGCCCGTCATCGACATGACCGAAACACGCAAAATCCTCGTCACCAGCGCCCTGCCCTACGCCAACGGGCCGATTCATCTTGGTCACCTGGTGGAGTACATCCAGACCGACATCTGGGCGCGGTTCCAGCGCCTGCGCGGCAACGACTGCATTTATGTTTGCGCCGACGACGCCCACGGCACGCCCATCATGCTGCGCGCCAAACAGGATGGCGTCACCCCGGAGCAACTGATTGCGGCCACCAAAAAAGAACACGAAGCGGATTTTGCCGGTTTTCTGATTGGTTTCGACAATTACTACAGCACCCATTCGGAAGAAAACCGCGCCATCGCCAGCGAGATTTACCTGAAACTGCGCGACGCCGGCCACATTCACACCCGCACCATCAAGCAGGCCTACGACCCGGAAGCGGAAATGTTTCTGCCGGATCGCTTCATCAAGGGAACCTGCCCCAAGTGCGGCGCCGAAGACCAGTATGGCGACAACTGCGAAGTCTGCGGCGCCACCTACGACCCCACCGAGCTGAAAAACCCGGTGTCGGTGGTCAGCGGCGCCACCCCGGTCGAAAAAGATTCCGAGCAGTATTTCTTCAAGCTCGGCGACTTCACCAACATGCTGCAACAGTGGATGCGCGAAGGTCATGTGCAAACCGAAATCGCCAACAAGCTGGACGAGTGGTTTGAAGAAGGCCTGCAGGACTGGGACATTTCGCGCAACGCGCCGTACTGGGGCTTCGAAATCCCCGACGCACCGGGCAAGTATTTTTATGTGTGGATGGACGCGCCGATGGGCTACATGGCCAGTTTCAAAAATCTGTGCGACAGAACCGGGCTGGACTTCGACGCCTACTGGAAGCGTGACGACGAAACCGAGCTGTATCACTTCATCGGCAAGGACATCGCCCGTTTCCACACCCTGTTCTGGCCCGCGGTGCTCGACGGCGCAGGCTACCGCAAACCCACTGCGGTGTATTGCCACGGTTTTCTCACCGTTAACGGCCAGAAAATGTCGAAATCGCGCGGCACCTTTATCAAGGCGCGCACCTATCTGGAGTATCTCGACCCGGAATACCTGCGTTATTACTACGCCGCCAAACTGTCCTCAGGCGTGGATGACATCGATCTGAACCTGGACGATTTCATGCAACGGGTCAATTCCGACCTGGTGGGCAAGGTTGTCAACATCGCCAGCCGCTGCGCCGGTTTTATCAACAAAAAGTTTGACAACACCCTGTCGGATGCGCTGCCGGACAAGGCCCTTTACAACGAACTGGTTGCAGCCGGTGACGCCATCGCCGCACATTTTGAAGCCCGCGAATACAACAAGGCGGTGCGCGAAATCATGGCGCTGGCCGACCGCGCCAATGTGTACATCGACGAAAACAAACCCTGGGTGCTGGCCAAGGAAGCCGGGCGTGAAGCCGAGGTGCAGGCCATCTGCACCCAGGGCATCAACCTGTTCCGCGTGCTGATGACTTACCTGAAGCCGATACTGCCGGCGACGGCGGAAAAATCGGAAGCCTTTCTCAACACCACGCTGGACTGGCGCACACTGGATCAACCCCTGCTGGGCCACCGCATCAACAAATTCAAACCGCTGATGACGCGCATCGAAAAAGAGAATATAGACGCCATGACCGACGCCTCAAAAGAAAACCTTCAGCAAGCCGCCGATGCCGAAACCGTCACCGGTCCGCTGGCCGACGACCCCATCGCCGCTGAAATCAGCTTCGACGATTTCGCCAAAATCGACCTGCGCGTGGCGCGCATCGCCAGGGCGCAGCACGTCGAAGGCGCGGACAAGTTATTGCAACTCACCCTCGACCTCGGCGGCGTCAGCAAAAACGTGTTCGCCGGCATTAAATCGGCCTATGCCCCGGAAGACCTGGAAGGCCGCCTCACCGTGATGGTCGCCAACCTCGCCCCCCGCAAAATGCGCTTCGGCGTTTCCGAAGGCATGGTGCTGGCCGCCGGACCGGGCGGCAAGGATTTGTTCATCCTCAGCCCCGACGATGGCGCAGAGCCGGGGATGAAAGTTAAATAACCAGAAAAGTTATCCGGTCAGCAAGGCTTGGCCTGTCTAAATTAATCGAATGCGAAACGACCACCGACTGTAATCAGGTTGACATCACCATCGGCTACTGTGTAGGCATCATATTCAACAACAAGGCTGGTTTTGTCATTAATGCCAATACTCATGCCAATACCGCCGAAAGCATCAGTGCCGGTGTTATCAACAGAGGCGCTGCCTGAGCTAAGTTCGATTCGCCAGAACAGCAATCCAAGTTTCAGGAATACGGTCGCGTTGTCACCGACATTAATAAACGGCGATATACTGACACTGCCGCCTGATTGGGATAGCTCCACTGTACCGAAATCCAGAGTGCCCAGGTAGACAAACTCGGCTTCCACAGTCAAATTTTGCATAACTGTTGTGCCCACACCGGCTCTCAGGCTGGTAGCCGTTTCATCCAAAACTTTGTCTTTGCTGCTGCCGATGCCAAGATTGACAAAACCCCTTGATTCAGCCTGAACCAAGACGGGCGATGCAAGGAGAAGAGAAAGAGTTAAGGCAATGATTTTTTTCATGATATACCTCCATGTAGAAGACAAGTAAAAGATGATTTATTAACTGATGGCGCGCATATTCACATATTCACCACTCTTTTGACAAGCCTCTATGATTTTGAGCCACATCAAAAACCCGATTAACACCACAATCGCTGACATTTTCCTTGCATAACAATCTGTTAGACTATCGCCACCTATCAATCCCAGTGAAACATGACTGAATACGCCCTCATTTTGCTCAGTACCGTGCTGGTCAACAACTTCGTGCTGGTGAAGTTTCTTGGCCTGTGCCCGTTCATGGGCGTGTCGCGCAAGCTGGAAACGGCGATTGGCATGGCGCTGGCGACCACCTTTGTGCTGACGCTGTCGTCGGTCAGCTCCTATCTGGTGAACGAATACATTCTTGCGCCGCTGGGCATCGAGTTCATGCGCACCATCATGTTTATTCTGGTGATTGCGGTGGTGGTGCAGTTCACTGAAATGGTGGTGCACAAAACCAGTCCGCTTCTGTATAAAGTGCTGGGCATTTTTCTGCCGCTGATCACCACCAACTGCGCGGTGCTCGGCGTGGCGCTGCTGAATGTGCAGGAGCAGCACGGTTTCATGCAGTCACTGTTTTACGGTTTTGGTGCGGCGGTGGGATTTTCGCTGGTGCTGATTCTATTTTCCGGCCTGCGTGAACGCATCGCGGTGGCGGATGTGCCGGAAGCGTTTCAGGGCTCGTCCATTGCGCTGATTACCGCCGGCATCATGTCGCTGGCGTTCATGGGCTTTGCCGGTCTGATCAAACTGTAGGGACGCGCACACTGCATGCTCACTGTTGTTATCACTCTGGCGATTATCGCGGCCGTTTTCGGCATTGTGCTGGGTTACTCGGCAATCAGGTTCCGCGTCGAGGGTAATCCGCTGGTTGACCAGATTGACGCCATCCTCCCGCAGACACAGTGCGGCCAGTGCACTTTCCCGGGCTGCCGACCCTATGCCGAAGCCATCGCCAAGGGCGAAGCCGACATCAACCAGTGCCCGCCCGGCGGTGAGGCGGTGATTGTGCAACTGGCGGATTTGCTCGGCGTCGAGCCCAAGCCGCTGAACGCCGAACACGGCGAGGAAAAAGACCAGAAAACAGTGGTGTATATTGATGAGCAAACCTGCATCGGCTGCACGCTTTGCATTCAGGCCTGCCCAGTGGACGCCATCATCGGCGCCGCCAAGCAGATGCACACCGTGGTGGAAAGCGAATGCACCGGCTGTGACCTGTGCATCCCGCCCTGCCCGGTGGACTGCATTCACATCAAGCCGGTAGAAACCACGATAGAAACCTGGAAATGGCGCCCGCCCGAAGATGAACATGCCGCGCCCAAACCACCAGAAGCCGCCTGAGACACCCGGATCTGAAGCGAACATAAAAAACGATGAAAGCCGATTTACTCGACGACGAAGTCATCTACCCGTTCGACGGCGGTCTGCACCTGCCCGGGCACAAGGCCATGTCTACTGACAGGCCCATCGCCAGCCTGCCTGCGCCGGACAGACTGGTGATACCCGTGTTGCAACACATCGGCAAGGCTGGCGAGGTGCTGGTGTCGGCAGGTGAGCGCGTATTGAAAGGCCAGATGCTGGCGCGCCCCAAACATGTCATCAGCGCCGCGATACACGCGCCGGTGTCGGGCGTGATCACCGACATCGGCGACTATCCGGTTCCCCATCCCTCCGGTTTGCCGGCGCAGTGCATCGTCATCGAAAACGACCACAGCGATGAATGGGTGGAACGCAAACCGGTGGGTGAAGACTTTCATCACATGAACTCGCACAGCCTGCGCAACATCGTGCGCGACGCCGGCATCGTCGGCCTCGGCGGCGCAGCCTTTCCCTCGGCGGTGAAGCAAACCGAAATGGATATCGCTACGCTGATTATCAACGGCGTGGAATGCGAGCCCTATATCACCTGCGACGACATGTTGATGCGCGAGCGCGCGATGGAAGTACTCACCGGCGCAGACATCATCGGCCACATCATCAAGGCGCGTGAATGCATCATCGCAATTGAAGACAACAAGCCTGAAGCCATCGCCGCCATGCAGGCGGCGGTCGACGAAGACGGCACCGGCTATTTTCGCGTGCAGGCGGTGCCCACCAAATACCCCAGCGGCGGTGAAAAACAGCTTATCAAGGTGATCACTGGCAAGGAAGTGCCCATCAACGGCCTCCCCGCCGACATCGATATTCTGGTGCACAATGTCGGCACCGCCTATGCCATTTACAACGCCATCTTCAAGGATGAACCATTGATTTCACGCATCGTCACCGTCACCGGCCATGGCGTGAAGCAACCGCAAAACATGGAAGCGCTGATCGGCGCGCCGATCTGCGAATGCACTGCCGCCGCCGGCGGTTACAATGATGATGTCCACCAGCTGATTATCGGCGGTCCCATGATGGGCTTCACCGTGCCCAGCGACGACCTGCCTGTGATCAAGGCTACCAACTGTTTGCTGGTCACCGCACAGGGCGAAACCCACCCGGCTGACCAGGTGCAGCACAGCCCCTGCATCCGCTGCGCATTGTGCGTCGATGTGTGCCCGGCGCGGTTGTTGCCGCAGCAACTTTACTGGTACGCCAGCAGCCAGAACATGGAGCGCCTGCTGGAGCACGATTTGTTCGACTGTATCGAATGCGGTTGCTGTTCCTACGTGTGCCCCAGCAATATACCGCTGGTGCAGTATTACCGTTTCGCCAAATCCGAAATCTGGGCCAAGGAAGAAGAACGCAAGAAAGCCGACCGCGCGCGCCAGCGTCACGAACGGCGCGAAGCGCGCCTGTTGAAACAGCAGCAGGAACGCGAAGAGCGCATGCGCAAGAAACGCGAAGCGCTGAAGAAAAAACAGGCCGGCAATGATGGCAAGGCAGACCCCAAACAGGACGCCATCGCCGCGGCGCTGGCCAGGGTGCAGGCGAAAAAACAGCAGCGCAAGCTCGAACCCAAAAACACCGACAACCTCACGGCGGAACAGGCCGCGCTGATTGCCGCGGTCGACAAGCGCCGCCAGCAGCATAACCAGCAGGCGGCCGGCGTCGAGAACGACGACAAGGGTGTCGCATAATGCAGTTCCAGCAATCGGTATCACCGCATATTACCGTCGACCTGCAGGTGCAGGATGTGATGCGCAAGGTGTTGCTCGCCTTGCTGCCCGGCGCGCTGCTTGCGATTTATTATTTCGGCTGGGGTGTGCTGGCCAACATTATAATTGCCTCTAGCGTATGCATCGTCTGTGAAGCGGCGATGCTGACGCTGCGCCATCGTCCGGTGAAAACCACCCTGTTCGATCTCAGCGCGCTGGTGACTGCAGTGTTACTGGCGCTTGCGCTGCCGCCGCTGGCGCCGTGGTGGCTAACCACCATCGCCTCGGTGTTTGCCATCGTGGTGGCCAAGCAACTCTATGGCGGCCTCGGCTTTAACCTGTTCAACCCGGCGATGGTGGGTTACATCGTGGTGATGACATCCTTCCCGCGCGAAATGACCTACTGGACGCCGCCGCTCGGCGTCGCCGACAGCTGGCTGAGTCTGGGCGACACCCTGCGCATCATGTTTGGCGGCGCTGACGCCAGCGCGATTGACGCGGTGACCATGGCGACGCCGATCGATACGCTGAAAACCCAGCTCGGGCTGGAAATCGATATCGACTCCACCCGCGGCAGCGCGCAATACGGCCCGCTGTTTGGCAGCCTTTCCGGTGTCGGCTGGCAATGGATCAACCTGGCGTTCCTGGCCGGCGGCGTCTGGCTGGTGAAACAGAAAGTGGCTGACTGGCGCATCCCCACCGCCATGTTGCTGACGCTGGGTTTCATCGCCAACATCATGGCGGTGGTGGATTACGCCACCTACAGCTCCACCCTGTTTCACCTGCTCAGCGGCGGAACCATGCTGGCGGCGTTCTTTATCGCCACCGATCCGGTCAGCGCCAGCACCACGCCGCGCGGGCGCTGGATTTACGGCGCGGGCATCGGCGCGCTCACCTATGTGATTCGCACCTGGGGCGGTTACCCGGACGGCATCGCCTTTGCCGTGGTGCTGATGAATATGGCCGCGCCCATCATCGACTATTACACCAAACCGAAAACCTTCGGCAGACAAGACAGCTAAATGAACCTGCACAAACAAGTCACCACGACCGCCTTGCTGCTGATGCTGTTCGCCACTGTCGGCGCGGCGATAGTCGGCCTCACCTATGACAGCACCGCCGAGCAGATTGAAATCAACCACAAGCGTATTCTGTTGCAGCGTCTCAACACCATCATGCCGCCGGAGCGCTATGACAACGACCTGCTGCGCGACAAAATCACCATCGCCGCCGACCCGCTGCTGGGACTGAAACAGGACGACACCGCCTACATCGCCACCCTGAAAGGCAAGCCGGTGGGCGTGGTGCTGCCCGCCGTGGCGCCCAACGGCTATAACGGTTCGATTTATCTGCTGGTGGGCATTTACGCCGACGGCCGCATCGCCGGCGTGCGCATTACCGAACATCGCGAAACTCCCGGCCTGGGCGACGCCATCGAGTCCAACCGCTCGGACTGGATTTACAGCTTCAACGGCAAATCACTGACTAATCCGGGCAAGAAAAAGTGGAAAGTGAAACGCGACGGCGGCGTGTTTGACCAGTTCACCGGCGCCACCATATCCCCGCGCGCAGTGGTAAAAGCGGTGCGCTCGGCTCTGGTATACTTTGAACAACACCGCGACGATTTATTCAAGACTGACAGGCAGGAACCCGCATGACCGGCGAAACCAGCATTACCAAAAACGGCCTGTGGACCAACAATGTCGCCCTGGTGCAGCTGCTCGGGCTGTGCCCGATGCTGGCG
>JALWPK010000187.1 GCA_026995045.1 Gammaproteobacteria bacterium | reverse complement strand
GAGGAAAAATTGAGTTCGCCACCGCCCAGCTTGCCCATCGCCAGCACCAGCAATTGCTGCTCCTCTCCCTCAGCATTGCGCGGCGCGCCCAGCTCTCGCACCAGATTCCGGTGCAAATATTGCGCGGTCAAGTCCACGATAACGCTGGCCAGATCGCTTTGATGCTGAAGCAAATCCTCAATCGCCGTCACGCCATACAAGTCATGCATTGCGATGCGCAACATCTGCTGGTTACGGTAAATGCGCAGGCAGCGCCGCAAGTCATCATTCGAGTCAGCGCTCTCCAGCAAACCGAAAAGCGCCTGCCGATAATCCACCGCGGGCAAGCCACCTGGCAATTCCCGCAATACGGTTTTGGCAAACTCCGGGAAACGCGCGCACTGGCGCGCAACAAACTCACTGCACGCCCACAGCCTGCCCAGCACAGACAGCTCCACATCATCACTGGCTATCTGCTGTTGTTCACAGGCATCGCGCCAATGCTGCCAGTGAATTTTCACACTGGCGTGAAGCGTATCAGGAACCTGTTCCAGCAGTGCGGCGGGTATGATGGGGTCATTGGCAGGCATGGTAACGTTACTATATAACACGGGCCTGCATTTATCACATCTACTGCATTCTTGTCATTGTGTGCCGTGCAATAATGGCGACTGAATTTATCTTTTACGTCATCGTGAGGAGTACAGCGACGTAGCGGCAGCACTACAGGGATGTAGCGTTAACGAATCAAACGATGGGATATCGTGAAGCAAGCTGTGGAAGTTGGTGAGCTTGTGACAAGTTGATCTGTTTGTTGATATTCCTGGTTTCGCCTTGACGGCGACCTTCTTTTTTGTCTACAGCCACAAAAAAGAAGGCAAAAAAAGGCTGCCCTCACTCGCTTGCCCGCACAAAAAACGTGCGGGTTCCCGAAAATTTTCAGGGGCAGAATAACTTGTCTATTTTTAATGATATTTCATCACTCCACTTCCGGGTCGTTCAGATTCGCCTCCCTGCGAACTGAACTCAAAATGCCTTCCCTGGCATTTTGACCCTGGGTTCGGGAAATTTTCGGCAAGCGACAGAGGGAGAGCCACCTATTAGCCTTATAGTATGTTCACATCTGTTTATTTCCGCTTCTTGATTACCACGTCGCTGCGCTCCTCGTAATAAAAAAACCACTGGTTAACCTCGCCCGTCCGCTATATCCTTACCCCATGCCCGACACACTCCCGAACCTGCTGTCCCGGCTCATCAGCACGCCGTCTGTGAGCTGCACCGACCCGGCTATTGACCAGAGCAACCGGGCGGTTATCGATATGCTGTCCGAATGGTTTGATGCGCTCGGCTTTGCCTGCGAAATCCAGACGGTTGATGATGCCGGTGGCAAATACAACCTCATCGCCAGCCGCGGCAAGGGTGATGCAGGTCTGGTGCTGGCCGGGCACACCGACACGGTGCCGTTCGACGCCGGCCGCTGGCAACATGATCCGTTCAAACTGACAGAGGCGGACAACCGGTTTTATGGGCTCGGCATCGCCGACATGAAATCATTTTTCGCACTGGTGCTGGAAGCAATACGCGAGCTCGATCTCAACAAACTGCAACAACCGCTGATTGTGCTCGCCACCAGCGATGAGGAAACCAGCATGGATGGCGCCAAGGCCATCGCCCGGCGCGGGTTGGGCAATGTGCGTTATGCGGTTATCGGTGAACCCACCGGGCTGAAACCGGTGCGCATGCATAAGGGCATCATGATGCAAAGCATCCGCCTGACCGGTCAGTCCGGGCATTCCAGCAACCCGGCCTATGGCGTCAATGCGATGGAAGCCATGCACCGTGTGATGAGTAATTTGCTGCAATGGCGGCAACAGTTGCAACAGCAACATCACAATCCGTTGTTTGAAGTGCCGGTTACCACGCTCAACTTCGGTCATATACATGGCGGTGACAATCCCAACCGTATTTGTGGCCAGTGTGAACTGCAAATTGACATTCGCCCGGTTCCCGGCATCAGCATTGCGGAACTGACCCAACAGTTGCAACAGCGTTTGCAGGCATTGCTGGAAAAAGATGCGGTGAAGCTGGAAATCACGCCGCTGTTCGACGGTATTGACGCCATGGAAACACCCGCCAGCAGCGAACTGGTGAAATTTGTGGAAAAACACACCGCCAGCGAATCACAGGCGGTCGCCTTTGGCACGGAGGCGCCGTTCTATAACGCGATGGGCATCGATACGATTGTACTCGGCCCCGGCAATATCGCGCAGGCGCATCAGCCGGATGAATATCTGGAGCTGGCGACGATTAATCCTTATGTGGATACCCTGCAGCGTTTGATAAAACGCTTTTGCTACCCGGATCCGTTCTGAGGCAGGCTGTCAGACAGCCCGGCATCAGCCCATGACTCTAAAACAGATAACCAACCACTACACCAATGCTGTTACCACTGACAGAGCCAAACTGGTTTTCGTAATCAATAATCGTAATACGCCCGCCAATATACCAGGAATGATCAAACATACCGTGCGTATCGTAATCCGCAGCCAGCACAAAACCCAATGCGTTATCCAGCTTGGCTGTTCCCAGCAAACCTATCGACGCCGCATCGGCATTAAACTTTGGTGACTGGTGATAGGTAACACCACCGCCCAGCATCCATGAACCATTTTGCGTAAACAACAGGAAGTCCAGAGGAACCCTGGAAAAAGTTACATCGCCGTTCTGTGCGGAAATGGAATCCTCCTTGTAACCAAGCGAAACCCGCGCATTCATTGTTTCCGTGACAGCCATATGCCAGCCAATCGCCAGACTCAATAACTGGCCCGCCTTGATCTTTTCTGTACTGCCATCGGTAAATGCCACTTCGACCAGGGTGTCGCCACCAAGATGTACGCCGCCTTCAAAATACACACCGGCGGCGTAAGAACGCGCCGAGAGGAGAATCAGGGGAAACAATAACAGGGTCGCAAGCTTTTTCATGGAACCTCCATGTCAATGGTTTTGAAAGGTGCTGACTAATATATCAAAAAACCGGGCGCAGTGAACCCCCGCTACCGGTTTCCGCGCGACAGGGCCGCCAATCATGGAATCGCAAAAATAACAGGGTTGCATGTTTGTGCGCAAACACCGGGCTAGAACATATAGCCAAACACGACCCCCACGCTGTTGCCGCTGAAGGAACCGGTGGTGTTTTTGTAATTGATGAGCGTCACGCGACCGCCAAGATACCAGTCGCGTTGATAATATCCATAGGTATTGTAATCGAACGCCAGCACCAGTCCGTATGCGTCGTCATAAGCTGGCGGCCCTGCGGTCGAAGGCGTGACATCCACTTCAACCTCGGGTGAAAGATGGAAGGTCAGGCCACCTCCAAACATCCACTGGCGCTTGTAGTACATGGCGAGAATATCCAGCGGCATGCGGGAAAAAGAAACCGTGCCATTGTCCGCCTTGATGAAGTCGTATTTGTAACCAAGCGACACCCTGCCCTGGACGTTGTAACTGATTTGCTCCGTCACACCGATGGCCAGACTGAACAAACGGCCCGCCTGGATGGGTTCCGAACTGCCATCGGTGAAGGTTACCCTGACCAGATCATCGCCGCCAAAGTACAAGCCTCCCTCAAAATACATGCCGAGCGCGCTGGCGCGAGAGGCTGCAAACAGCAACACTAGCGGGAAAAGCAAACGCAGACGTTTCATGGCACACTCCGTGTAAGGGGTTGAACAGAGTATAGCCCCGCAAGCCACATTATTCAGCCCACACACGCAGGCCGGATGACAGCTTGATCTTGCCCCGGCGCCTGTCGCGCATGCATACGCATCGTGGCGAATCAGAACTTGTCGGTCACCGCGCCTTCCGACGCCGAACTGACCAGTTTGGCGAACTTGGCCAGCACACCGCGGCTTTCTTTTGCGGCGGGAGGCTTCCACTGCGCCAGACGCGCATCCAGTTCATCCTGTGGAATGTTGAGCGATATGGTTTTGTTTTCAGCGTCGATGGTGATGCTGTCGCCGGTCTGCACCACCGCAATCGGGCCGCCAACCGCCGCTTCAGGCGTAACATGCCCCACCACAAAACCGTGACTGCCGCCGGAGAAGCGGCCATCGGTAATCAGCGCCACATCCTCGCCCAGCCCCTTGCCCATAATCGCGCCGGTGGGACTCAGCATTTCGCGCATGCCGGGGCCGCCGACCGGGCCTTCGTGGCGAATCACCACCACGTCGTCTTTCACGACCGTACCATCGAGGATGGCGTCGAGCGCGGCTTCTTCCGATTCAAACACGCGCGCATTGCCGGTGAAACGCAAACCTTCCTTGCCGGTGATTTTGGCCACCGCGCCAGTGGGCGCGAGGTTGCCGTACAAAATCACCAGATGGCTGTCTTTCTTAATCGGGTTGTCCAGCGGGCGGATGATGTCCTGACCTTCGGGATAGGGTTCGACATTGGCCAGATTCTCCGCCAGGGTCTTGCCGGTGACGGTCATGCAATCGCCGTGCAGCAATCCGGCGCCAAGCAGGGTTTTCATCAGCGGCTGAATGCCGCCGATGGCGATCAGCTCCGACATTAAATATTTGCCGCTGGGTTTCACATCCGCCAGCACCGGCACATTGGCGCCGATGCGGGTGAAATCATCCAGCTCCAGCTTGACGCCGGCGGTGTGCGCCATCGCCAGCAGATGCAGCACCGCGTTGGTGGAGCCGCCGAGCGCAATCACCACCGTAATCGCATTCTCAAACGCTTCCCGCGTCATGATGTCGCTGGGTTTGATGTCGTTTTCAATCAGCTTCAGCACAGCTTCGCCGGCGCGGTGACAGTCGTTTTTCTTGGCGTCGGACACCGCCTCCTGCGCCGAGCTATTGGGCAGGCTCATGCCCAGCGCTTCAATGGCTGAGGCCATGGTGTTGGCGGTGTACATGCCGCCGCAGGAGCCGGGACCGGGAATCGCCGTGTGTTCGACTTCACTGAGTTCTTCCTCGCTGACCTTGCCAGCGGCGACGCCGCCGACCGCTTCGAACACTGAAACGATATCGCGGTGCTTGGCGCCCGGTTTGATGGTGCCGCCGTAAACAAAAATGGAAGGCCGGTTGAGCCGCGCCAGCGCCATCATGCAACCCGGCATGTTCTTGTCGCAACCGCCGATGGCGACCACGCCGTCGAAGCCCTGGGCGCCGACAACGGTTTCAATCGAATCAGCAATCACCTCGCGCGACACCAGTGAATAACGCATGCCCGGCGTGCCCATGGAAATGCCGTCCGACACCGTGATGGTGTTGAAAATCACGCCCTTGCCGCCCGCCTCGTTGGCGCCCTGGGCGGCGTCCTCGGCCAGCAGATTGATGTGCATGTTGCACGGCGTCACCATGCTCCAGGTGGAGGCGATGCCAACCTGCGGCTTGTTGAAATCGTCGTCGCTGAATCCCACGGCATGCAACATGGCGCGGCTGGGCGCCTGCTGGACACCGTCAACAATAATCGAGGAATATTTGCGTTTTTTATCTGCCATGGGATAGCCTGCTGATTGGGAAACTCATCTATATTACAAGGAAGGCGTATATTACAATCTAGACTGCCAATCAGGAACGACAATCAGTGAAAAAAACCCCGGATAAGTCAAAAACTGCGCAACAAAAATCGTCAAACACCACCAGCCAACAGGCGCATGTCGACTGGTTTCGCAGTTCCGCGCCCTATATTCACGCGCACCGTGGCCGCACCTTTGTCATTCTGTTTGGCGGCGAAGCGGTGGAGCACGAGGGCTTCGCCCACCTGATTCACGACATCGCCCTGCTCAACAGCCTTGGGGTGAAGCTGGTGCTGGTGCACGGCGCGCGCCCGCAGATTGAGCGCCAGCTCAGCACACTGGGCATCCAGTCCGATTTTGTCGCCGGCTCGCGCATCACCACCGCCAAAGCGCTGCCCGGCGTGGAGCAGGCGGTCGGCCAGACCCGCATGCGCATCGAGGCGCAACTGTCGATGGGCCTGCACAATACACCGATGGCGGGCGCAGCGCTGAAAGTGATTTGCGGCAACTTTGTCACCGCGCAACCCTATGGCGTGCACAACGGCGTGGATTATTGCCAGACCGGCAACGTGCGCAACGTCAACGCCGCCGCCATTGAAGAACAGTTGCAGCAAAACGCGCTGGTGCTGATTTCACCGATCGGCTATTCCCCCACCGGCGAGATTTTCAACCTGCGCGCCGAAGATGTCGCCACCGAGGTAGCGATGGCGCTGAAAGCCGACAAGCTGATTTTCATCATGGAAAGCAACGGTGTGCTGGACAGCGACGGCAAGCTGCTGCAACAGCTCAATCTGCCACAGGCGCAACAATGGCAACAAAGCCACCACGGTGATGACGAAACGCAATTGCATCTGAACAATGCAGCGCAGGCCTGCCGCGGCGGCGTCAAGCGCGCGCATTTGATCAGCCGTAACATCGACGGCGCGCTGCTGCTGGAACTGTACACCCGCGATGGCGTCGGCACCCTGGTCACCGCCGATAATTACGAAGACCTGCGTCACGCCAGCATCGACGACATCGGCGGCATCATGGAATTAATCGAACCGCTGGAACAGCAGGGCGTGCTGGTAAAACGCTCTCGTGAATTACTGGAGCTGGACATCAACAAATTCACCGTAATTGAACGCGATGGCATGATTATCGCCTGCGCCGCGCTGTTTACCTATCCGGAAGAAGCGGTGGCCGAACTCGCCTGCCTGGCCGTGCACCCTGATTACCAGCAACAGGGGCGTGGTGATGACCTGCTGCAGCACATCGAATGGCAGTCACGCAAGCAGCATATTGAAAAACTGTTCACCCTGACCACACAAACCATGCACTGGTTTATCGAACGCGGCTTTGCCGAAACCGATTTCGATACGCTGCCGGTTGACCGCCAGCAAATGTACAATTTTCAGCGCAAGTCCAAAATTCTCAGCAAGGCTCTGTAAGCACCGTGATTCAGGTTCCGCAAAGCACGATTGAAGAATCGGTGCACACCGCCCTGATGGAAGACGTTGGCGCAGGCGATGTCACCGCCGAGCTGATTGACGCTGACAGCATCGCGCTGGCAACCGTCATCACCCGGCAGGATTGCGTCTTCTGCGGCATGGACTGGTTCGAGGAAGTGTTTCGCCAGCTGGATGAAGAAATCTTTATCGAATGGAGCGCACAGGACGGCGATTTGCTCAAGGCCGGCGACATCATCTGCAGCCTCAGCGGCCCGGCGCGCAGCCTACTCACCGGCGAGCGCACCGCGCTGAACTTTGTCCAG
This sequence comes from Gammaproteobacteria bacterium, assembly GCA_026995045.1. Lineage (GTDB taxonomy): Bacteria > Pseudomonadota > Gammaproteobacteria > SZUA-229 > SZUA-229 > S139-92. Next base: position 47,671 of record JALWPK010000187.1, on the reverse strand, counting down.
ACGCTTTCCGGCGCCGCCACGCTCGCCCGGCGATATGCTGACGCGGTGGCGCACACCAAAACCAGAATACTCGACACCCGCAAAACCATTCCCGGCCTGCGGCTGGCGCAGAAATATGCGGTTGCCTGCGGCGGTTGCGAAAACCATCGCATCGGCCTGTTCGATGCGGTATTGATAAAGGAAAACCACATCGCCGCCTGCAACGGCATTGCCGCAGCGGTGGAGGCGGCGCGTTTCCGCAACCCGGATATGTTTGTCGAGGTCGAAGTGGAAAACATGCAGCAACTGGAGCAGGCGCTGCAAACCGATGCCGACCGCATCCTGCTGGACAACTTTCCGCCCGAAATGCTGCAACAGGCCGTGGCGCTCAATGCCGACGGCAAGCAACTGGAAGCATCCGGCAACATATCGCTCGACAACATCGCCGTGATTGCCGAAACTGGCGTCGATTATATTTCCACCGGCGCGATTACCAAACACGTTCACGCCATTGACCTGTCGATGCGTTTTGATTGATGACGATTATCCGGGTTATCTGGCGCAGTCTGTTTTTTACCGCGGTGTTGCTGTGTGGCATTGTGCTTACGCCGCTTATCCATCACGGCAACATGCCGCGCCACAGCATGACCAGCCGGATTACCTGCGCCTGGCACCGCTGGGTTGCGCGCGCGCTGGGGGTCAAGCTGCGGATTGAAGGCCAGCCGCCGGATCAGGCGGCGCTGTATGTCGCCAACCACATTTCCTGGTTTGACATCACCGCGCTGGGCGCATGCCTGCCATTGCGTTTTTTGTCCAAGGCCGAAGTACGGCGCTGGCCGCTGATCGGCTGGCTCGCCACCCGCGCCGGCACACTCTATATTGAACGCGGCAACCACCAAACAACGGCAGAGGCCAACCGGCGCATGCAGCTTGCACTGCAAAATGACGAGAACGTTTGCCTGTTCCCCGAAGGCGCCACCACTGACGGTCATATTCGCAAGTTTCACAGCCGCCTGATGCAATGCGCCATTGACGCCGGCCGGCCGGTGCAGCCTGTCGCCATCATTTATCCGCCGCCAGACCAGAGTGGCCAGCTCAACCACCCCGCCGTGCTGTTTGTTGGCAACACCACGATGGCGCAATCCTTCTCACGCATGCTGCGAGCAAAAACAATCGAGGCGCGCATCCGCCTGCTTGCCCCCATCGACACAACCAACAAAACGCGTAATGAAATCGCCACCCTGGCGCAACAGGCTGTTGGCGACGCCATTGCCGAACTTGCTCACCTGACTGCCACCTAACCTGGATGTTGTTCACAGATGCCAGGCAGATGTGCGCCGGGCATGTTTGAGCACGATGCTTAAGCTGGATTTCATGTTCCCATATGCGCCATGTCCTTGTGCAATATCCGGCTTAACATGGAACCTTTCCTCGCAGCAATCCGTGTCTTTCATAACAAGCGGGGAAATTTTTATCTCTGCCTTCCCATCCGGTTACAATCTCTGCAGGAGAATGACTATGGGCGTAGTCGACCAGCCAGACCACCACAACCCTTCACTCTCTGAAGACCGTTTTCTGCGCAGCCTGCTAAAGGGGATCAAAACCGGTGAATTGCGGCTGCACTATCAGCCCCGCTACCATTGCGCCAGCGGCCATCTCACCATTTTTGAGACGCTTGTGCGCTGGCAGCGGCCCGGTGTCGGCCTGCTGTACCCTGAAATGTTTCTGCCGCTGGCGGAAAAAAACGACCTGATGTTCAATATCAGCCTGTGGGTATTCAATCAGGCCTGTGATGACTTGATCTGGATGCGCCAACACATCAACCCGCACAGCAGGCTGTCAATTAATCTGTCCCTGCAGGAATGTGAAAGCCTGTATCACGCTCAGAAGCTGTATGAAATCTGCACAGACAAGGGGCTGGAGCCGGCGGATTTTGAATTTGAAATTACCGAAAACAACTGCCCACGCGACCCGCGGAAAATCAAAACCTTCTGCGACACCCTGAGCCGCCTGGGCGCAAGTTTCAGCCTTGATGACTTTGGCACCCGTTATTCACCGCTGGATCACATCTGCACCCTGCCTGTCAGTACAATTAAAATCGACAAAAGTTTTGTCAAAAACATCTGTGAAGACTATACAATGCATATACTTGTCAGCAACCTGATCAATCTGGCGAAAGACCTGAATGTCACCACGGTAGCAGAAGGGGTGGAAGATGCGCAGCAAGCAAAAATGCTCACTGAAATGGGCTGTGATGAATTACAGGGTTATTATATTGGCAAACCCGGAGGCCTGCGCCTGCTGCAGGATATTGCCATCACCCGGTTCAACAACATATCAGACTTTATGCATTAAACATTCCTTGCCAAGGGCGGCGTGAATGCTGTTTCTTTCCGACAGGAACGCCCGCAAAAAGTATGAGCAATTCATCCGGCCGTACGTCGACCAGCTCTATTCGATGGCGTACCGGTTAAGCCATACGCCACATGACGCTGAAGACATTACCCAGGATCTACTGGTCAAACTGTTCAACCAGACGCAAAAACTGTATGCCCTGGACGACCCGAAACCCTATTTAATGCGGTCACTGTTTAACCAGTATGTTGATTACATGCGCAAACAGGGGCGCCATCTGAATACGACCGACACCGATATTGACAACGAACTGGCGACGCCCGAAACCATTCAGTCAACCCCTGAAGCCGCCACCGAGTTTGACCTGTCCGCTGAACGAATCGACCGCGCGCTTGCCTGCCTGAGCGACGATCATCGCGCCGTTATCGTACTGCATGATATCGAAGGCTTTACCTTTGATGAAATCAGCGAAATGCTGCACATCGCCAAAGGCACCGCAAAATCCAGACATCACCGCGCGCGCGACGCGCTGAAGAACCATCTGGCCAAAGCATAAATGGAACCTTTTCAACAGGTTTTGCGTATTATCTGGTAAGAGGCGCAGTAACATGAACAGCAAATACACAACACAATCTGATATTGACAGCCGCATCAGCAATACCTTGCGGCGCTTGCCTGTCCAACAGGCGCCCGGACGCGTTATGCAACGCGCCATGCAGCAGATTGCCACACAACAGAAACTGGCGCGTCACCGCGCCGCCAGCATCGGCTTCGGCCTGGCTTTCGCCGCCAGCCTGTTTGCTGCATTGCTCGCACCCAACCTGTTCAATACAGGCAACCGTGACGAGGCGCTGTCCCGCATCACCATGTCAATGACTGATCAGCGCACAGTCAATATCGTGTTTGACAGCCCTGAAGACGTCGCCCAGGCAACGATTACCGTGTCTTTGCCGGATAACCTGCGCATCGCAGGTTATGAAAGCATTCCCCGGCTCAAGTGGAATACCGCATTGCGCGCCGGCAAAAACACGCTTTCTATTCCACTGGTCGCCCGCAACAGTGGCGAGGGCATTGTGCGCTCGCAACTGGAAATCAACGGCCAGTCCAGAACCTTTACCTTGCTGGTGGATGTTACTGACGCGCACTCGCCCGCCAGCGCCATTCTGACAACAAACACCTGAATTCTGAACGGAGGAAAGCCATGAAAAAATCACTCATCCACCTTGCCATTATTACAGCCTTTGGCCTGCCCGCGTCAGCGCTGGCGGTAGACATCGACGAAATCACCATCCAGGTCATTGACGATGCCGATGGCAGCGCAATCACCCTGCCCGACATGCCTTTGTCTGACGACAGCCCGGCGGACATCAGGGACGACAGCATCAGTCATGACGATGATGACAGCACTGATGATGAACACGATGGCGCTCATGAAGACGACAGTCTCGATGATGATGGCCAGGGTGATCAGGCTAACGACAATGATGATCACAACGACAGCGACGATATTCGAGATGAAAGCGGCGACATCAATGACGACGATCACAATGACGCCAGTGATGACAGCGATGACGATCGCAGCGACAGCAGTGATGATGATCACGAGGAAAGCAGTGAAAGCGGACAGGAAGAGCATGTGGAAGACATCAAGAGTGAGGCCAGTGAAGACCGCGAATCCGCCGAAGACTCACAGGATGACGCCCACGATGACCGCGAAGATGAAAATGATGATGACAACAGCCAGGGGGATGATTCGCTGACGCCTGATGTCCCGGATACTACCGGCGGCGGCAGCGCAGGAAACGAGCCGACTGCATAGCAATTGCATACAGCAATCCTGACCGGATACGCTATGCCACACAGCTGAACACGGACTTCATCGCAAACATCCACTTCACCTTACGGTGAGGTGGATGTTTGCGTTTACCGGATTATAATAAAGCGACTCAACAATGGAACATGCCCGCATGAAAAGTCCGCACGGCAAGCTGCAGATGCTTGCATTTATCCTGGGAATCCAACTAAGCCTGAGCCATAACCTGCATGCCGCATCAGCCTTTGACAATGGCATTGACCTGTTTGAACAACAGCAATACCAGCAAGCAATCAAACAGTTCCAGCAAGCTATCCAGAATGGCGACACTCGCGCTGCCGTGTACTACAACCTGGCTGTTTCCGAATACAAAACCGGCAAGCTGAACGCGGCCGCCGCGCATTTCAGGCAGGCGGCGCAAGACGGGAAGTTTTATTCATCCAGCATGTACAGCCTGGGCCTGATTGCCGTCAAACAAAACAGGCTGAAAACCGCAATACGATATTTTGACAGGGTAAAACCCGCTGACGCTTCACTGCGTCGTTATGCGGATAATGCGATTGCGCGCCTGCAAGCCGAAGGCGGCGCGGAAAAACCCGCCAGTCTGCTGGATCATTTACATGGCCTGGCCACACTCTCCTACGGTCGCGACAGCAACGTCAATCGCGCCAGCGACAATTCGCCCAGTAATGTTGGCGACACCTTCAACAGCATTTATGCTTCGGTTTCGATGCCGTTTATTGCTGACAACCCCAATATCGGTTTTGGCGTCAGTTATTTCAACATTAACTATTCCACCCTGAACACTGACGACTTTTCCATTGCTCGCGCAGGCCTGTTTTACAAAACCCGGCTAGCTAACTGGAAAACCCGCGGCATGTTTTCTGTTTCCAGCAGCGACCTTGGGCCAGACCGTTTCCAGTCCAGCGCGCGCCTGAGCCTGAGTGGAAAATACAAACTGTCTTCCGACTCCAGCATCAAGCTGGACTACCAGTTCGACAAGATACACTCATCCACTGTGCTGTATGATTATCTGACGGGAACACGGCAACGCCTGCGCGCGGCATACCGCAAATCATTCGGCGACACCCGCATTGATATGCGTTACCGCTTTGAAACCAACAACCGTGACGACTTGCCAACACAGAGTTTTTCACCTGTGCGTCATACCGTGCGTGTCATGATCAAACAGCCGCTAACCGAAAAGCTGACTGTAAAAGCGGATGCCGCCTATCGCGCAAGCGACTACCCCGCCATCGGCGCCAGCGCCGGACGCACTGAAGACCGATCGCGGCTGGCCTTGCGACTGCAATACCGGCTTGACAAACACTGGGCGCTGGAAGGGTATGCGCGCCATACCAATAACAGCTCCAGCAACCCGCTGTTCAAATACAGTCGTGATGACGCCTATCTGACACTGAGCTACACATACTAGCAGGCCCTAGACAACTTCACGCTGTAACAGACGACTAACAGTAAACAGCAAGGCGGCCGCTGCAACAATGGCCGGCCCGGTTGGCAAATCCCATTGCAGCGATGCGCCAAAACCCAGCAATACTGACAGCACGGCAAACAGGGTGGCGAGCAGCATCATCTGTTGCGGCGAGCGTGAAAACAGACGCGCGCAGGCGGCCGGCACAATCAGCAGGGCGGTAATCAGCAACACGCCCACCACCTTGATGGCGAAGGCAATCACCACCGCCAGCAGCAGCATGAAGATATATTTGACGCGCGCAACCGCAACGCCATCGACGCGCGCCAGATCTTCATTGCATGACAACGACACCAGCTTGCGCCACAGACCGCCGAATATCACCAGCACCACCAGCGCGCCGGTCAGCAGCGTCCACAATTCCGACTGGCTTACCGCCAGAATGTCGCCAAACAGAATCGTCATCACATCAATCGTTGGCAAGCGCGACTGCAACAACGCAATCGCCAGCATGCCAATAGCCAATGCGCTGTGCGACAGAATACCGAGCAGGGTATCGGTCGACAGCTCGCGGTTGCGCTCCAGCAGGAACAAAAGCGATGTCACCGTCACGCCTGTCACCACCACACCGATTACGGGCAGCCATTGCATCGACAACGCCAGCACCACGCCCAGCAGCGCTGCATGCGCCAGGGTGTCGCCAAAATAGGCCATGCGCCGCCACACCACCACACAACCCAGCGGTCCGGCCGCCAGCGCCACGCCGATGCCGGCAAGCAAGGCGGTGACCACAAAATCATCAAATACAAAACTGTCAGTCATGGCGGCAGTCCTCGTGCGCAATATGGCCGCCATCGGCTTTCACAATATTGCCATGCACATCGTGCTCGTGATCGTGATGATGCGCGTACACCGCCAGGCCGTCGAGCGCATCGCCGAACAGCTTGAGGTATTCCGGGTGCGCGCTGATGTCGTCCGGGTGCCCGGTGCAGCAGACATGCGTGTTCAGGCAAATCACCTGATCGGTCGCCGCCATCACCAGATGCAGGTCGTGTGACACCATCAGCACCGCGCAGTGATGCCGGTCGCGGATAGTCGAGATTTTTTCGTACAACGCCTGCTGGCCAATTACATCCAGCCCCTGCGCCGGCTCGTCCAGAATCAGCAATTGTGGTTCGTTCAACAGCGCGCGCGCCAGCATCACGCGCTGAAACTCGCCGCCTGAAATCTGTTGCACCGCCTGTTCGCTCAGGCTGTCGACATCCATTTCCCGCAACACTGCCGCAATACGCTTTTTGTCGGTAATGCCGCTGAGCGCCAGAAAATCCCTGACGCGAAGCGGCAAGGCGTTGGGTATCGCCACTTTTTGCGGCACATAGCCAATGCGCAAACCCGGCTGGCGGATGATACTGCCGGATGTGGGCGTCTCCAGCCCCAGCAGCAGCCGCACCAGCGTGGTCTTGCCTGCGCCGTTCGGCCCGATCAGGGTGGCGATTTCTGACTCGCGCAAAACCATGTTCACATTCTGCAGAATGTGTTTGCCCTTTTTCACATAGCACAGGTTTTCGGCGCGCAGCACGCTGTCAGTCACGGGCGCCGCTCCCGCTATCAGAGGCTGCGCAACCGGCGCACAGGCCAATCACTTCCACCGATGCTTTTTCCACCTGAAAATCAAACGGCCGCGCCTGGCGCGCAATGGCGTTATCCACCTGACGGGTGTGCACTTCCTGCGCGCCGCCACAGGCGCGGCACACCAGAAACAGGCCGGCATGTCGCTGCTGCGGGTGGGCGCAGGCGATGTAGGTATTGTCGTTGGCGAGGCGATGCACCAGCCCCTGCTGCTGCAAAAAATTCAGCGCGCGGTACACGGTTGGCGGCGCGGCGGAGCGCCCCATGTCGCGCAAGTCATCCAGCAGCGCATAGGCGCCCACCGGCTGGTCATACTGACACACCAGCTCCAGTACGGTGCGGCGCAGTTCGGTAAAACGCTGCTTGCGCTGCGCGCATAATTGCTCGGCCTGCGCCAGGAAATCGTCCACCTGTTGTGACGACGGCGCGGCGCAACTTGGCGAGCTGTGGTGCTGGCAGGAAGGTTTCATGTTCAGGCTCGTGCACGGGCTAATAATGTTATATTATAACATAACATTTTTTTGCAACCCGCCCTCACCCATCATGCGCCTGTTGATTGCCATACTGTTTTCTGTTGTCGCCGGCCTGTCTCACGCCGCGCCGCAAGTCGCCGTCAGCATCAAGCCGCTGCATTCACTGGCGGCGAGCATTACTCACGGCGTCGCCCAACCCGCCCTGTTGCTGAACAGCGCCACCGACCCGCATCATTTCAGCCTGCGCCCGTCACAGCGTCGGTTGATCGCCAAGGCGGATTTGATTGTCTGGGTTGGCCCGCAACTGGAAGCCGGCCTCGGCAAGGCGATACAGTCATCGAAAGCGCGCAAGCTGACGCTTCTGCAAACCGCCTTGCCGGTGAAACTGGCGGCGCGTTTGCATGCGCATGGCGAGTCGGACCAGCTGGATCCGCATGTCTGGCTGTCGCCCGACAATGCCGCCTTCATCCTGCAACAGATTGCCGACGCCCTGATCGTCATCGACCCGGCCAACCGGCGGCTTTATTTAAAAAACCTGGACAATGCGCTGACGCGCGTCGCCGGGATAACCGCTGAAATTGAAATCAGTCTGGCGCTGCCGCAAAAAAACTACATCGCCTTTCACGACGCCTACCAGTATTTTGAGCATCGCTTCGGGCTGAAGCTTGCCGGCGCAATCAAACACAGCGACGCCAGCCAGTCGGGCGCGCGTCAGCTGAGCAAACTGCATCACATGGTTGAGCTGCAGCACGCCAATTGCATTGTGTATGACAGCCGCCACAAACCTGCCATACTCAACAACTTCCCGCTCACCGGCAAAACCCGCGTGCAGCGAATCGATATTCTGGGCTCGGAGCTGGCCGCCGGCGAAAACCTGTGGTTCGACCTGATGCAACAGACCGCCCGCGGTTTTCACCAGTGCCTGCAATAGACCGGCGTGGCATAATCGACGCCATTCTGTTTTCAGCAAACACCAACAGGACGTTCACATGGTTTTTCATCAAGAACTGAAATTTTCCACCACCGGCCGCAACACCTATAACATCAGCCAGCAAATCGAACAGGCGGTCGGCAAGTCCGGCATCAGCTCCGGCGTGGCGCACATCTTCATCCAGCACACCAGCGCCTCGCTGATTCTGTGCGAAAACGCCGACCCCACCGTGCGCACCGACCTGGAAACCTTTATGCGCAAGCTGGTTCCCGACGGCGCCGCCATGTTCAAGCATCAGGACGAAGGCCCGGACGACATGCCGGCGCATGTGCGCACCATCCTCACCCAGAATGCGCTCACCCTGCCCTTGCAAAAAGGCCGTCTCAAACTTGGCACCTGGCAAGGTATTTATCTGTGGGAGCACCGCACCCAGCCGCACAAGCGCAGGGTGATTGTCACCGTCATCGGCGAATAATCGCCCGCTCCCCCGCACTCTCTGCTTGCAATGCGCCCGGCAACCGCTTTACAATGTTCTATAATGAGAACAAATAGAGAACATTTGTAAAACGCCGTGGAGCTGACCGACAAACAACGCGAGGCGCTGGATTTTATCGAGCGCTATATCGCCATCCATACCGTGCCGCCAAAGCTGCAGGAAATCGCCGACGGCATCGGCATCCGCTCGCGCGGCGTGGCGCACCGTTATGTGCAGGCGCTGCGCGACGCCGGCTATCTCGACGCCAGCCGCGGCGAGCACCGCGGCATTCGCCTGCTGAAAACCAATCCCTACCGGCCGGAATCGACCCTGCCCATGCTCGGACGCATCGCCGCCGGCAAACCGATTGAGGCGATACCGGGGCAGGACGATCTCGACCTGACCGATTTTTTCGGCGGCAACCATTACGCCATTCAAGTGCGCGGCGACTCGATGATCGAGGCCGGCATTCTGGACGGCGACACCGCCATCGTGCGTTTCAGCGAAACCGCAAAAAATGGCGATATTGTGGTGGCGCTGATCGACGAAAGCGAAACCACGCTGAAACGCTTTCAGCGCAGCCGCGATGGCAAATACATCAAACTGATACCGGCCAACTCCGAGATGGAGCCCATGATCTTTGAATCTGAACGCATACGTATCCAGGGGGTGCTCATTGGACAACTACGCAAGTACTAAATATGTTTTTTCACCACGGGGGCGCGGCCGCGGCCTGTTTGTGGTTTTCCCCAAACGCTGCGCGGCGCCGCGCACGGTGACGCGCCTGCTGCGACAGCTGGGCGAATCGCTGCCCGCCATCCGCAGCGCGGTGTTCATCCGGCCAGGTTACCGCTGAGCCGCGCCGCTTGATGCGCCGCCTGCAACATGACGGACAAATCCCCGTGGCCGCGCGCCATCGCGCTGATCGACATGAACGCGTTTTTCGCCTCGGTCGACCAGCGCGATTTTCCCGAACTGGCCGGCAAGCCGATTGCCATTACCAACGGCCTGCGCGGCAGTTGCGTGATTACCAGTTCCTACGAAGCGCGCGCCTGTGGCGTCAAAACCGGCATGCATCTGCGCCAGGCGAAAAAACTCTGCCCGCAACTGATTCAGCGCCCGGCGCGGCCGGAGGTGTATGCGCATGTGTCCAGCAACATCATGCGCGCCATCGAAAACGTGTGTCCGGATATGGAAGTGTTTTCGGTGGACGAGGCCTTTGTCGACATCACCCCCTGCCAGAAACTGTATGGCTCGCCGGTGCGGGCGGCGCGGCTGCTCAAGCGCGCCGTGTATGAAGCCTCCGGCCTGCGCTGTTCGCTGGGTTTAAGCGGCGACAAAACCACCGCCAAATACGCCGCCAAACTCAACAAACCCGACGGCTTCAGCGTGATCCCGCCCTGGCGGGCGCGCGAACGCCTGCGCCATGTGCCGGTCACCACGTTGTGCGGCATCGCTGGCGGCATCGGCGGCTTTCTGGCGCAACACGGCGTGCGCTATTGCGGCGACATGGAAACCCTGCCCATCAGCGTGCTGGCGCGGCGCTTTGGCAACCTCGGCCGCCGCATCTGGTACATGTGCCAGGGCGCAGACCCCGAGCCGTTGCACCCCGATGTCGCCGCGCCCAAATCCATCGGCCACGGCAAGGTGATGCCGCCCGGAACCACTTCGCGCGATGTGATTCTCACCTACCTGCAACACATGTGCAGCAAGGTCGGCGCGCGCATGCGCAAGCACCATATGGAAGCGCGCACCTACTGGGTGGCGCTGAAAAGCGAAACCGGCTGGCTTGGCGCCAAGGCGTGGCTGGACACGTTCAGCAACGACCACCGCAAACTGTTCCGCCTAGGCAAACAGGTTATCGCCACTCACTGGCGCGGCGAAGGCGTTCGCCAGATTCAGGTCACCGCGCTCGACCCGCAACCCGAAGCCATGCAGCTGGATATGTTCACCCTCGACGACGAAGCGCGCAAACAAAAACAACGCCTGAACAACGCCATGGACAGCATCAACACCCGCTACGGCCAGCTCACCCTGTCGCCGGCACGCCTGCTCAACCGCTCGGACATGCCCAATGTGATTGCTCCGGCGTGGAAACCGGAGGGGTTGCGGCAGACCATATAGGGAAATTCATAATGAAAAATGAATAGTGAATAACGGGATGCGATGCTCAAGCGGCGCATCATCCCGCACTGACATGGCGACTAAAGTCTGACAATATTTTGCGCGATCCACGGGCGCAGATGCGCCAAGTCGCACTGCCTGCTCTCAAAAAGCCGCATCAGAAACCGGTGCGCCGCGATCGGCTCAACCTCAAAACGATAACCGTTGAGGCGCAAAAAAATATCGGTCGCAAAAAACGCCACGCGCTTGTTGCCATCGACAAAAGGATGATTGTTGATTAATGATTCAAACAGGGCGGCGGCCATTTCCACCAGATCGCGGTAGTAGCCCGAGCGCGGGCGGTACAATGCGCTTTCCAGCAACCCCATGTCGCGCACGCCTGGCGGACCGCCGAAACGCTCGATGAGCATGGCGTGCAAATACAGCACCTCATCCAGCGTCAGATAAAGCACAAACCTATTTGGCAAGCAGGCGTCCCAGCTCTTCGTTGTCGCGGATGGAGTCGCGCATGTAATCCACTACCTCTGGACGCACCCGGCGTCGTTGCAAATATTCGCTAATCGCCTCGGTGAGCACGCCCGAAATATTCTGGTGGGATTCGGCGGCGATCTGCTTAAGCTCCAACCAGACAGCTTCCTCGACTTTTGAGCTGATTTTTATAGTGGCCATAGCATCAGACTAGGCATAATGTCATGACATGTCAAGACAAGTCTGAAAAACAAATAAGTATAATGTTTTGCGTTATGTAACGATATTCGTTATATTTACCCCATGTCCGCCACCCATCCCGGAAAAACCTTGCTGGAACAGTATCTTGCCCCACAAGGCCTGAGCCAGAACCGGCTCGCCAGGCTGATTGGCGTGCCGCCAAGACGGATTAACGAAATCATTCTGGGCAAGCGCGGCATTACCGCGGACACCGCCGTGAGGCTGGCGGCGCTATTTGGCAACAGCGCCGGTTACTGGATGCATTTGCAGGCCGAGCACGATATCCAGCAGGCGCGCGACAGGATTGGCGGGCAACTGGATCGCATACAACCGCTACAAGCCGCTCCCCGGCCAACATCCAGCGCGCCACCAGATTGCGCCCGGCCAAAAACGATTCGCAAGCGAATTCTGTCTTGACATATATTTGTACATGTACAAATATATGTACAGAGGAGAAACCTATGGACGCCATTTCATACACCAAAGCACGCAACAACCTGGCCAGCACGATTGATCGCGTCAACGAAGATCATGCGCCCGTCATCATCACCCGGCAGAGCGGGAAATCGGCGGTGCTCATGTCGCTGGACGATTTCAACGCCTACGAAGAAACCGCCTACCTCATGCGCAGCCCGAAAAATGCCGAACGCCTGCTACAGGCGCTGAATGACGTCAGGGAAAACCGCATCACGGAAAGAGACATTATCGAGGATGAAAATTAGTTTTCACGAACACGCCTGGGAAGACTACCTCTACTGGCAACAACAGGACAAACGCGTACTTAAACGAATCAACACGCTGATCAAGGCGATATGCCGGGAACCATTTACCGGCATTGGCAAGCCAGAGCCGCTGAAATACACCCTGAGCGGCTACTGGTCCCGCCGCATCGACGATGAACACCGCCTGGTTTATACCGTGCAAGACAGGCACCTCATCATTATTCAGTGCCGTTATCATTATTAACAGGCTCTAACATGAAACTGAAAACCTGGCCCAACCCGTGGAAAAAACAAAGCAGCAAGGCGATTTATGAAAACCCGTGGCTGCGCATCGAAGAAGACGAGGTGATCAACCCCGGTGGCGGGCTGTCGCATTACGGCAAGATTCATTTCAAGAATCTCGCCATCGGCATCATCCCGCTGGATGAAAACAACCACACCTGGCTGGTGGGCCAGTACCGCTATGCGCCCGACTGTTACTCGTGGGAAATTCCGATGGGCGGTGGCCCGCTCGACATCGACCCGCTGCTGTCAGCGCAACGTGAACTGAAAGAAGAAACCGGCCTGCACGCCGAACACTGGCGAGAGCTGATGCGCCTGCACACCTCCAACTCCGTCACCGACGAGCGCGGCATTGTGTATGTCGCGCGCGGACTCAGCCAGGGCGAAACCGAATTCGAGGAAACCGAAGACCTGCAAGTTCTGAAACTGCCGCTGGATGAAGCCATCGAGTTGGTAAAAACAGGCGAGATCACCGACGCTATCAGCGTAGCGGGACTTTTGCGACTGGCATGTGATGCGAAATAACTCGCTTCAAGTTATTTTTCTAACGCAGAGGCGCAGAGGACGCAGATTTTTATTATCCACGGATGAACACAGATGAACGCAGATTTTTTTCGTTACACCTATCTGCGTCCATCTGCGTTTATCTGTGGAAATAATCCTGTTGCTTCACAACTGAATCATTTGCGTTTATTTGCGTGCATTTGCGGAAAAAACTCAGCGCTCTCTGCGCCTCTGTGGCAAAAAAAGATCAGCCAACAAACGCTTACCCAAAGCGTTTTTCAAGATAGGCATTGATGTCATCCGACTCGTATAGCCATTCCACTTCGCCATTGTCTTTGGCAATGCGCAAGCACGGCACCTGGTATTTGCCGCCCAGCTCAATCAGTTCCTGATTCCATTTCGGGTCGTTGCGCGCATCGCGGGTTTCGATATTGAGCGCCAGCTTGTGTATGGTGCGGCGGGTTTTGACGCAGAATGGACAAAGCCGGAAATGATACAACTTTAAATCAGCAGTTTCCCTGTCCACTTCCGCCTGCTTATCGGGCGCGCGCGTGACCGGTTTGGGACGCGTTATCCAGTCAACAAACAGGATAATCTGACCCAGCACCCAGCGTATTGCGCGAAACAACACATTCATGACAGCTTCACTTCTTCAAATTCACCGTGCGCCTGCAAGTCGGCGTGATAGGACGAACGCACCATCGGCCCGCTGGCGACATGGGTGAACCCCATTTCCATGCCGGCCTCATAAAGCGTATCGAATTCATCCGGGGTGACAAAACGCTTCACCGGCAGATGATGTTTGCTGGGCTGTAAATATTGCCCCAGCGTCAGCATTTCAACCCCGTGCGCGCGCATGTCCCGCATCACATCGATAACCTCATCGGTTTCTTCGCCCAGCCCCAGCATCAGGCCGCTTTTAGTGAGCACATCCGGTTGCGCCTGCTTGAACTGCTTGAGCAAATCCAGCGACCATTGATAGTCCGAACCCGGACGGCACTGTTTGTACAAACGCGGCACGGTTTCCAGATTGTGATTGAACACATCGGGCGGATGGTTGTGCATGATTTCCAGCGCAATCTCCATGCGGCCGCGAAAATCCGGCACCAGTATTTCAATTTCGATGCCCGGATTCAGCGCCCGCACTTTTTCAATGCATTCGACAAAATGCGCCGCGCCGCCATCGCGCAAATCATCACGATCTACCGAGGTAATCACCACATAGCGCAAGCCCATTGCCTGAATGGTTTCGGCCAGATGTTGTGGTTCGTCCTGATCCAGCGGCAACGGTCGGCCATGCCCGACATCGCAAAATGGGCAGCGGCGGGTGCAGATGTCGCCCATTATCATGAACGTGGCCGCGCCCTTGCCAAAGCATTCGCCCAGATTGGGACAGGATGCCTCCTCGCAAACCGTGTGCAGCTTTTGCTCGCGCAGCACCGCCTTGAGTTTTTTCACATTGGGATGAAACGGTGATTTGGCGCGAATCCACGCCGGTTTGCGCACGCGCTCGGTGGTGGGCTCGACCTTGATCGGGATGCGCGCGACTTTTTCAGCGCCCTTGAACTTCTCGCCGGCGGCGACTTTGCGGGGTTTATCAGACATGGGCGCTATTTTAGTTGGTTTTGCAGTTGCTTAACCAGTTGTTTCTGCACGGTTTTGAAATCCACCGCGGCGACCTGATCGGCCAGTTGCGTCACCGCCAGATCCGCATAGCCGCAGGGATTGATGCGGCTGAATGGCTCCAGCGACATATCCACATTCAGCGCCAGACCGTGAAAGCTTTTGCCGCGCCGCACGCGCAGACCCAGCGCAGCGATTTTGGCGTCATCTATGTACACGCCCGGCGCATCGGCGCGCGCGCGGGACGGAATACCGTATTCAGCCAGCAGCGTGATGACCGATTGCTCCAGCCGGGTCACCAGTTCGCGCACGCCGATTTTTTTTCGCTGGATGTCGAGCAGCACATAGGCAACCAGCTGGCCGGGACCGTGATAGGTTACCTGACCGCCGCGGTCGCTGTTCACCACCGGAATGTCGCCGGCACGCAGGATATGTTCCGCCTTGCCGTTCTTGCCCAGCGTATAAACCGGGTGATGCTGTAGCAACCAGAGTTCATCTTCGGTGCGCGCATCGCGCGCGTCGGTAAACGCCGACATTTGCCGCCACACGCCGGTGTAGTCGCACAAACCGAGGTCGCGAACAATCATGCGTTCAGATGGAAAACAGAATCAGCTCGCAGGCGGTCAGATCCATGTAGATGGCGTCGAGCTGTTCGCGGCTGCGCGCGTTGATGGTGACGGTGATCGACACATAGTTGCCCTTGCTGCTTTCACGGGTTTTGACCGCGCCTTCCCCCAGATCCGGCACATGGCGACGCATGATTTCCAGCACCGCCGCTTCCAGCTCGGGGCAGGATTTGCCCATCGCCTTGATTGGAAACTCGCAGGGAAAGTCGAACAGACTGTCATCCTGCTCGTCGCTATCGGAAGGATTGTTTGTTTCGTTGTCAGCCATCCGCGTCACGCAGCGCCTGTTTGTATTGCTGATAATGTTCGATAACCTTATACCACATCGGCCCCGCCTTGCCATCACCGACCGGCTGCTGGTTCAAACGCACCACCGGCGCCACTTCACGCGTCGAGCTGGTCAGCCAGATTTCATCCGCCCGCAACAATTCGTTTTCCTCTATATCGCGTTCTTCATAAGCAAGCTTGTTGTCGCGCGCAATATCAATCACCAGATCACGGGTAATGCCCGGCAGCAAACATTCACTTTTTGGCGGCGTCACAATTACGCCCCGCCTGACGACAAACACATTGCTGGCGGTGCCCTCGGTGACCTTGCCGTCACGCACCAGAATGGCGTCGACTGCATTCGCCTCTGTCGCCTGTTGCTTCAGCATGACATTGGCAATCAGTGAAACCGACTTGATGTCACAGTTGCGCCAGCGAAAATCATCAACCGTTATCGCTGAAATACCGCTCTCCAGCGATTCGGCGCTGACCGCGTCAATATGCAGCACCATCAAAAACACCGTTGGCGGGTGCTGTTTATCGATGCTCAGATCTCGCCTTGGATAGGCGCCACGCGTCACCTGCAAATACACGGCGCGGTCGTCACCCGGATTTTTGTCGAGCAGCCGCCGGAACAACTGTTTCCATTCATCATCACTGTGCGGGTTGGTCATGCTGACCTTGCGCAGACTGTTCTGCAAGCGCCGCAAGTGCTCATCCACGCGCAACAGTTTGTCGCCGAACACCGGAATCACTTCGTAGACGCCATCGCCGAATAAAAAGCCGCGATCCATCACCGGCACGCAGGCGGATTCTATCGGCTTGAATTCGCCGTTGAGATAGACGATGTTGTCAGCCATGCTCAGTTAAACAGTTGCAACACATAGTCTTTGGCGATCTGCAGCAAGCTACCGCGCTCAACCTGATTCAGCGCCACCAGTGGCGCGCGGTGCAAGTCAATATCATTCAACGTAATGCGCACCACACCCAGCTCCTGGCCTTTTTTAATCGGCGCTTCCAGATTAGCGTCCACGTCCATCAATGCCTGCAGGTTTTTATACGTGCCGCGCGGGATGGTGACATTCAAATCCTGCATCAAACCCAGCGCCACGTTTTCACTATCACCTTTCCACACGCGCGCATGACTGAGAATTTCACCCGCCGCATACAGCTTGTGGGTTTCATAAAAACGGAAGCCATAGTTCAGCAGCGACTGACTGACGCTGGCGCGCGCCTTCTCACTCTTGGCGCCCAACACAACGGAAATCAAACGCATGTCGCCACGCTTGGCGGAGGAGACCAGACAGTAACCCGCCGATTCCGTATGGCCGGTTTTCAGGCCATCGACGCTTTTGTCGCGCCACAACAGCTTGTTTCGATTGTATTGCTTGATGTTGTTGTAGGTGTAAACCTTCTCGGAATAGCGTTTGTAATGTTCGGGAAACTCGCGAATGATGGCGGAGGCAAGTTTGGCGATATCCCTGGCGGTTGTCAGGTGTTGCTTGTCGGGCCAGCCGGTGCTGTTTTTATAATAGGTGCTGGTCATGCCCAGCTTGGCGGCATACTGGTTCATGACATTAACAAACGCTTCCTCGCTGCCAGCGATATGCTCGGCCAGCGCCACGCTGGCGTCATTGCCGGACTGAATAATCAAGCCCTTGAGCAATTCCTCCACCGCAACCTGACTGCCCAGTTCGAGATACATGCGCGAACCACCCATGCGCCAGGCTTTTTCGCTGATGGTGACCTTTTCATCCAGCGACAGCCGTCCCGCTTCCAGTTCATGATAAACAACGTAAGCCGTCATTAACTTGGTGATGCTGGCTGGTTCGACCTGCTTGTCGGTATTCTTTTCCGCCAGCACCTTGCCGCTGTCAAAATCGATTAATAAATAACTTTCGGCCGCTACCTGGGGCGGCGCGGGAACCGGCGCGGGTTTCGCCTGCACAGTAGCAGTGGCCAGCAATAGAAGTGAAACAACAAATACACCAAGCGATTTAGTTATAACTGACAATTTTTGCATTGTTCTGTTTGATTTCCTGTAATTGGGTCAATAATTTTTTCGCCACATCCGCCGAAGGCAGTGGGCCGATGCGGACACGATAAAGCAGCTTGCCTTTTTTGCTGTCGACATGAATGCGCGAGTCGCTGAAATTTGCTTCACGCAGTTTTTTCAGCATGGCAAAAGCCTTTTCCTCACTGGAAAAAGCCGCCACCTGCACATACACCTTGCCATCTGGCGTAGTGGCGGTGTTGCTTGCGCCGACAGCGCCCTGTGAAGGGTTTTCTCCAGGTTGCAGGGCGCGAATCCTGACATTGGCGGTGCCGGTTTTGGCGACGCCAAGTTTGGTGGCGGCGGCATAGGACAAATCGATAATGCGATCATCATGGAACGGGCCGCGGTCATTTACCCTGACGATAGCGCGGCGACCGTTGTCCTTGTTAATCACTTCCACATAGGTGGGCAACGGCAGGGTCTTGTGCGCCGCCGTCATCGCATACATGTCATACTTTTCACCACTGGACGTGCGTTCGCCATGAAACTTTGCGCCATACCATGACGCCACGCCTTCCTGCACAAATCCCTTGCTGCTTGGCAACACATGATAACGCTTGCCAAACTGTTCATACGACGCCGGGTTGCCATAGCGGCTCCGGGGCTCGGATTTCGGCACGGCGTTGGCAATGCTGTGCCAGGGTTTGTTATAGGAATCCGGCGCGCTGTCCCTGACACCACATGATGTCAATGCTGCTGATACAGCCGCAACTGTCAGCAAATGGAACAGTAATGCCGTATTTCTCGCCATCATCACAAATCGTCACGCAGGCCGGCTTTGATTTTTTCACTCAGATGAAACACCGCCATGGCGTACAGCGCACTGTGGTTATAGCGGGTTATCACATAAAAGTTCTGCAAGCCCAGCCAATGTTCAATACCATTCTTGCCTTCAAACGCCAGCAGCGTCGCCAGCGCATTGTGCGGCACATCAGCCTGCAACCTGACACCCTGCCTGATAAATGCTTCAACCGGTTGATAAGGCTTGAGTTTGTTATCGCCTGGCTCATGCTTTTCGCCGGTTTCAACCGGCAATAATATGGCTTCACCAGGATGCCAGCCATGCATATGAAAATAATTGGCTACACTGCCAATCACATCTTCCAGTGAATGCCACAAGTCGCGCCTGCCGTCCTTGTCAAAATCAACGGCATAGCGCCGGTAACTGCTGGAAATGAATTGCGGCATGCCCATGGCGCCGGCGTAGGAACCACGCACGGTTTTCACGTCGATATCTTCTTCGCGCGCCAGTAATAACAACTGTTCCAGTTCGCTGCGAAAAAACTTTGCCCTGGGCGGATAATCAAACCCCAGCGTGGTCAGTGAATCGAACACAGCGGTTTTGCCGCTGCGTCGGCCATAATAGGTTTCCACGCCGATGATGGCGGCGATGATTTGCGCCGGCACGCCGTATTGCTTTTCTGCTCGCGCAAGCAGGTCGCGGTGTTTGCGCATGAAGTCAATGCCGCGCCGGATGCGTTTATCGGTGAGAAAGATGCGCTGATACTGTTTCCAGTTAAGTGTTTTTTCCGCCGGTTTGGCGATTTTTTCCAGCACGTCATCGAGCTTTTTGGCGCGCGCAAACTGCTGCTTTAACGCCTTCTCGTCAAAACCATGCTTGTCCGCCATTTGCCGGATGAACTGTTGCACATCCTCGCGCTGGCTGTAGTTGGCGAAAACATTGCCCGCCAGCATCGTCAACAGTAGCAACATGGTGTATTGGATTGTTGTCATTATTATCTTCAGCTTTACCTGACCAGCAGGCGTTTGTTTGCGTTGATCGACATTAACATGCCAAAACCGGCCATCAGCGTCACCATGGACGTGCCTCCGTAACTCACCAGCGGCAGTGGCACACCCACCACCGGCAATATGCCGGACACCATGCCGACATTGACAAATAAGTAAACGAAAAATGTCAGGCTCAGGCTGCCCGCCAGCAGGCGGCCGTAGGCGTCCTGCGCCCGCGTAGCGATGACCAGCCCGCGCAGAATAATAAAGGCGTACAAGGCCAGCAACACAATTGCACCCATGATACCAAATTCCTCGGCGAACACGGCGTAGATAAAATCCGTGGAACGCTCGGGCAAAAAATCCAGCTGCGACTGCGTGCCATTGAGCCATCCCTTGCCAAACAGACCGCCCGAGCCGATTGCTATTTTCGACTGGATAATATGGTATCCCGAGCCCAGCGGGTCGCTTTCGGGATTTAACAAAGTAAGCACGCGCTGCTTCTGGTAGTCGTGCATGAAAAACCGCCACAGCACCGGTATAGAGCCAAGCGCGACAAACAAAGTTCCAAACAACGCTTTCCATGGCAGTCCGGCGAGAAACACCACAAAAAACCCGGCTGAGGCCACCAGCAGCGCCGTGCCCAGATCAGGCTGCCGGGCAATCAGCAGCGTCGGCGCCAGTATCAGCGCGGCGGCCATCATCAGGGTGGGAAACCTCGGCGGCATCGGCTTTTCGGATAAAAACCAGGCCAGCATCATCGGCGTCAGCAACTTCATCATTTCCGAAGGCTGGAAGCGGATCACATACAAATCCAGCCAGCGCTGCGCGCCCTTGCCAACATCGCCGGCAATCATCACCAGCAATAACAGCACGATGCCGAAACCGTAGACCCAGGGCGTCCACAGATACAGTTGATGCTGCGGTATCTGCGCCACCAGCAACATCATCAGAAACGCCAGTCCCAGGCGGATGCCCTGCTTCTGCACCAGCGCCAGCGACTGATCACCAGCGCTGTAGAGAATGCCCAGCCCGGCGGCGGTCAGCAGCAGCAATCCCACCAGCAGCAGCGGATCCAGATGCATACCGCGCAGAATGCTGGCGGTGCGCGAGTGATATTCGGATTCGAACAAACCTGGCTTGGCCATTATTTTTTTCCTGACTCCGGTAGCGGGTATTTGTCGAAATAACGCTGCATGATAGCCGCCGCAATTGGCGCGGCGGCGCTGCCGTGCTCGCCGTTTTCGCCAATCACCGCCACCGCGATGCGTGGATTTTTGTACGGCGCGAAACCGATAAACAAGGCATGGTCGCGCAATTTGCGCTTCACGGTTTCCGCATCATACTCTTCATCCTGACCGATGCTGAACACCTGCGCGGTGCCGGTTTTGCCCGCCATTTTGAATTTGATTTTCCAGCCGGTCGCGCGCGCGGTGCCTAGCGGCCCGTGCACCACCTTGCGCATGGCGCGGCGGATGATATCCCAGTTATAGGACTGCTTGAGCTTGATGTCGCGACGCCTGACCGGCATGGCTTCCAGCGTTTCCCCGTCAACCGAGCGCAATTCGGTCACCAGCCGCGGGCTGACCAGCGCGCCGCGATTGGCCAGCGCGGTGGTGGCCATCGCCAGCTGCAAGGGCGTGGTCAGCATATAGCCCTGACCAATGCCGGCAATCAGGGTTTCACCCGGATACCAGATTTTGCCATGCACGCGTTTTTTCCATTCACGCGAGGGCAGCAGGCCGCTGCGTTCGCCATACAAATCAATACCGGTTTTCTGGCCGAAACCAAAGCGCGACAGAAACGCGTGCATCCGGTCAATACCGAGGCGGTAGGACAACTCATAAAAATACACATCACATGACTGCTCGATTGCATCGGTGACATTGATATGACCATGACCGTCTTTCTTCCAGTCACGGTATTTGTGGTCTTCATCATTGGGCAACTGATAGTAACCGGTGCACAACACATCTTCTTTAGCGCGCATCACCCGGGTTTCCAGCCCGGCCAGCGCGGTAAACGGCTTGTAGGTCGAGCCGGGCGGATACTGCCCGTATAACGCGCGATTAAACAGGGGCTTGTCGACGCCGTGCTGCAACTCGTGATATTTTTTTACGCTAATGCCATGTACAAACAGATTCGGGTCGAATGACGGCTTGCTCAGATACACCAGCACATCGCCGGTCTTCACATCCATGGCGACAATGGCGCCAGCCAGATCACCCAGCGCCTGTTCCGCCACCTGCTGCAATTCGATATCCAGCCCCAGCACCAGATCCTCGCCCGGCGTCGGCGGGGTTTTGTCCAGCACCTTGAGCACACGGCCTTCGGCGTTCACTTCCACATTCTGCTGTCCGGTCTGACCATGCAGCACTGTCTCATAATATTTTTCCAACCCTGTCTTGCCGATATAGGACGTGCCGCGGTAATTACCGACATCGATGGTTTTCAGCTCTTTTTCGTTGATGCGCCCCACATAGCCCACCACGTGCGCGGTCAGATGCTTCTGCGGGTAGTAACGGCTGAGACGGGCGCTGATATCCATGCCGGGAAAGCGATGGCGATTCACCGCCAGCCTGGCCACCTCGTCATCGTTTAGTCGGCTGCGTAGCGAAATGCTCTCAAAAGGACGGTTATTGCGAAGATCTCGCTTGAACTGCTTGATATCCTGTTCGCGCAATTCAACGATTTTTCCCAGCTCCTCAAGCAGCTTGTCGATGTCATCCACCTGCTCGGGGGTGATTTCGAGATGGAAAGTGGGACGATTTTCCGCCAGCACCACGCCATTGCGGTCATAAATCAGCCCCCGGTTCGGCGGCAGCGCCATCAGGCGGATGCGGTTGTTTTCCGAAAGGTCTGCAAAGTGTGAATATTCAACAACTTGCAACCACGCCAGCCGCCCCAGCAAGGCCAGAATCAGCAGCAGACACAGCACCGCCGCCACCACCGCCCGCCGCCTGAACAGCCGCGCCTGAAATGAATGATCGGTAACCTGAGCGCGATACGCCATTAGCGAATCAGCCGGCGGACAGGTGGAAACATGCCGCAAAAGTCACAAGAACGGCAAACAACAAAATGGTCAATAGTCTTCCTGCATCAGCTTCAAAATGACCCGTTTCAGCTTGTAGACGCTGATTTCGGGAATATTTCGTAAATTTGACAGTTATTTGGACAATTATATCGGGTTTGACGCGCTTAGCGCTCGACAATCTACACGCAATCGATAGAATCAGGGGCTGTCATGCAATATAACAATAAGTTAGGGAGTAAAGCATGAAACTGGTTCTCATCGGCGCGCCTGGCTCCGGCAAGGGTACGCAGGCCAGGTATTTGACCGAAAAGTACAATATCCCGCAGATTTCCACCGGCGATCTGCTGCGCGCCGCTGTCACCGCACAAACCCCGCTGGGCCGCCAGGCCAAGGCCGTGATGGACGCCGGCCAGTTGGTGCCCAATGATATTGTCATCGGCATGATCCGCGAGCGCATCACCCGGCCGGATGCCGAAAACGGCTTCGTGCTCGACGGCTTTCCGCGCAATCTCGCCCAGGCCGAGGCGCTGGATGAACTGCTGTTCGAACTCGGCCAGCCTATCGACGTGGTGCTGCAGTTTGTGGTCGACTACGACCTGCTGATGCAGCGCATGGTCGGCCGCCTCACCTGCCTGTCCTGCGGCGCCATTTTCAACGAATTCACCCAGCCGCCACGCATTCACAACCAGTGCGATGTCTGCGGCGGCCTGCTGCATCACCGCTCTGACGACAACGAAGAAACCATCGACCGCCGCCTGCGCATCTACGACCTGCAAACCCAGCCGGTGATCGACATGTACAAGCAACAGGGCAAGCTCAACGTCATTGATGGTCAGGGCGCGACCGAGGAAATCGTCAAACGCATCAAATCCGCGCTGCGTGGCGTGCGTTCACGCCGCCTGACCTTCCGCCCGGTCACCGACCTGCGCGCCACCGGCGGCGAAATCCCAAAATCCGGAGGCAAACCCGAAGTGGTTCGGGTAAAAGCCGAGCCACCGGCGCCCAAACTGCCGGTAAAGAAAAAACGCGCCAGCATTGTCACCAGCAAAAATCCGCAAAAAGTGACCTCACTGGGCCCCACCAAAACCACCATCATCGAGCGCCCGCCCCTGCCTGAACGAAAGGCGGAAGAAGACGACAAGCCCGCGAAGAAAAAAGCCGTGAAGCAAAAAACCGTCAAGAAAACCACCGCCAAAAAGAAAACCGTCAAAAAAACTGTCAAGGCGACCGCAAAGAAAGCCGTCAGAAAAACCACCAAAAAAACCAGCGAGAAAAAGGCGGCCAAAAAGCCGGTGAAGAAAAAAACGGCCAGCACGAAAAAAACGGTCAAACAGGCCGCAAAGAAAAAAGCCGTCAAAAAGAAAACTGTGAAAAAGACGGCCAAAAAGACTGCGCTGAAAAAAGCGGCAAGGCGCAAGGCAGTCAAGAAAAAAGCCGCAACCAGGAAAAAGGCCGTTAAGAAAAAATCCGCGAGGAAAAAAACAGCCAAAAAGAAAAAGAAATAAAAAAGCCGCCGACAATAAAGCAAACGCGTCAGCCGGGTGCTGACCGCACAAGCGCAGTCGGTACAGCCACGCCTCAGCTCAGCCTTTGCCGCTGTAGGTAACGACAGGCTTGCCGCTCAATTTGGCTTCATTCATCGCCTTCTCCGCCTGCTGCATCAAATCCTCAATGCTCTGGGCGGCGCCGGTAAAGTAGCTCACGCCAATGAAGGCGTGTATATCGATAACATGGTCGCCTACCTGGAATTCACGCTGCATTTCCTGCTGGATAATCTTGATGGCGACACCGGCATCCTTGTTTACACCGTTCAACATTACCGCAAACTTGTCACCGCCCATGCGGGCGACGGTATCGCCCTGCCGCACCACACGCTTCAGGCGCCTGCCGGCCATGCAAAGCACCTCGCTGCAAACCTGCGCCCCTTCTGTATCGTTCAGCTCCTGCATGCAGTCAAGATTAATCAGCAACAGGGCAAAGGCCGCTGGCTTGCCGCTTCTCGCCAGCATGGACTGGCGAATCCGATCCTCCAGCAAGACACCGTTCGGCAGGCCGGTCAGCACATCGTGCATCGCCTGATGCCCCAGCTCGGTGGTGCGTTTCGCCAGTTCAGTGCGCATCGCGTCAAAATGCGTCACCAAATCCCTGACATCAGTCACCGGCGACGCGACATCCAGACGGGCTACAACATAGCCCTCACGGATATTCGCCAGCGCCCGGCGCAACTCATTCAGTGGCGACATCACCCGCTTGCCCACCAGAAAAATCAGCACCGGGCCGACCAGCGCATAGACCAGCAACAATATCATCATGAACGATGCTATCTGTTGCCGTTGCATGCTGATGGCATGCTCATCAAAACCCAGACGCAATTCTGCGGCTGTATTGCCGCCGCCCTGCAATGGCGCTGTGACAAAATACACTGCGTCACCGTGCATTCCCAATGCCTGGTCTTCTGCATAGACCAGCCCGTCTTCCATTGTTGAAGGCGGGTTGCCAACATGCTTGCCATCAGCGCGCACCACTTCAGCATACACAACCTTCCCGGTTCTGATGGCGGACAACATCGCGCTGATATTTTTAGCGTCCGTCATTGGCGCCACACTTGCGGCAACCGTTTTTGTTGTCAGTCTGGCATCCCTGACAAACTGTTGCTTTAGCGCCATATCGACGTAATACAATATTGCCGCAAGCAATAAAGCCACCAGCACAATCTGTGTCAAGCTTACGCCCGCAGCCATCCTGCCGCTCAAACTGTTTATCCATTGCCTGAACTCGCCAGTCTTTACCATCACAATCAAACTGCCACTTATATTTTCAAACGCGTTGTTTCTTGAATCAAATTTCAGCTTACATTAACACAACGCCGCTACTCCCCAGGGAACTGTGGATACTATTCAGGATAGACTTTACCCCCCTGCAAAGGTGGAGCAGATTGGCGCGCCTCGCCGAATCCGTTAACACGGCTGGAAACAATGGCGCCAACGTAAGCAACGTAACAGACGCCCCTTCACGGACAACCAGGTTGCAATCAGTTCAGCACGCAGGCTACGCCGGGCTTGATTTGTTCGAGCAACATACAGGCATCAACGGCCAGAAACGCATTGCTCTGCTGCGCAGTGGTGCAGCGCGCCATATAGGATGCGATATTATCCGGCGCAAGCTCCGGATTCAGCTCAAGCATCAGGGCGATCAGTCCGGATACCGACGCGGCCGATATTGAACTGCCTGATACATATTCATAACTGCCGCCAGGCACGGTAGTCAGCACATCATCGCCGGGGGCAACCACCATATCGGCATCGGCCAACTGATAATATTCACGTTCATTGCTGACGCCGATAACCCCCTCCATCGAAGCCGGAAAGCTGACCTCACCGCCACGCACGCTGCCTGCGGCGACAACAACTATCCCCTGATCCAGCGCACGCTGTATCAGTCGCCGCAACAAGGGATCAGGCGGCCCGCCAAGACTCAGGTTAATGATATCCGGCTTCAAGCGAATGGCTTCATTCAATGCGCGCGCCAGCATCAAACTGTTGCAGGTCGCCCGCAACGGAGCGTCTCCGGATGGCGCACAGGCTTTCAATGCAATCAGCCTCGCGTCGGGCGCGATACCGACAATACCCAGACCGTTATCCGCAATCGCGCTGATAACGCCCGCGACCGCCGTGCCGTGCGCATCATGTACCGCTGACTGATCGCCTGCCGCACCCAGAAAATCCCTGTCATCAATCACCTGTCCGTATAAATCGGGATGCCTGCTGGCAATACCCGTATCAATCACAACAATTCTGACGCCCTTTCCGGTTGCATATTGATGCGCAGCATCAACCTGCATCAAACGAATATTGTTTTGCAGCCGGTAATAAGGGTCATTGTACTTGTGCGCCATGGTATGAAATTCATGCATGGGTTGCGCTGATTCGATACGCTGGTCATGACTCAGCCTGTCCAGCAAATCGTCGACCACCACGCCTTCAGGCACACCATACTGCACACAATACACACCCAATTCGGTAATCGGCCATTGCGCCATGAGCGCTATGTGATATTCACGGGAAAGCATATCAGCCATGCGCCGCCCCCAGGCGGTGGCGCCATAGCTGCTGCGCCGCGCGTAACGCCTTCCCGCCGTCCCGATTGCGGCCTTGCGCTCAATACTGCTGTCGTGATAGGTGACCAGTATAATGCGCGCCGATGCGTTATCAGCGGATGTGTATGCTGGCGCCGCCTGACTGCTACAAGCCAAGCCCAACCAGGCCAGCGCAGTCACCGCAATGACTATATATCTGCTCATGGCAACCTCCTGTTATCCATCTAAGGATTCACTGTGATGGAAGGCTCCGCAAAAATAATTCCCGGATACTTGCGTATTTTTTCAAGCATGCGCGCTTTCTGTTGCGGGGACAGCGCCTCATAGTCCGCCAGACGCACCAGATAAACGCCATGCGCATCCGCTTGCCGCACAACTTGCGCCCGCAAGTCCTGTAGCAGCAGCTGACGCTGGCTGGCATCCAGCACATCTTCAAAAATAATACGAATATCATCGGGCTGTGCGCCGGTGCCCATAATCGGCACAGCAGACAGCGTTCGAAAGGGTTGTGATTCTGTGGCGTCAAACAGCCCGGTAAACGGCAGCAGCATCATCAGAAAAATCGCTGCGGCAAGCGCGCCCATGTACAGACGCCTGTGCGGACTCCATGACTCACCAGCCCTGGCCTGTGGTTGCGGCCCGGCATGGATTCGGTCGAGCAGTTTGTTAAACTGCAGTTGTTCACAAACATCTTCCGTTTTTGATTCACACACGGCATGGCGCAGTCTTTTCTGCACTTCGTATTCACCGCGGCAGGCGACACACACCTTGAGGTGTTGTGACACGAGCATGGATTCATCATCCGGCAGGGTTTCATTGACAAACCAGGGCAACAACAACCATGCCTTTTCGTGCGTCTCTGGCGACAATGCCTGGGTATTTTGCCGTGTTGATACTGCGTCATTCATCATCACATTCAGTCTCCATCCAAACCTGGCTGTTCCGCCAGTTGCGGCACAGTTTCACGTAATTTTTTGCGCGCATGAAACATACGGGTTTTCGCCGTGTTAACACTGCAACGCATGATTTCGGCAATTTCGTTGTATGACATGCCATAGTTATAACTCAACTCGACTGTCATGCGGTGGCTTGCCGGCAATCTGGCGAGCGCCGCGGATAACCACAAACCGGTTTCTTCATGCTGCATGCGCATGCCGGGATCCGGGCCGCTATCCGGTTCGTGTATCAGAATATCCTCGCTGACGCACGCTTGCTCATGCTTCCTTGCGCGCTCATGAATTTTAAGCGCCTTGTTGTAGGCAATGCCGAAAATCCAGGTGGATGCCTTGCCATCACTGCGAAAGTCCCCCGCCCGGCTCCATACCACATACAGGGTATCATTGATCACTTCTTCAACCGCGCCCCGGTAACCTGTCATCCGGCTCACAAACCGGTACAGCCTGGGATAATAACGGTGATACAGAACGCCCAATGCGGCCTCATCCCTGGCCGCAATTTTCTGTATCAGCAGCCTGTCACTGGCCGATGGCAAATCGGCATCAGCCGTCACAGCCACGCTGGCCTCGCCCGTTTTCTTTTTGTCTGAAAATATTTTCATACTCCGAACTGAACGTCTCCAGTTCACCCTTTACTGCTTGTCACTTAATCACCGCACAGATGGCTGTCAATTCTGTGTCGCCACGCTTGCCCTGAACCTGGTCTGCTGCAGAACAGGCAGGACATTGCCTGCGCCCTGTTTCCACCTGGAAACAGCATCTTTCCCGTAGATTACACCTGTTATTCCCTGTTCCGGGTAAAATGGTTCAAAATTTGGCGAAAAAAATGAAAAAAAGACGAACGGGCGCTGTTGATCCAGAAGGGTGAGCCTGTTGGATGAGTGTTATCAGCCCCTAGAATGCATAGGAAACCGATAGCACCCATTTACTGTGAATTTGTTTGGGATGAACCAGCCATGACACAGGCTGGGAATGGTCATCAACATCGCGCGCATTCATCAGCCTGAAGTCGACGGCAAACGGACCCTGGTACCAGCTGACGCCCGCATTGAACAACACATAGTCATATTCCAGCACATTGCTGGTTTTGCTGAACCCCAGCCCGACAGATGCATCCAGCGAGTCGCTCACTGGATAAGCAAACGACAGGTTATACTCGTAATAGGAACGGTCACGATTATAAAAGTTATCGGTCCATGCAAGTTGCGCCGTTACCATGTCGCGGTATACCAGTTGCATATCGATGAGGTAATAATCCGAATCCTTGCCGAACAGATTGCCGTTATAAACATATAGCGACAGCACGCCGTCCAAACGCCAGTCCAGACCAAAACGCTTGCCCCAACCCAGGTAAGGCGACAGTTCCAGACTGGCGCTGTCAGGGAAGGAGTCGTTGAAGTCAACGGGCGACCACCACAAGCCGGCATATGCGCCCGAGGCAAGTGTATAGTCCAGGTTAAGCTGCGCCACAGCCTTGCCATTGCTTTTTGAATAGCCGCCATACACATAGTCGGTGGCAAACAATACCGAAGTGTTCAAACCTGCATTGCCTGTTGACGGATACAGCAACATCAACAGCAGCGCCAGTGAAACCGCGCCCATGCGGTTATACCTGGCGGATTGCCGCAGCCAAACTTTGACATGGTCTAAGCGGACAACTGGCAATGAATCCAATTGTGCGTTTGTCTGTTGTCTGAAAAAAACAGCTGTATCCATAATAGCAGCTATTCTGAAGCAGATAACAGCAACAGGAAAGCCCTGTCACCGCCAATCTGACACTTTGGCAAATAATACAATACCCCTTTACGCAAGGGGACAAGCTTGCCTTCTTGTCCTCTTGTGCAAAGGGGTATCGCAATAATACCGGTTGTTTCGGCTGTTTTTAAACAACCATCAGGCGTTGGCTTTTGCCTGCTGTTCGGCAATCTCCTTGCGAACCTGATCCATGTCCAGCTCTTTGGTCTTGGCAATCACTTCTTCCAGCGCGGACTCAGGCAACATGCCGGCCTGCGAGAAAATCACAATCTGCTCACGGAAAATCATCAGCGTGGGAATCGAGCGAATCTGGAAACTGGCGGCCAGTTCCTGCTCGTCTTCGGTGTTCACCTTGCCGAACACCACGTCTTCATGTTTTTCAGATACCGCATCATAGATGGGCGCGAAAGATTTGCACGGGCCACACCACGGCGCCCAGAAATCGATGATGACGATGTCGTTGTTTTCAATCGTCTCTTTTAATGTGTCTTTGGTTATGTCAACGGTGGCCACGGGAGTCTCCGGTTGGTTCGGTTTGATTGGTCAGCGGCGATACTATCACACCGCCATGAAGCCTTGATTAAGCCAGATCATTTTCCGGCGGAAAACGGCGAAAGGGAGCTTAACAGGCTGTTAAGCTCCCGTTATTGCCATTTATTGCACCAGAATACTGGTTCCTTTTGTCGCCGGCAGTCGCGGCATGGTGATTTGCGGATACTCGCCGGTGAGCGATGACAGGAAGGCGACGATATCGGCCACATCCTCATCGGACAAGTCCTCGTTGAGCTGGGTTTTCGCCATCACGCGCACCGCTTCGCCGAGGTCATTGACCGAACCGTTGTGGAAGTACGGCGCGGTGTCGGTGATGTTGCGCAGCGTCGGCACGCGGAACATGTGCGCATCGGCGGCCTTGCCGGTGGCTTCTTCACGACCCTTGTCCGCCATCAGATTGTATTTTTTGACATAGTCATTATCGCTGAAGGTCGGGAATTTGGCGTAAAAACCCTGACCAAACGGCATTTTCGGGCCATTGAACGCCGCGCCGGAATGACAGCTGGTACAACCGGTGGCGGCAAATTTTTCCATGCCGCGTTGCTGTTGCGCGCTCAACGCCGTTTTGTCGCCCTTGACGAAGCGGTCATACGGGCTGTTGGGCGTAATCAGGGTGCGCTCGAAAGCGGCGACCGCTTTGGCGGCATTGTCCACGGTCATGCCATCCTTGCCAAACACTTTTTCGAACTCGGCTTTGTAACCGGGAATCCTGCGCACACGCTCCATCGCGGTTTCCACATCTTTCATCCCCATTTCCACCGGGTTGGCCACCGGGCCCTTGGCCTGGTCTTCCAGCAGGTTGGCGCGGCCATCCCAGAACTGGACGGAATGGAAGGCGGAATTCCATACAGTCGGCGCGTTGCGTCCACCGGTTTTGCCATGCACGCCCATTGAGGTTGGACGGCTGTCATCGCCGCCTTCCATCACGTTGTGACAGGAGTTACAGGACACCGTGCCGGTGGAGGAAAAGCGCGGATCCATGTACAGCTTTTTGCCCAGTTCAACCTTGGCCTGTGTGGTGGGGTTATCTTTCGGAGCCGGCGCCACATCGGGCAAAGCCTGCCAGTCGGCGGCTTGCAGCGGTGCGCTGACGGCGCCGGCCAGAATCATGCTGAGAAGTGATTTTTTCATGTCTGTCATCCTGTATGTGAAAACGGAATATTGTTAAAAGCTATCGGATGACAGTATTTTACAAAATATTAGTATATTAGCGAATATTTATTAACTATTGCGCACATAGCTACCCACTATTGACCAGCTATTTCAATATTCTGGGGCTATAAAGAAATCGACATCACCACTTCCGGATAGCTGGTGGTGCAGTCGCTGTAGATAGCGGATTCGCAGTTGAGATAGGTTTCGTAGACATAACCCAGCCCCATCTGGTAACCGTTGCCGTTGTTGAAATAGGCGCCAACGCGGAAACCGGCGGATTCCAGATCCTGCAGGTTTTCGATGTAGGTTTTGCGGTAAAAACCGCCGGCATAGGGTTTCAGCTCGCTTTTACGGCTGAACACGTAGCTCAGTTGCGGACTGATTTTATAAATTTTCGGGCTGTCGCCGAACCAGCCCTGTGCATCGACACCCAGTTGCAGCCCATCGGCTATCAAATAGTCGATGCCGACGCCGACCACGGTGTAGGCGCCGCGAAACGCCGAGCCGGAGCCGACCACGACAGAAATATTTTTGCGCCCCTTGTCGAACGCCCCCGCCTGCGCGGCCGGAACCGGCAACGCTGCCACCGTGAGAATTGCACAACTCAGCGATGTTTTTATCAGGGTGTTTGCTGGCATATTCATGATGCTCCATACAGGTCGCGGTAAAGTCCGTCACGCGAAATCAGTTCATCGTGACCCCCTTCGTCGATGATTCTACCACCATCGAACACCAGCACGCGGTTGGCCTGTTTCACCGCGCTGAGCCGGTGGGCGATAATCAACGTGGTGCGCTCGCGCAAAAATTCGCGCATGGCCTGGTGCAGGCGCGCCTCGGTGTCGGTGTCCAGCGACGAGGTGGCTTCATCCAGAATCACCACTTTGGGGTCGGACAGAATCATGCGCGCAATGGCGATGCGCTGGCGCTGGCCGCCGGACAGGCGAACGCCGCTGCGGCCGATAATGGTGTCGAGTCCATCCGGCATCTGCTCGACCACCTCCCGCATCTGCGCAATCTCCAACGCCCGCCAGATGGCGTTATCATCAATGTCGCGCCCCAGCGTCAGGTTTTCGCGCACACTGTCATTGAACATCGCCGGGTGTTGCAACACGGTGGCGACATGCTCGCGCACCACATCCAGGCCAATGCGCCGGATGCTGACATCGTCAAAACAAATATCACCCTGCTGCGGCGGATACAGCCCCAGTATTACCTGCACCAGCGTCGACTTGCCGCCGCCACTGGCGCCGACCAGCGCCACGCGTTCGCCTTCAGCAATGTGCAGTGACACGCCATCCAGCACTTTCAAATCGTCATCGTAGGAAAAACTGACATCCTCCACCCGCAGGCTGACGGTATGCTTGGCGGCGAACGGGTTGACTTCGTGTGGGTAGACCGGCTCTCGCCTGCGCGCCAGCAGGCGGTTGATTCGCTCCAACGCCGCGTTCGCTGTGTACAGGCTGTATTGAATACCAAGAATTTCCTGCACCGGCGTCATCATGAACCACAAATAGGCATACACGGCGAACATTTCGCCGATGCTCAGGTTGGTGAACACCACCATCACCATACTGATGGCGCGGAACAGCTCGAAGCCCATCAAAAAGATAAAAAACGACAACCGGTTGGCGGCGTCGCTTTTCCAGCCATAGGCAATCATATGTTGTTTGAGTTGCGCGGCGCGAGCGGCGACCTTGCCGAGATAATGTTTTTCGCGATTACTGGCGCGAATCTGCTGAATACCGTCCAGCGTTTCCGACAACGCCTGCTGAAAAATTTCAAACGCGCGGTTTTCGTTTTTCTTCAGCAGCTTGACCTTCTTGCCCATCACCATGGTGAAATAAATCACCACCGGATTCATCAGCAGGATGAACAGCGCCAGCTGCCAGTGCATCCACAACAACACCGCCGCCACGCCCACCACGGTCAGCACCGACACCACAAACTTGCTCAGCGTGTTGCCGAGAAAATCATCAATCGCATTCACATCGGTGACGAAATGCGAGGTCACCGCGCCCGAACCCAGGGTTTCATATTCCGCCATCGAGATTTTTTGCAAATGCGCCAGCAGCTTTTTGCGAATGCGATAGCTGATGTCTTTCGCCACAATGGCGAACTGCCTTGTCTGCAACACCGTCAGCAACAACGAGGACAAACGCAACAGCATGGACGCCAGCATCACCACAGCGATAGTGAACACCGGCCCCTGCCATTCTGCCGGGAAAATACGGTGAAGCGTTTGCACAATCACGGCGGGCTGCTGCAACAGCACCTCATCGACCAGTAACGGCATCAGCAGCGGCACCGGCACGCTCAGCAATGCCGCCATGATGGCGATGAGATTGGCTTTGACAAGCGCGCCGCGATGCTGGCGGGCGATGCGAATGATGTAAGACCAGTCCAAAATGGTTCCTGCGAGCGGTGTAGCGGGTCAGGAGGTAAACAGAGCGGCTATTCTGCCACAGCAGGTGGGGCTGCACCTTAACAGGCCGTTGAAAAAAGACCGTTTATCAGTAGAGAACCCTAAAAAATGACCGTTCGTCGGTTTTAGGCTTTTTTTCCCAAAAATATATTGACCTCCGGTTATTTTGGGAATATCATCCCAACCATGAAAACACAAAATCACATTCTGACATCCGCTGTACTCAGGATTCTGCGCCCACTGGCCAGAATCATGCTGCGTAACGGCGTCGCCTGCGGCAACTTCGAAGAGCTGGTTCGCAAGGCCTACGTCGACGAAGCATTCAGTGAAGCGGCCTATAAACACGAAAAAGCCACGATTTCCAGCGTGTCCGCCCAAACCGGCCTGTCGCGCAAGGAAGTGAAGCGGTTGCTGGAGCAGAACAAGACTGACGAAACCAACACAGGCTCCACACGCTACAACCGCGCCACGCGAGTCATCAGTGGCTGGCTCAATGACCGCCGTTTCAGCTCCGATGAAAATATCGCACTGGCGCTGCCCATTGAAAACGGCGATAACTCTTTCGCCCGCCTCGTCAAGGAATACAGCGGCGACATTCCGACCAAGGCCATGCTGAAAACACTGGAAGCCGCCGGCTGTGTGAAAACCATCGACGGCTTTGTACATCTGGTGAAACACGCCTATGTGCCCGGCAACGATTCTGAAGACATTCTCAATATTCTGGGCGCCGACACCAACGAACTTATCAACACCATCGATCACAATCTCACCTGTGATGAAGCTAACCGCTACTTTCAGCGTAAAGTGTCCATGCATGGCGTCGACGCCAATGCACTGCCCGAATTCAACCGATATGTGCGCAAACATTCGCAGGCTCTACTGGAGAATTTCGACAGCTGGCTAAGCGAACATCAAACCGACAGCGAACAAGCCGACACTCGTTATGTCAGCCTCGCAATTTTCTACTACGAACAAGACCCCGACAGGGAGGAACTCTCATGAAAACCATTATGCAAAAAACCACACTGGCAGCCGCCATCACTACCACTCTGGTTGCCTGCGGTGGAGGCGGTGGCCTGGCTGGCATCGGTGGCAGCGGCTTTATTTCCAGCGGTTCTGTCACCGGCTTTGGCAGCATTTTTGTCAACGGCGTCGAATTTGAAACCAACAGCGCCAGCTTTGATATCGAAGGCGTGAGCGGCAGCCAGGACGACCTTGTTGTTGGCATGCGCGTCAAGGTCAGCGGCACAGTCAACCCGGATGGCGTTACCGGAACCGCCACCCGCGTGGAATTCGAAGATCAGCTGGAAGGACCGATCAGCAGCGCCTGCACGGAAGATGCCGATCTGGAAAACAAAACCTGCGCCATTCTCGGCGTGCCGGTTATCTTTAACGCTGTTGACACCGTCTTTGTGGGTGCAGGGGCAAGCTATAACACCCTGAGCCAGAATGATGAATATCAGATCAGCGGCTTCTTCGATGACGCTGGCAACCTGCGCGCCACCGCCGCAGTGAAAAAAGGCGTGTTTGTTATGGGTAATCAAGTTGAAGCTAAAGGCATTATTTCCAACCTGGTTGCGAACACATTCACCCTGTCCATTGGTAACACAACACTCAGTATTGATGCAAATAACGCTGACCTGAGCCAGGCGCCAGGTGGACTGGCAGATGGCCAGTTTGTCGAAGTCAAGGGCAACCTGACTAATGCCACCGATACGACCTTCACCGCCACGCTGGTCAAACTTGAAGACAACAATCTGGACGAAGGCGCGGAAGTAGAAATCGAAGGCATCATTACCCGCTTTGCGGACACCAGTGACTTTGATGTGGATGGCCAAGCCGTCAATGCCAACAGCGCTGTGACAACCCCTGCAAATCTGGCGCTTCACTCCGGCATGAAAGTCGAAGTAGAGGGCGCCATATCAAACGGTGTGCTGAATGCTAGCAAACTCCAGTTGCGCGCCGGTGAGGTCAGAATTCAGGCGATGGCCTCCAACCCGACTGCCACCAGCTTCGATCTTACCGTTAACGGGCAAACTATTACCGTTGTAGTCGACACCAGCACACGTATGGACAACAAACAGGCAACCGAGAGTTTTGCCCAGGCAATTGCCAACCTCGATGGCCAGTTCCTTAGAGTGCGTGGCATCGAAAGTGACAATGACACAGTGATTGCGACCCGGGTACGCATCGATACACTTGATGACACTATCCTGCAAGCCGTGGTCGACAACCAGTCACAGGGCGCTTCCATTACCTTGCTCGGCATCACCATGGCAGTTAACAATGCTACCGTGTTTCGTGACATCAACAATAGCGCCTACATCAATGGTCATCTCGACCTGATTGGCGAAACAACAAACGGCGTCAGCCTAATCAAGATCAAGGACAAACTGAGTGCCGGTGTGACTGACGGCATTGCAGACGAAGTCGAACTCCAGCGTCCATAACAGGAGCAACAGGAATCCATACACAGGGATGTGCCTGCTTCAGGCAGTATAAATTACAAACAAAGGGGAACAATCATGTATACACCCACCTATCCGGCAAATATCCGCACCTATCACACTACCACCAGTGAATACAGGAAAACCCCTACCAGGCCGCCTGAAAAAGCCTTGCGCGATGCAATCCGAAATAACGAACTAAAAGTTCACTATCAACCCCGGTATTGCGTCGAGACAGGTGAGGTCAATATTGTAGAAGCCCTGGTGCGCTGGAAAAAACCAGGAGCCGGCCTGCTGCACCCTGAGGGATTTATTGACACTGCAATCGAACACGGCGTGATTTTTGATATGGATATGTGGGTATTCGAGCAATGTTGCAAGGATCTGATCTGGCTACGCAAGCACCACAATGGCAAACTGAAGATTGCTGTCAATATAACCGCCAGTGAATGTGAAAATATTTTTCACACCAATCAGTTAATCAGAATTTGTCATGCGAACGGTTTGCAGCTTTCAGATTTTGAATTTGAAATCACTGAGAGTGTCAATATGAAGGATTGTAAAAAAATTGCTGCTTTCTGCAAAACCTTTACAACCCTGGGCGCCAATATCTGTCTTGATGATTTCGGTACCGGCTTTTCCCCTTTGTCCAATCTGTGCAAACTGAATATCGATACAATCAAAATCGACAAGAGTTTCATCAACAACATGGAGCCAGGCAACCGTTTCAGAATTCTGGTGAAACACCTAATCGATATTGCCCAGGAGATGAAACTGAAGATTGTCGCGGAAGGAATCGAAACCGTCTCGCAATTCAACCGATTACAGCAGATGGGTTGCCACCAGCTACAGGGCTATCACATTTCTCGCCCTCTAACTGTACACATGTTGCTGCCTTTTCTGGTTACTCTGTAGCCTGAGCGCTTTCACGCAAGGCGTGAATCAGGGCTTGTGTGCCACTGCAGCCATGTCCTGCCTGCGACACCTTGCGATACAGTTGATGCGCCAGTTGCAGGCCCGGCAGTTCAAGCTGCATGTTTTCCGCCTCGCGCAGGGCAATGCCCAAATCCTTGATAAAGTGATCAACCATAAAACCCGGCGCGAAATCGTTGTTGATGATTCGCGGCGCCAGGTTATCCAGCGTCCAGCATGCCGCCGCGCCTTTTGAAATCACCTCCACCATCCTGTCTGCATCCAGTCCGGCGCGAGCGGCGTAGATCAGCGCTTCACAGACGCCAATCATGGCGCCGGCCACCGTTATCTGGTTGCACATTTTGGTGTGCTGGCCACTGCCAGCCTCTCCCATATAACGCGCCTTGCCCATGCAGCTGAACAGGGGTTGCAGCTGTTCCACCACTTCCGCATCGCCACCCGCCATAATCGACAGCCGCCCTTCACGCGCGCCGATATCGCCGCCGGAAACCGGCGCATCGACGGCCCGGGCGCCCAGTTGCTCTGCACGGCTGGCGATTTCCCGGCTGAGGCTTGGCGGCGTGGTTCCCATGTCGACAATCACCGCGCCTCGTCGCAGGCCATGAAACACTCCCTGTTCGCCAAACATCACGGCGCGCACATCGTCCGGCGAGCCAACCATCACAAACACCACATCGCTCACAGAGGCCACCTCCGCCGCCGCATCACGCCAGTGGGCGCCCGCCTGTTCCAGCGATGCGGCCTTGCTGCGCGTTCTCGTGTTCAGGTTGAGCGCATAACCGGCCTTGAGCAAATGCGCGCACATCGCTGCGCCCATCACACCGGCGCCGATCCAGCCAACTGCGGGTTTGTTCTGTTTCATCGCAATAGTCTTTGTCTGGCAAAAATGGCATTATGCGCAGGCTATTTAAATTGAACAAGCGGCAACGCCGCCACAAAATCTGTTATGAGTAACTTGCAAGCCCTGATTTTTGACGTGGACGGCACTCTGGCCGACACCGAGCGCGACGGCCATCGTATGGCCTTCAATGCCGCTTTTGACGAGTTTGGCATTGGCTGGCATTGGGATGCGCCTGTTTATGGCGAACTGCTGTCGGTGACCGGCGGCAAGGAGCGCATGCGTCATTATTACGACAACCATGCCGAGGCGAAAAATATTCCGGATGATTTCAAGCAGCGCCTCGACCAGTTGATTCCCCGGTTGCATCAGGCCAAAACCCGGCATTACACCGGGCTGTTAGCCACTGGCGCGATTCCGTTGCGCACCGGCGTCGAGCGGCTGCTGCGCGAAGCGCGTGAACGCGGCCTGCGGCTGGCGATTGCCACCACCACCACGCCGGAGAACGTCACCAGCCTGCTGGAACATACCCTGGGGCGCGAGTCGATTGACTGGTTTGAAGTGATTGCCGCCGGCGATATTGCGCCAGCCAAAAAACCGGCGCCGGATATTTATGATTACGCCCTGCAAACCATGCAACTGCCCGCCGACGCCTGCCTTGCGTTTGAGGATTCCGGCAACGGCATTCAGTCCTCACGCGGCGCAGGGCTGACCACCGTGGTCACCATCAATGACTATACCGCTGACCACGACTTCACCGACGCCGCCATTGTGCTTGATCACATGGGCGAGCCGGATGACCCGTTTACCGTGCTTGCCGGCGATGCCGGCGGGCGCCGCTTCCTCGACTGCGACCTGCTGAACGATCTGCACCAGCAGGCGCAATGCTGAAACCGGTTTGGCGGACGCCGCTCTCACTGATGCGCTGCTGTATTTGCTGACCGGCGGCTTCGCCGGTTTCGCCGCCGGCCTGCTGGGCGTCGGTGGCGGGTTGATTATCGTGCCGGTGCTGTATTTCATTTTTGAAACCCAAAACGTACCGTCGCAGTATTTGATGCACACTGCGCTGGCCACCTCCCTGGCGACGATCATCGTTACCTCGATTTCATCGACGCTGGCGCATCACAAAAAACAGGCGGTGTTATGGACGGTTGTGTTTCGGCTCGCGCCGGGCATCGCGCCGGGCGCATGGCTGGGCGGCATGCTGGCGTCCGCCCTCGACACCTCGGTGCTGCGGCCGTTGTTTGCCGTGTTTGAATTGCTGGTGGCGATCCATCTGCTGCGCAAGGCGGCGCCGGCCATGCATCAGCGCACGCTGAAAACCCTGACTGCGATACCGGGTGGGCTGGTCATCGGCCTGGTTTCCGCCATTGTCGGCATCGGCGGCGGCACCCTCACCGTGCCGTTTCTGCATTGGCACAACATCCGCATGCGCCATGCCGTCGCCACCTCCGCCGCCTGTGGCCTGCCGATCGCCGTTTTTGGCGCAGCCTCGTACATGGCCAGTGGCTGGGCGCTCAACGACCTGCCTTTTCCGGCGCTGGGTTACATCAACCTGCCTGCATTCGGTTTTATCGCCATCGCCAGTTACCTGTCGGCGCCTCTGGGCGCGAAACTGGCGCACTGGATGCCGGAAGCGCGGCTGAAAACCGGTTTTGGCGTATTCTTGCTTGCCCTGAGCGCGAAACTGCTGCTGTCCTGACCTCGGGCTGATCTGCAATATTGTCAGGCGGCATTGTTAACAAAAACATAATTCATTAAAAATCAATTAGTTAAAATTATTCATCCGCTTTCCAGACTGGATGAATACAGGCTGTTGCTGTTAAGGCAGGTATTTGGTGATAGGATTGACGGGAAATGAGATCACCGCATCTCAGCGATAAAAACAATAATAAATCAAATGTGAAAAAACAGCCCATTAACTGATGCGCATGGGGGCGCCGGATATTGCCGCCATGGCGGGAATAGACAGCATTATGATACTTATTGACTCACAATCTCAGTCAGACAAGTCTGCTTCCTTTGTCAGTAATCTTGCCCGCGCCGTCGCCAACCGGGAGCTGATTCTGCATTATCAGCCGCGCTATGATATCACGACCGGCCAGGCGGTTACGCTGGAAGCCCTCACCCGCTGGCAGCGCCCGTCCATCGGTTTGCTGTATCCGGAAGCGTTCATCACGGCCGCCGAGGAACACGGTCTGATTTTTCAGATAGATCTGTGGGTGTTTGAACAATGCTGCAAGGATCTTGCCTGGATAGACGAACATATCGGCGAAAACATCACGCTTGCTGTCAACATATCCGTGCTCTCCTGTGAAAGCGTGTATTTCTCACAAAAGCTCATCGAATTGTGCGAACAACACGGCGTATCACTGTCCCGCTTCATTATCGACATTACTGTCAACACGCATGGACACGATATCCGCAAGGTAAAAGCGTTTTGTGAAACGCTGGGCAATTATGGCGCGCAATTCTGTCTGGATGATTTCGGCACCGGACAGTCGCCGCTTTCCAACCTGTATCACTTGCCGATCAACAGCTTGATCATTGACCGTGTTTTCATCGATAGCATCGGGCATTCTGAACGCGGTGAAACCCTGATTCAACACCAGATAAAACTGGCGCATGCGCTCAATCTGCAAGCCATTGCGGAAGGCGTCGAACATTTGTATCAATGCAAGTTCCTGGTTGATCACGGCTGTGATATTTTGCAGGGTTATTTGATGAACAAACCGGTGGAAAAGGAAAAACTGAAAACCGAGCTTTCCGGCCTGCCGGTATAAAAACCGGCGCGGGCTGGCGCTACAGGCTTTGCGCCAACACCCAGGTAACGCCCACCCCCAGGAAATAATAATTGTTGGTTTCGATCAGCGGACTGTCTTCAAACGCTGCGCCGCTCAGATTCTGATAACGCAACAGGGCAAAATAAATCACATCTTTTTCACGCCAGTTGGCGATGATATCCGAAAACAAGCCGCTGTAGCCGCCGCTTGACTGAAATGTCGGGCGAGATGCCGTGGCGAAGGCCGGCGCCACATCATAGTAATAACGGTGATAGTCCTCTGACGCATAACGCAAGCCAGCGGTTATTTGCCAGGCGAAGCCGGTTTTGAATGGCCGTCGGGTTTCATAAGTGAGGCGGGGTTCTGAAATCCAGCCGAGATTATCCACCGTCTGCAAGTCTGTCGCGAAAGCCAGTCTGGCGGGCAGTTCAAACCGGAAATGATATGGCCGGTTTCTGGCGCCGCTCAGCGTCACTTCCAGCAGCGGCCCAACCTGCAGCACCGTGTTCAAATCCGGCATGCCTGCGCGCGCGGCGCTGTCCTTGCTGTTGACCGGCACGCCAAAATCGGCGCTAAGACTGAGGTGAACATCTTTTGAGTGAAACAGTTTTGCGCGGATGCCTTCATCAATGATCAGAAAATCCGAGCGCAAAACAATAAAGGGCAAGGGCAGCAAATAGGATTTGCTCTGTCTGGCGCCCGGGTAAAGCGGGATATCCAGCGCCGCCAGTGCTGCGCCCAGCTCCCATTCCAGTTTTATTTCAGGTTCATCTGCTGCAAAAACGGACGGGCAAATCAGCGCCAGTGAGAGTATGATGGTGGTGAGTAATTGTTTCATAAGGTTGCTCATCGATATATCCCTGTTCTCATGGAGGGAATTGGTTATGGCCTTGCCTGAACTGCGCGTCACTGTATTCAGTGACTATGTCTGCCCTTTCTGCTACGTGGGCCATCACCGGCTGATGCGTCTCAAGGATGTGTATGACCTGAAAATTAACTGGTGTTTTCTGGAAATCCACCCGGAAAACTCGCCACAGGGCGAACCCGTCACTTCACTGAATTATAGTTCAGAAAACTGGCGGCAACTGATCAGCAATCTGCATCAGGTCGCCAGTGAAGAAAACATCCCGCTGGCGGACATTACCTTCACCACCAACTCACGGGATGCGCTGTTGCTGGCGGAAGCGGCCAAGGCGCTGGGCCGCGAGACATTCTACCGGCTGCACGAAACCCTGTTTGCCGCATTTTTTGTCGATGGCGAAAACATCGGCGACCGGGCCGTTCTCAGGCAACTGTGCGAGCAATGCGGCATAGATGAAGAGTTTGCCGAAACCGCCTGGCGGGATACACTGCACCAGCACCGACTGGTTGCCAATTTTGCACTGGCGCGGCAACTCAATATCAGCAGTGTGCCCAGTTTTGTTTTCGGCAAAAAAGTTCTGTCAGGCGTTGTCAGTGAAAAACGAATGCGGGATGCAGCGCACGATGCGCTTTTGCTGCAGGCAATGCCTTCATAAACCACCCGCCAACCGTCAGTTATTGGGTGGCCAGCTGTTGTTTGGCCCGTTGCCAGTACTGTTCCATTTGCTCCAGCGTCAGATCGTCAAACGATGCGCCGTCACGATGAATCAACCGCTCCATCAAACCAAACCGCTCGATAAACTTGCAATTGGCGTGGCGCAATGCCTGTTCAGCATTAATATTGAGGTGCATGGCCAGATTGACGCACACAAACAGCACATCGCCATACTCATCCAGAATGCGCGCCTGATTATCCGCCTGTCCGATTTCAGCTTTCAACTCCTGAAGTTCTTCTTCCAGCTTGCCGAATACCGGCGCAATATCCGGCCAGTCAAAACCCGTTGACGCCGCGCGTTTTTGCAGTTTCTGTGACCAGCGCAATGCCGGCAGGGTCGCTGCGATGCCAGCCAGTGCGCCGGCCCGTCCCGCCTTGTTGTCGCGCTCCAGTTGTTTGTGCTGCTCCCATTGCCGCTCCAGCTCGGCCTTGTCAGTCGTGTTGTTGTCGCCAAACACATGTGGGTGACGCCGCACCAGCTTGGCGTTGA
Source organism: Gammaproteobacteria bacterium (assembly GCA_026995045.1). Lineage (GTDB taxonomy): Bacteria > Pseudomonadota > Gammaproteobacteria > SZUA-229 > SZUA-229 > S139-92. The sequence goes on along the minus strand of JALWPK010000187.1, from coordinate 4,904 downwards.
TGCCCTGCGCCACATCATTGAAATCAAACAGTCCCTGCTCGCTCGCCATTTGCGCATAAAACACCACCTGAAACAGCAGATCACCAAGCTCATCCTTCAGCTCAGCCATGTCGCCACGCTCAATCGCGTCGGCCACTTCATAGGCTTCCTCGATGGTATAGGGAACAATGCTTGAAAAGTCCTGCTCGATATCCCAGGGGCAACCGTTTTCGGGATGCCGCAACGCCGCCATGATTTCCAGCAATTTTTCGATGTTATTCATAGTCCGATTGAAATAAAAAAGGCGAGCCATGCTCGCTCGCCTTTCAAACCAACAAACCTTAGCCCATCAACAGGCTGTTAAAAGGAAAACCGCACACCAGCGTGGGCGCGATCGTCAAGTTCAATTTCGGCGCCGTTGTTGACTTTCACTTCCAGGAAGCGATAACCGGCATAGGCGCGGGCGCTGGGGGTAACTTCCAGCTCCAGCGCGACACGGTATTCACGCACGCCTTCAAAATCCGCCAGACTGACTACCGAAGGCGCAAAGAACGCTTCTCCCAGAATGGCCAGTGGGGTGGGTGCCGGAAACACATATCGCACCTGTCCGCCAATAGCCAGCGCGCCGCCATTGCCGTCTGCCACCTGATCCAGCACGCCGGCGTACAGTTTTGCACCAACGCCAAAATGCAGGGCGCGCACATCACCGGCGCTGCTGCCGCTAACCAGCACTGACGCGGCGCCCATGATGTCGTCAGCTTCGTTGACGAACACACTGTAACCGATGTCCGCGCCACCGTAACCGAATGAGGATGACTGGGTCAGAAAGGTAAATTCCGCGCTTTTGCTGCTCAAGCGAAAATCAATGCCGTTGGCCTGCGCATTGCCTGTGGCCAGTGAAAACAACAGCAGCGGCGCCGCCAGTTTTAACGTATTCAATACTCTATCTCCTGCAAATGTCTGTTTGGCGCGAATCTTATCACGCATCTTTATCAGGCGCGGCGCGACAGGCGCCGGCAATTAAAAAGTATGTTTTGCGCCCAACGCAAGGCGGAATTCATCGAGCTCAAAACCGTAGGCGAAATCGATTCGAAGATTAGTATGAACAAAGCGTTTCATTTTCCAGCGTATGCCAAAGCCTGCGCCGACATTCAATCCCTCAAAGCTCAATTCCGACAGTTTCTCAACCGCCTCGCCCGCATCGACAAAAAACACCTTGCGTATCATCGGGTCGCCATACAGGGGACTGAGATATTCGATATTGGCGATTAGTTCCCCGTTGCCGCGAAACTGGCCGATTTCGTAACCGCGCAGGTTGGTGTTGCCGCCCAGGTTGAACGCCTTGTCGCCCAGCACATCGTTGGAAGAGCGTCCGAACAGAATGCGAAAATTCAGATTCTCCGGCGACTGTCTACCCAGTGAAATATATTGCCGATAATCCAGCAGTTGCAGAAAAAACTCGGCTCCGGCGGTGCTGGTTTGATCTGCCGCCAGTTGCGCCAGATAGGTGATGCTGAAACCGGAGCGGTTATTGGCGTGTTCACGCACATCCCGATATCCCATCTTGTAGCGAAAACTGGTCGCCATGTTAAGCCCCTGCGACAGGGACGGATCCACCAGCGAATCGATACTGCGCGACTGGTATGCCAGACCGATGCCGGCAAACAGGCCCGAGGTAACACCCTCTTGGTTAAACCACTGCACAATATCGAATGAAAACTCGCGCGTCAGCTGCGACTGCAAGCCAAAACTCGGGTCGTCATCGACAAACACATCCTGCTTGAGAAACAGCTCGAACTGGTACGGACTGCCAAACGGGTGTGGCGCAATATATTTAAGCTCGCTCTTGTATTCATTCACCCCAGCGGTGGAGCCCGCATCAAGCAGTTTCAGCTTCATGGTGTGATTGCGCCCCAGCACGTTGTACCATATCATTTTGGCGCCGTATTCCAGCTGGCTGTTGTCATTGGTTTTGGCGGTCGGCAGCAGGAAAAAATAAATGCGCTCGATGACGATAATCACCAGATCCGTATCGGCGTCAACGTTATTCTGCTCCAGATAATAATCCACCGATTCAAACAGGCCGAGGTTCATGATGTTCTGCACCGACTGCTCAATCTTGTCGAGGTCGATTGCATCGCCCGGCTTCACCAGCATTTCACGCAAAATCACATAGTCGTGCGTCGTGTCATTGCCGACAATGCGGATATGGCCGATGCGGTCTTCATCAACCGGCGCCGCCACCCCGCTGGCGGCGCCGGTCAGAATCAGCAAAAATAAAATTTTCTTCAATAACTTCAAACACATGGGAGCGGCATCATAACAACCGGATAACAAACTGTGGTACAGTATTTCATCTTAGCCAAGCCTGCTTAACGATAACTGAAGCCCTGACCATGGCAACAACTTTACACCCTTGCCACCCTGACGCGCCGCCAGTTTGCATCCTTGGCGGCAGCGGCTTTGTCGGCCAGCATATCTGCAACCGGCTTTCGCAACTGGGGCTGCGCGTCAGGGTGATTACCCGCAAGCGCGAGGCGCACCCGGATCTGCTGCTGATTCCCGACGTGACGGTTGTCGAAGGCAGTGTTTTCGATCGCCGCTTCCTGGAACAACAGTTCAGCGGCTGTCACACCGTGATTAACCTGATTGGCATCCTCAATGAAACAGGCCACAATGGCGAGGGCTTTCGCCGGGTACACACCGAGTTGCCCAAACTGGTGATCGACGCCTGCCGCAACACCGGTGTTGCCCGCCTGCTGCACATGAGCGCGCTCAACGCCGACGCCAGCAACGGCCCCAGCCATTATCTGCGCAGCAAGGGCGAAGGCGAAAATATCGTCCATACCTATGCCAGCGAGCGCCTGCATGTCACCAGTTTTCAGCCCTCGGTGATATTCGGCGCGGAAGACAGCTTCTTCAATCGGTTCGCCGCGCTGCTCAAAATCACCCCGCTGGCGTTCCCGCTGGCCTGCCCGCATTCACGTTTTGCGCCGGTGTATGTCGGCGATGTCGCCGATGCTTTCATCAAGGCCATCGACAACAAATCCACTTACAGCCAGCGCATTCCCCTATGCGGACCGGGTGAATACAGCCTGCGCGAACTGGTAAGCTACACCGCACAACAGCTTGGCTTGCGGCGCTGGATTATCGGCCTGCCAGACAGTGTGAGCAAACTGCAGGCGGCGATATTTGAATGGCTGCCCGGCAAGCCGTTTTCGCTGGACAACTATCGCTCATTGCAGGTCGACAGCGTATGCCATCAACACGAACCGATGCCAACCTGCATTGAATCGGTGGTTCCGTCATACATTGGCAGGCAAAACATCCATCATGAATATGACTGTTATCGAAAACACCGGCGTGGTAAACACCGGCATGGCAAACGCCCGCACCGCCTGAACAAAAAGCCCTGACCTTGAATCCACCCGCCCCCGACAAACAGGCCATCGTTGCCGCGCTGGCCGCCAGCTTGCCTGCCCATTGCCTGCTGCACAGCGAGGAAGAACTCAAACCCTACGAGTGCGACGGCCTGTCGGCCTACCGCCGCACGCCCTTGCTGGTGGCGTTGCCGGAAACGGTCGAACAGATTCGCGCGGTGCTGCGGGTATGCATGCAACACCAGGTTCCGGTGGTCGCGCGCGGCGCCGGCACCGGGCTGTCCGGCGGCGCGCTGCCGCTGGAAAACGGCGTGCTGCTGAGCCTGGCCAAATTCAACCGCATTTTGTCCATCGACCCCGACAACCGCACCGCGCGGGTGCAGCCTGGTGTGCGCAACCTGGCGATTTCCGAAGCCGCCGCCGAACACAACCTGTACTATGCGCCGGATCCGTCCTCACAAATCGCCTGCTCGGTCGGCGGCAACGTGGCGGAAAACGCTGGCGGCGTGCACTGCCTGAAATACGGCCTCACCGTGCACAACATCCAGAAGCTGGACATCCTGACCATCGACGGCGAGGCGCTCACCATCGGCGGCGATGCGCTGGATGCGCCCGGCTTCGACCTGCTGGCGCTGCTCACCGGCTCCGAGGGGCTGCTCGCCATCATCACCGAAATCACCGTCAAGCTGCTGCCCAAACCGGCGGTGGCAAAAGTCATCCTCGCCGCCTTCGGCGATGTCGCGCAGGCCGGCGAAGCGGTCAGCAACGTGATTGCCAGCGGCATCATCCCCGCCGGGCTGGAGCTGATGGACAACGGCAGCATTCGCGCCTCGGACGATTTTGTGCACGCCGGCTACCCGCGCGACGCCGCCGCGATTCTGCTGTGCGAAGTCGACGGCGACGCTCACCAGGTCGCCGACGAACTGACGCGCGCGCAACAGGTGCTGCGCGACTCCGGCGCCACCGAAATCCGCATCGCCCGCGACGAGGCCGAGCGCCTGCGTTTCTGGGCCGGACGCAAGGCCGCCTTCCCCGCCGTGGGCCGCCTCGCGCCGGACTATTACTGCATGGACGGCACCATCCCGCGCCACCAGATTGCCGAAGTGCTGACCCGCATCAACAAACTGTCAGACGAATACGGTCTCGCCGTGGTCAACGTGTTTCACGCCGGCGACGGCAACCTGCATCCGCTGATTCTGTACGACGCCAACAAGCCCGGCGAACTGGAACAGACCGAGGAATTCGGCGGCAAAATTCTGGAAGCCTGCGTCGAGCTTGGCGGCGCCATTACCGGCGAGCACGGCGTCGGCATGGAAAAAATCAACCAGATGTGCGTGCAGTTCAACGCAGCCGAATTAAACCAGTTTCACGCCATCAAACAGGCTTTCGACCCCGACGGCCTGCTCAACCCCGGCAAGGCGATTCCGACACTGCAACGCTGCGCCGAGTTTGGCGCCATGCACGTGCACGGTGGTCAAGTTCCGTTTCCGGAACTTGACAGGTTCTAGGCGCTGGGGTCTGGGTACTGGGCATGCTGAATAACGA
>JALWPK010000186.1 GCA_026995045.1 Gammaproteobacteria bacterium | reverse complement strand
TTCCATTGGCAGAGACGGTCAGCCCAGCCGCCTTTAATATGATAATGCCCTGCTGCTTGATGTTCATCGCCGCATTAATATCCCGGTCATGCTGTGCATGACAGGATGGGCATTCCCAGTGCCGGATATTCAGCGGCAAGGCATCAAGCCTGTGGTGACATTCCGAGCAGGTTTTACTCGATGCGAACCACGGGTTGATTTTAACCAGGTGCTTGCCAGCCTGTACCGCTTTGTATTCCAGCTTTTCAATCAAGCTGCTCCAACTCGCATCAGCAATATGCTTTGCCAGTTTCTTGCTCTGGAGCAGGTTTTTGACTTTCAGCGTTTCAACAGCCACCGCTTGGTTTTCGTCAATAAGCTGTTTTGACAGTTTGTGCTGAAAGTCGTGTCTGGCATTCGCCACGCGCTCGTGCGCCTTGGCGACCAGCAATCTTGCTTTGGCGCTACCTCTGGAGCCTTTTTTGGTTCGGGAGAGCGCTTTTTGTTTACGCCGCAGGTTTTTTGCGGCATAGATCAGAAATCGCGGGTTGGGTGTTTTATCGCCATTGCTGGCGATGGCAATATGGGATAGCCCCATATCCAGCCCCATGATTTTGTCCTGTTCGATATGATTCCGCTTTTCCGGTAAAGCAATACCATCATCAATCAGTATCGAGGCATAGTATTTTCCCGTTACTGTCCGGCTCAAAGTGATGGACTTTACCGTGCCTTCAATCTCCCGATGTACCCGCGCTCTGATAGGATCGCATTTGGGGATCTTGATCCAGTCCGATCCGACAGAAACGCTCATGCAGTGGTAACTGCTCTGGCGACCATGACGGGATTTGTACTTCGGGAAACGCGCCGGATGCGTCTTATCAAAGAAGTTGTTGAAAGCCATATTTAGGTTGCGAACTGATTCTTGCAGCGCAATGGAATCGCTCTCCTTGAGCCAGGCGTACTTGCGGCTTTTCTTGGCAATGGCCAGCAACGGCTTGAGATCTTTCAATGGCGAAAGACTTAATCCGTGGCGCTTGTAATAGTGATTCTTAATAGCCAG
>JALWPK010000185.1 GCA_026995045.1 Gammaproteobacteria bacterium | reverse complement strand
CGCGTAACCAGGGTTCTGGGTGAGAACGGTTTTGGCGTGCTCACCACCATTGATGTCAGCGGCACGCTGAAGAAAAAAATCGACGCCGACATGCCGGCCTACACCATTCTGGGCGCCTGCGCGCCGGCCTACGCCTACAAGGCGCTGCAGGCGGAAAACAAGATTGGAACCATGCTGCCCTGCAATGTCATCGTGCAGCAGAAGGACGACGGCAAGGTCGAAGTCGCCGCCGTGGATCCGATAGCCTCCATGCAGGCGATAGACAACCCGGCGCTGGGCGAAATTGCCACTGAAGTGCAGGGCAAACTGAAAACCGTTATTGAAAGCCTGTAATCACCGCCGTACCGGAACTACCATGAGTCAGCCGAATATTATTGTGTTTTCCGCCCGTTTCTGTGGCTATTGCGTCGCCGCCGAGCGTCTGCTGCAAAGCAAGGGGCTGGACTACGAACTGATTAAAATCGATGAAGACCCGGCGCAGCGCGACCGCATGCTGGAAATGACCGGCGGCGCGCAGACCGTGCCGCAAATCTTTATTGGCGATACCCATGTTGGCGGGTTTGACGATTTGTCCGCGCTGAATCACAGTGGCGGGCTGGATGAGTTGCTGGCTAGCTGTTAGCGCCTGCGCCATACAATCCTTGGTATAACTTCAGGCGAACTGCATCATGGACTATCTGCCCATCTTCATTAATATCCGCCAGCGCAAGTGCATTGTGATTGGTGGCGGCGCAGTGGCCGCGCGCAAAATCAGTCTGTTGCGCAAGGCGGGCGCAGATGTGCATGTGATTTCGCCAGTGCTATGCGATGAACTTGCCCTGCTGGCGGAAAAAGGCGTGATCACACACCTCGCGCGTGAGTTTCAGAATGATGACCTGGATGACTGCGCGCTGGTGATTGCCGCCACTGACGACCGCGCGGTGAACGAAAACATTTCGCAGCTGGCGAATGCGCGCAACCTGCCGGTGAATGTGGTCGACAACCCCGACCTGTGCAGCTTTATCATGCCTTCCATCATTGACCGCTCGCCTGTGCAGATCGCGGTGTCCACAGGCGGCGCCTCGCCGGTGCTGGCGCGCATGATTCGCACCCGGCTGGAAGGCCTGATTCCGGCTTCCTACGGCCGCCTCGGCGCGCTGGTGGAAGGCTTTCGCGACAAGGTCAAGGCCGCCTTTCCCAATGTCGAAATGCGCCGCACCTTCTGGGAAAATATTTTGGGCGGCAGCGTCGCCGAGCTGGTGTTCGCCGGTCACGATGAAGAAGCGAAACAAAAACTGGACGAACTGCTCGAACAGGAATCGGCCAACCCGCAACAGTCCGGCGAGGTTTATCTGGTGGGCGCCGGGCCGGGCGATCCGGATCTGCTCACCTTCCGCGCACTGCGCCTGATGCAACAGGCCGACGTGGTGGTTTACGACCGGCTGGTGTCGCCGGCCATCATGGACAAGGTGCGCCGCGACGCCGAAATCGTGTATGTCGGCAAGGCGCGCGACAAGCACACCATGCAGCAGGAAAACATTAATCAGCTGCTGGTGCGGCTGGCGAAAGAAGGCAAGCGCGTGTTGCGCCTCAAGGGCGGCGACCCGTTCATTTTCGGTCGCGGCGGCGAGGAAATCGAGCTGCTGGCGGCCAACAACGTGCCGTTTCAGATTGTACCCGGCATCACCGCCGCCAACGGTTGCGCTTCCTATGCCGGCATTCCGCTGACGCATCGCGATTACGCCCAGTCCTGCGTGTTCGTCACTGGCCATCTTAAAGATGGTTCGGTGGATCTGAACTGGGATGCGCTGGCGCACCCCAACCAGACCGTGGTGTTTTATATGGGGTTGCACGGCGCGCCGACGCTGTGCCGCGAGATGATTGCGCATGGTTTGCCGGACACCACCCCGGTGGCGCTGGTCGAGCAGGGCACCACGCCGCAGCAGCGCGTGATTACCGCCACGCTGGGCACGCTGGAAAGCGTCATCGCCAGCGAGGACATCAAGCCGCCGACGCTGATTATTGTCGGCGAAGTGGTGGGCCTGCATGACAAGCTGAAATGGTTGGAAGAGCATCATCAGGATCATGCCGATAGTGTGTTCGCGTATAAAGACAACTAGCAGGCGGTTGAAAAAACCTCATACGGCGCGATGCGGCGTTAAAATCCGGCTCAAAATGCTCATTTACTGTGTGTAAACTGCGCTTTTTCGCCGGATTTTGCCTTGCCTCGCACTCGCCTGAGACTTTTTCAACAGCCTGCTAGAGCCTGTTGATATAGTGTTAACAGCCCCTGGAGCGCGCTGTTCGGCAAAAATACTGAACTCGCCCGGATGCGCTGCGGTCACAGCTTGCTGTGATTACCCATTAACCTGAAAAGCCGAAAATGATGACCATTCGAAACGCATTGTTAACCGCCTGTCTGTTGTCCTTTTTCAGTAACGCGCTGGCGGAAACCCGCTATGTCAGCGACCAGCTCACTATCCCGCTGCGCACCGGCGACACCATGCAGCATCGCATCATCAAGTTTCTGAAAAGCGGAACCAAGCTGGATGTGCAGGAAAGCAACGAGGCCGGCACCTATTACCACGTGATTGTCAGTGGCAGTGGCAAGGAAGGCTGGGTGGAATCCAGCAAGTTGATGAACCAGCCCAGCGCGCGCTCGCAACTGGCGGCGGTCAACAAGCGCCTGGCTGCGCTCAAGGCTGACCTCAAGGCCAAAAACAAAACCATTGCCGAACTCAAAACCACCATCGCGCAACTGCAAGAGCAAAACGAAAAGCTCGACAAATTCGGCAAACGCAAAAGCCAGCAACTGGCTGAGCTGGAAAAAGTCGCCTCCCGCCCGGTGCAACTGGCGCAGGCGAACATGAAACTGGAAACCGACCTGGCCAAGGCCAATCGCGAACTGGATCGCGCATTGAAAGAAAATGCGCGCCTCAGTGATGACAACATCAAGGAGTGGTTCATGATTGGCGGCGCGGTCTCGCTCATCAGTCTGTTTTTTGGGTTGATCATTCCCAACTTCAAATGGCGTCGCAAGAAAGACAGCTGGGGCAGTTTCTAGCCGGTTATGTGTTTTGTCCTGTGCTGGCAATCTGCCGAGGCTGACTTGTTTGCATCGAGTCTGACCAGCACATCCGTAGCAAGGTGATTGCGTGATCAAACTAGAAACCCGTCGTGCGCCGACCGGGCTGCCTCTGTTGCGGCTTGCATTCAGACCCTTTTTTCTCGCCGCCATGCTGTTCGCCGTTCTGTCTGTGGCGGGCTGGTTGTCGCTGTATCATGGCTACACAAGCTGGCGCCCCACCGGTTTTGACGCTGCCAGCTGGCATGGACACGAAATGGTGTTTGGCTACGCCATGGCGGTGATCGCCGGTTTTCTGCTCACCGCCATTAAAAACTGGACCGGCCGGCAAACCGTGCGCGGCGCGCCGCTGGCCTGGCTGGCGGCATGCTGGCTGCTTGCCCGCCTGATGCCATTGATCGATACACCGTTGTCGACAGTGGTGATGGCGGTGGCTGATATGCTGTTCATGGTCTCTGTGGCGGTAGCCGCAGCCATTCCGGTATGGCAAGCCAGACAGGTCAAACAGGTGGGGATTCTCGCCAAGCTGGTGTTGTTGCTGGCTAGCAATCTGATGTTTTATCTCGGCTTCTTTGGTCTGCTGGAGGAAGGCGTGCGCTGGGGGATATATTCCGGCGTGTACCTGGTGATCGCGCTGATACTGGTGATGGGCAGGCGGGTAATTCCGTTTTTTATTGAAAAAGGCGTGGATACGCCAGTCGCCATCACCAACCATCGCTGGGTGGATATCAGCAGTCTGTTTCTGTTGCTTGCCCTGTGGCTGTTGGATGTGTTTGCGCAAGCCGGACTGGCCGTTGCTATTGTCGCCGCCCTGCTGACCGGTGTGCATATTATCAGGCTGGTTGGCTGGCACACGGCGCAACTCTGGCGCAAGCCCTTGTTGTGGGTGTTGTATGTGGCTTACAGTTTTATCGTGCTCGGGTTTGCCATCAAGGCCGTGTCGCCTGTGTTGGCGATTCCCCCCGGCATTGCCTTGCATGCGTTTACCTACGGCGGCATCGGCATGATGACAGCAGGCATGATGGCGCGCGTGATTCTGGGACACACGGGACGGAATGTGTTTGAGCCGCCCGCATCGATTGCTTGTGCCTTTGCCCTGTTGTTGCTGGGCGCCGTGGCCAGGGTGGCGCCGCCCATGTTTGCCATGCAGTGGTATGCGAGCTGGATCCTGCTGGCTCAGATTCTCTGGATAGCCGCATTTGCCTTGCTGCTGTTTATCTATGTCCCGATGCTGACAACCACGCGGGTGGACGGCCGCGACGGATAAGCTCGGGAAAACTCTGATTTATTCAGTGTTTCCTCAGTGTTGCGGCGAGGCTTCGCGACTGCTGACCGAAACTTGCCGGTGACTGGATGTGGACACCATGCAATGGGGTTGAATCAGCAATGCGCCCTGTCGCCGGTAAACAAAAAGACACAGCTCAGCACTGGAGTTTTCCTGATGAAAAACACCAGGGCGCAGATCCTGTGTGAATTCGCGTGCAAATGCCTGCGCCGATGCGGCATAGAACAGGGACAGTGTAAAAACTGCTGACAGGATGGTCGATATCGTTTTCATCGCTTTTCCCTCCCAAATCAGGTTTGTGATTGTCGCGCTGGTGCGTGATCCTCCACTTTTGTCTCATTTGGTATCGGCAGCCAGGCCGGAAACAAGAGGGCTGTGATGTCGATATTTGATGTTGCCGTTACTTAGTATCTAGTTACAGCGGGTTGTGAATGCAACCCATTATCCTGTTTGAATGTTGCAAACTGGCGAGAATGTGATTCAGGTCACTGATTTGTCAGTTTTTTTGCCGGGAAGCAGGGGGCGGGCTCTGGCAAAGCTGCTGCAGCGCATTGGCCGTGTTGATGTTTAGGAAAACAGGCGGGGAGTCCACGAAAGGAACAATGCTGTGTGACTGTGTCCGTATCCATTGCATCAGCCCCAGATCACGGTTGCGCAGGGCATGGAGTATGCCGGCGAGACAATGTTGACGCAGCATGAAGACCGGTTGCAGCCGCCCATTAACCTGACTGATGCTGACGTCGACGTCATGCAGCGCCAGCAGTAAATCACAAGTCAGGTTGTTGGGCAGTATGGGGATATCACAACTGGCAACCAGCACCTTTTCATGACGGCAATGCGGCAGGCAGCTGGCGATGCCCGCCAGCGGTCCCTGAAAGGCAAACTCTGGTTCATCGGCTATCACCTTGCTGCTGTAACGCCGGTAGTTCTCATGGTTGCGATTGGCGCTGATCACAATGTCATCGACATCATCCTGGATGCTGTCGATGACATATTCAATCAGTCTTTTGCCATTTGCTTCGATCAGGCCCTTGTCGGCATGCTGCATGCGGCTGCCGCGTCCACCGGCCAGGATGATGGCGTCGGGTTTGCTGTCAGCCAAGCAGGACATACAACAACCCCATGTTCAACAGCATGGAAGCGCCGGCCAGCAGTTTCCACAGTATGTCTGGATGTTTTTCTATCATCGGCGCCGAGCGGTTGAGAAAGTTGGCGTTGGGATGGGTGAGGTCGTACAAAAATTCGGAAAACGTATCATAGCGCTGGCGGTAATCGGTTTTCACCGCTTTTTCCAGCGCGCCATCCAGCCACAGCGGAATCATCGGGTTGTGGGTAATCGCGCTGGTGTATTTGATTTTGTTGATGGTGCGCCAGTTCAGCTCGCGGGTGAGCTTGTCGCCATAAGGCAAATGACCGCCGGTGAGCATTTCGTAGGTAATCACGCCAAGCGAAAAAATGTCCGAGCGGTTATCGCCTTCGCTGCCGAGCAGATATTCCGGCGCCGTGTAGTTTTTTGTGCCCAGCAGTTCGATGCGCTCCACCGGGGTGCTGATTTCCTGTATGCCAGCGATTTTGACCGAGCCGAAATCGATAATCTTGATATGACCGTCCGGCTGCAGCATGATGTTTTCCGGTTTCAGGTCGCGGTGCAGCATTTCCATGCGGTGAAACACGCGCAGACCGTTCACAATGCGTTCGACAATGTCGGCGACTTCGTAAATGTCCGGGTCGGGGTGCTGTTCAATCCATTCGCGCAGGGTGATGCCTTCGATGTATTCCATGATGAAATACAGAAAATTGCGCTGACGTTTTGTTTCATAAACTTTCAGCACAAACTTGCTGTTGATGCGCTTGCCGGCCCATTCTTCCATGTAAAAACGCTCGATATAGGCCGGGTCGTCATCATAGTTGACCGAAGGCGTTTTCATGATGAACAGCTCGCCGCTTTCCTGATCGCGCACCTTGTATAACTGCGAAGTGGTGCTGGCGTGAATTTCTTCCAGAATGTCATAGCCATCCATGGTCATGCCAGGGCCGAGATGCGGCGGGAACGGCAGGCGCGTCAGTTCGTTATAAATTTCATTGGCTTTTTGCGAGGGCAGGGTGGCGATGTCTATCAGCTGGCAGGTGATATTGTCGTGGCTGCCGGCGTCCAGCGCCTGCCTGACCATGTTGTCGGCGATGGTTTGCAGGGATTCGTCCGACTGTAATAATTGTTTGATCCGGTTTTCACTGAGGTAATCGTGAATGCCGTCAGTGGTCATCAGATAACGGTCGCCCTGTTCCAGCGCCACGGTTTTGTAGTCGATGTCGAGATGCAGGTCAATGCCCATGGCGCGGCTGAGGTAGTCCTTGTCCGCCGAAATCCGCACGCGGTGGTCGGTGGTCAGCTGTTCCAGGTCGCCATTGCGAAAACGGTAGATGCGTGAGTCGCCGATATGAAACAGATGCGCGGTGGTGGACTTGAATATGACCGCGCTGAAGGTGGTGACCATGCCGTGCGCATGGGCGTTGTCGCCGTTGCTGAGCAGCCAGTTGTTGATGGCGGTGAGCACTTTCGCGCCGGAGGATTTGGTCGACCAGGTTTCCGGCGTGCTGTAATAATCGTTGAGAAAACTTTTGACGCAGTGCTCGCTGGCTTCCTGCGCCTGTTCGCAGCTGCCCATTCCATCAGCAATGACACAGGCGATGCCCTTGGTGTCCAGCGCGGAATCATCAGGAATAATCGCGCCGTAAAAATCCTCGTTACGCTCCTTGACGCCCTTGTCGGAACTTTGCGCCAGATTGATGGACAGTTTTTGCGGCATGCTTGTCAGCGGTTGGAATGTGCGCTCAGACTAGCCTGTCAAACCGTGACTGGCAAGCCCCGACAAAAGACAAACGCCCCACGACCAGCGCCTCAAGCCACATCAATCATCTGCACTGTGCCATCGGGCTGGATTTCCGCCATCTGGCCGCGCGGCTCGCGCATGAACAACACGATGCTCACCAGCACCACCGCCGCGCAAATGCCGATAAACAGGAAGAACGATTGCGGGCTGACAAAGGACAGCACGGTGAGAAACACCACGCCGCCGACATTGCCGTAGGCGCCCGCCATGCCGGCAATCTGACCGGTCATACGGCGCTGAATCAGCGGCACCATGGCGAATACCGCGCCGGAGCCCGCCTTGGCGAACAGCCCGCACAGAATGGTGGTGGCGACCACCAGCGCCAGCGCCCAGTCCGCGCTGACCTGCGCCAGCAAAATAAAGGACAGAGCGATGCCGGTAAACAGAATCACCAGGGTTTTCTTGCGGCCGATGCGGTCGCTGATGAGGCCGCCAGCGGGACGCGCAATCAGGTTCATCACCGGATACACCGCTGCCAGCGCGCCGGCCATCACTACGGAAACATTAAAGGTGTCGGTATAAAACAGCGGCAACATCGACACCAGCGCCAGCTCGGAGCCAAAGGTGACCATATAGGCCAGATCCAGCACCGCCACCTGGCTGAATTGGTAGCGGAAGATGTCGGGCGTCTCCTTCACAAACACTTCATGGTTGATCTGGTAAATACGGAACACCTGATACAGGTACACCGCCGCCAGTCCGGCGTAGATCATGTCGGCGACGCCATCGCCATACCAGTTCAGCCCGGCGGGAGACAGTTTCCACGCCAGCACACCCAGCGCGGCGTACATCGGCAGGCTCATAAAGCAATACAGAAAGAAATCGAACTTGCTGGTGACTTCCATGCCGCCCATTTTTTTCGGTTTGAAATAGGTAGAGCCGCGCGGCGTGTTGCTGACCGAGAAGTAATAAAAAATGCCGTAGACAAAAGCAATCACCCCGCTGATGGCGATGGCGTAGCGCCAGCCGTTGTCGCCGCCAAACATCACCGCGATGGAGGGCAGCAACAGCGCGGCGCCGGCGGAGCCGAAGTTGCCCCAGCCGCCATAAATGCCCTGCGCGATGCCAGCCTGTTTGGCCGGAAACCATTCCGAAATCATGCGAATGCCGACCACAAAACCGGCGCCGACAAAGCCCAGCAAAAACCGCATCAGCGCCAGTTGCTGATAGTTTTCCACCATGGCGAAACCGATGCTGAGCACGCCGCCCAGCATCAATATGCCGGCGAACATGATGCGCGGCCCCAGCCGGTCGACCAGCATACCGACCACGATGCGCGCCGGTATGGTGAGCGCCACGTTCAGTATCAGCAGGGCTTTGACTTCCTGATCGCTCAGGCCAAAGGTGTCGCGAATCGCCACCATCAGCGGCGCATGCGAGAACCACACGAAGAAGCTCAGAAAGAATGCGAACCAGGTCAGGTGCAATATCCGCATATTGCCGCTGAACGAAAAAATATTCAGTTTGTTGCCGGGTGTTGCTGGGCTGGGCATGGGGTCTCCGTGTGCGTGTTGAAACGGTTGATATAACAGTCTTCTTATCTGCCAGTGCAGATGCCATGCCAACTTTTTCGGGTGAGCAAATGGCCGGTAATGTGGCGCTGTGCGGCGATACCGTGCAGAATATTGGAATATTAGCGAATCATAATGGTGCGCACTGTTCCCGCCGCGCACTCAAATGGTGCGCCGGTTGTTTCCTCTCACACGGTATCGTCCCGAAATGCCTGATATGACGGGGCTTGCCAGCTTGGCACGGCTTTTGCTCTTAACCCTGCAATACAAAACAAGCTCGCTTGGAGTCACAAAACATGAAGCAAAAACTGGTACTGGTGGGTAATGGCATGGCCGGCGTTCGCACGCTGGAAGAATTGCTCAAGCACGGCGATGATTTATACGACATCACCGTTATCGGCGCCGAGCCACATCCCAATTACAACCGCATCATGCTGTCACCGGTACTGGCGGGCGAAAAAACGATTGATGACATCATTCTCAACAGCCCGGAGTGGTATGCCGAAAACAACATCGAGCTGATTACCGGCGACCCGGCGGTTGAAATTTCGCGTGTGAAAAAATGCGTGGTGACCGAAAGCGGCAAGCAGATTCCCTACGACCGTTTGCTGCTGGCCACCGGCTCCAATCCGTTCATCATCCCGGTGCCGGGTGCAGACAAGGAAGGCGTTATCGGATTCCGTGATATTGCCGATGTCGACACCATGCTGGCGGCGACAAAGCAGTACAAAAACGCCGTGGTCATCGGCGGCGGCTTGCTGGGTCTGGAAGCCGCCAACGGCTTGATGAAGCAGGGCATGAATGTCACCGTGGTGCACCTGCTCGACAGCCTGATGGAGCGCCAGCTCGACAAGCCGGCCGCCGCCATGCTCAAGGCCTCGCTCGAAGAACGCGGCCTCACCTTTTTGATGGAAGCGCAGACCGCGGAAATCCTCGGCGACAAGCGCGTCAGCGCGGTCAAGTTTGCCGATGGCTCCCAGGTGGAAGCCGACCTGGTGGTGATGGCGGTAGGCATTCGCCCCAGCATTGAACTGGCGCAGCAGGCGGGTATTTATTGCGAACGCGGCATCGTGGTCAACGACACCATGCAGACCTATGACCCGGTCACCTACGCGGTTGGCGAATGCGTGCAGCATCGCGGCGAGTGTTATGGTCTGGTGGCGCCGCTGTTCGAGCAGGCGAAAGTTTGCGCCAATCACCTGGCGCACATCGGCAGCACGCGTTACGAAGGTTCGATTACCTCAACCAAATTAAAAGTCACTGGCATTGATTTGTTCTCCGCTGGTGAATTCAACGAAGAAGAAGGCGATGAAGTGTTGCAGATGCAGGATGTGGCTGCAGGCATCTACAAAAAACTGGTCATCCGCGATGACAGAATCAAGGGCGCGGTTATGTACGGCGACACCATGGACGGCACCTGGTACTTCCAGTTGATGCGCGAAGGCGCCAGCATTGCCGATTTCCGTCGCACCATTCTGTTTGGACAGCACGATCTGGGCGACGCCGGACACGGCGACGCCGCGGTGCTGTCATTGTCCGATGACGCCGAAATCTGCGGCTGTAATGGCGTGTGCAAGGGTGAGATTGTCGAGGCCATCACCAAAAAAGGTTTGTTTACGCTGGAAGAAGTGCGCGCCCACACCAAGGCGTCATCTTCATGCGGCTCCTGCACCGGTCTGGTCGAGGCGCTGCTCGCCAACACCGTTGGTGAAGGCTACGACGACAAGCCCAGCAAGAAACCGATGTGTGGCTGCACCGAGCATTCGCACGATGAAGTCATTGCCGCGATTAAAACCCATGAACTTAAATCCATGCAGGCGGTGCGCGACTTCATGGAATGGAAAACCCCGGACGGTTGCGCAGCCTGCCGCCCGGCGCTGAACTACTACCTGCTGGCCAACTGGCCGGCGGAATACGAAGACGATGCACAGTCGCGTTTCATCAACGAACGCGCGCACGGCAACATCCAGAAGGATGGCACCTATTCGGTTGTGCCGCGCATGTTCGGCGGTCTGTGCACCGCGAATGATCTGCGCGCGATTGCCGATGTGTGCGACAAGTACAATGTGCCGGAAATGAAAGTCACCGGCGGTCAGCGCATCGACCTGTTCGGCGTCAAGAAAGAAGACCTGCCGGCAATGTGGAAAGACCTGTCCGACGCCGGCTTTGTTTCCGGTCACGCCTACGGCAAAGCCATGCGCACAGTGAAAACCTGCGCCGGTAAAACCTGGTGCCGCTTCGGCACGCAAAATTCCACTAGGCTTGGCGTCAAGCTGGAGGAGCTGACCTGGGGATCGTGGATGCCGCACAAGTTCAAGTTGGCTGTATCCGGTTGCCCGCGTAACTGCGCCGAGGCCACCATCAAGGATTTTGGCGTGGTCTGCGTCGACTCCGGTTATGAACTGCATATCGGCGGTAACGGCGGCATCAAGGTTCGCGTCACCGACTTGTTGTGCAAGGTCGAAACCGAGGAAGAAGTGCTGGAATACTGCGGCGCATTTATTCAGAAGTATCGTGAAGAAGCGCATTACCTGGAACGCACCGCGCCGTGGGTGGAGCGTGTTGGGCTTTCCTACATCAAGGAATGTATTGTGGATGATGAGGCCGAACGCAAGGCTTTGTACGAACGCTTCAAGCTCGGCCAGAAATATGCGCAGATAGACCCGTGGAAAGCGCGCGCCGAAGGCGAGGCGGCGCACGAATTTACACCGCTTAAAATTGCAGGTTGAACAACAAGATGAATACCAATACAGCAGAGAAACAAGACATGAGCAACTGGGTAGAAATCGCGCCACTGGACGCTATTCCACGACTGGGTTCCCGCGTGGTCAAAACCGACACCATGGACATCGCCGTATTCCGCACCGCCAAAGACGAAGTGTTTGCCATCAAGGACGCCTGTCCGCACAAGCAAGGCCCCCTGTCGCAGGGTATCGTGCATGGCACATCTGTCACTTGCCCGTTGCACAACTGGAAAATCGACCTGGCCAGTGGTGAAGCGCTGGGGCCGGACGAAGGCTGCACCAATGTGTTCCCTGCAAAAGTTGAAAACGGTGTGGTCTATATCAGCTTTGCGTAAAACAAGTCATTGGTCGTTTGTCTTTGGTTATCAGTCGCCAATCACAAACAACCAATAACAAATGACCAAAGACCAACGACCAACGACCCATAACCTATGCTTTTTGGCAGAAAACAAAAAAACCCGATCAAAATCGCCGACAAGGGAGTGGTTGAGTGGCAATACGCCACCTGTGGCTATTGCTCCACCGGCTGTTCGATTGAAGTCGGCCTGAACAGCGAAGGCAAACCGGTGTCATCACGCGGCGTGGCCGATGCCGATGTCAACCGCGGCAAATTGTGCCTGAAAGGGATTTTCGAACACGAGCTGTTCGATTCCGCCGGGCGCGGCACGGCGCCGAAAATTCGCGACCACTGGCACGACGAGTGGCGTGAAACCGACTGGGATACGGTGCTGGACAAAACCCATGATGAAATTCGCCGCATCCAGGAAAAATACGGACGTGATTCATTCGCCGTGATTTCCACCGGGCAGATGCTGACCGAAGAGTTTTATACCCTGGGCAAGCTCACCCGCGGCCTGATTGGCACCAACAACTATGACGGCAACACCACGCTGTGCATGGCGTCAGCGGTTTCCGGTTACAAGCGCTCTTTCGGCTCCGATGGCCCGCCGGGGTGTTACGAAGATTTTGAACACACCGACTGCCTGATCGCCTGGGGCTCCAACCTGCCGGAGCAGCACCCGATTATTTACTGGCGCATGAAAGACGCGCAGGAAAAACGCAAGTTCCCCCTGGTGGTGGTTGACCCTCGCGTCACCATGCTGGCGCAGTTTGCCGACATTCATCTGCCGATTACGCCCGGCACTGATGTGGTGTTGCAAAACGCCCTGATGCACGTGATTTTTGATGAAGGTCTGGAAGACAAGGACTATATCGAAGCCAACACCACCGGCATCGAGGAACTGCGCGCCGAGGTCGCCAAATACGATCCGACCACCGCATCCAAAATCTGTGGTATTGATGAAGACACCATTCGCAGCGTGGCGCGGCTGTACGCCAATGCCGGCGCAGCGATGCAAATCTGGACCATGGGCATCAACCAGTCCACTCACGGTTCCGATGGCGTGGTGGGCATCAACAATCTGTCATTGATTACCGGCAATATCGGCAAACCCGGTGGCGCCAGTCTGTCGATTACCGGCCAGTGCAACGCCATGGGCACGCGTGAGTGGTCATCCTGCTCCGGGCTGCCGAACTACCGTTATCTGGAAAACGAAAACGACCGCAAGGAAATCGCCGAGTTCTGGAATATCGATGAATCGTTCCTGCCGAAAAAACGCGGCATGTTCCAGACCGATATTTACCATGCGATTGAAGCCGGACACATCAAGGGACTGTGGCTGATTGCCACCAACCCGCTGTCATCCCTGCCGAATTCCGAGCGCGTGCGCAAGGCGATGGAAAAACTGGAATTCTGCGCGGTGCAGGACTGCTACGAAGACACCGAAAGCGCGCAATACGCGCATGTTTACATGCCGGCTGGCGCCTGGGCGGAAAAAGAAGGCGTGATGACCAACACCGAACGCCGCATCAACCTGGTGAAACCCATCACCGCGCCACCGGGTCAGGCGAAACCGGATTTGTGGATATTCAATCAGATGGCCAAACGCTTCAACCAGGAAGAGCGGGTGCATTTTCCGGAAAAGCCGGCGGAGATTTTTCAGGAAATGGCCAGCATATCCAAAGGCCGGCTGGCGGATATCTCCGGCATGTCGCATGAACTGATCGAGCAGAACCGCGGCATCCAGTGGCCCTATACCGAAGCGCAGCGCGACAACAACGAAACGCCGCCAAAAGGCGGCAAGCGTTTGTACACTGAACCGGCCACATTCATGCATGCGGACGGCAAGGCCAAACTGATTCCGTTGCCGTTTATCGACAACAATGAAGTGCCGGATGAAAAATTTCCGATCTGGCTCAATACCGGCCGTTTGATCGAGCACTGGCATGGCCGCACCAAAACCGGAAAAATCGGCAACAACAACAAATACAGCCCGATTCCGTTTATCGAAATCAATCCCGATCTGGCGGCAGAACTGGGCATCGAACGCGGTGAATATGTGCGTTTGGTGTCGCGCCGCTCTGATGCGGTGGTGATGGCCACGCCCACGCAACGTGTTCCCAAAAACATGGTGTTTTTGCCATTTCATTTTCACGATTGCGCCAACCGCCTGACGCTGGGGCTGCTGGATCCATACTCCCGTCAGCCTGCCTACAAGCAGTCCGCGGTGCGTATCGAAAAACTGCCGGATCAGGAAGCGGCAGCCAGACTCAGCATGGAAATGCGCGCATTCTGAACCAGGGTCAACCAATACAGTGACAGCATTTAGACGCAATAACGAACCCGATTATGCACTGCTTCGCTGGAGTAGCGGCAAGACCGTCAATGTGTATGGCGCGCCGATTGAAACAGTGAGTGATGACAACCCGCTGCGCAAAGCGCCGTTCATTATCAACAATGAATCGGCCGCCAACGATGCGCACTCCAATCGCTACAAGCAGCACGGTTTTTATTTCAACGCCGATAACTGCATCGCCTGTCACGCCTGTGAAGCGGCTTGCAGTGAAAAGAATGATAACCCGGCGCATATTGCGTTTCGTTCAGTCGGTTTTGTCGAAGGCGGCACTTATCCGTCGTATCAGCGCATCAACATTTCGATGGCGTGCAACCATTGCGATGATCCGGTCTGCCTGAAAGGCTGTCCGACCCGCGCCTACACCAAGTTCGCCGAGTACGGCGCGGTGCTGCAGGACCCGGATATCTGTTTCGGTTGCGGTTACTGCACCTGGGTGTGTCCCTACAATGCGCCGCAGCTCGATCCGGTGAAAGGGCAGGTGACCAAGTGCAACATGTGTGTCGATCGGCTGGAAGAAGGACTCAAACCGGCCTGTGTCGCCGCCTGCCTGGGCAACGCGCTGGACTTTGGCGTGATTGAAGACATTCCCGAAAACCGCACCCAGGCGAAAACAGAGATTCCCGGATTTCCGCGCACCGATATTACGCATCCCAATATTCGTTTTCAGCAGACCCGCACCACCCAGCGCGACATGTTGCGCGTGGATGACAAACCGCTGAAATACCATCGCGATGACCGCACCGGGCGTTACAAACCGGTGGTCAACAAAAAGCCGACAGACAAACGCGAATGGAACTGGAAAAAACTGCTGGGCTCGCACGAAAACGCGCATATCGCCTTTACCCTGAGCGCGCAGGCGGTGATGGGCGCGTTTCTGATACTGCTCGGCGGTTACGGTTTTGAGCCGGTGGCGCAGTTACAAAACAGTTCCGCCATGTTGCCAACGCTGCTGGTGATGGTGGCGCTGATGAGTTTCGGCTTGTTCAAGCTCAACATGCACCTGGGCAAGCCGCATCGTTTTTACCGTGGTTTTTACAATCTGCGCCTGTCGCCGGTCAGCCGTGAAATCGCCGGGGTGTCAGCGTTCTACACCGGCTTGCTGGGTTACAGTTTTTTTGCCCTGTTCGACAATGCTTTTACCCAAGCGATGCAAATCCTGTTCGCTGCGCTGGCGGTGGCCGGCATCGCATTCGGCGGTTATTTCATGTACAAGCTGTACCGCATCAAGGCGCGCCCGTTCTGGGATCACTGGCAAACCGCGACCAGCTTCATTGCCAGCGGTCTGACGCTGGGCGCCTCTCTGGTGGCCTTGATGGCGGTGGTATTCTCGGTGCTGACCCCGGCATTGGCGAAACTGCTGCTTGTGCTGGTGTGCGTCGGCGTTGTGCTGGAGTCCGTCGGCCTGCTGGGGCACGCCAGCGACATGCAATCGGAAGACAGTGGCGAGGGCGCGGCTTCGTTCTACCTGCAAATCACGCGTTACGGCAAGGCGTACTGGCTGCGCAACGCCTTGCTGGCGGCATCCCTACTGTTGGCCGTCGTCATGTTGGCGATGGGCAGTGATAACGTCATTGGTTTTGTTCTGCTGGCGGCGATGCTGCTGGTCAGCAACGTGATTGGCCGCGCGCTGTTTTATGTGCTGGTGATTCCCACCACCATGCCGGGCGCGTTCTTCTGGAAGAACATGGGCTTTGTCGAGCATGCGCGTGAAATCGGCCTGGCGAAAATGCCGCAACTGGGGGTGGCGTATGAAACGCATCACGCTTTCAAGGTTGATGAACTGATTGACACCATACGCAACACAACGATGAAACAAAAATGGCGGCAACTCCGCAGCATCTTTACCGGGTAAGAACATGAATGCAGATAAGGTACTGGAAGTAAATGGTGAAGCCATTCCTGTCGACAAGGAAGGGTATTTGCTGGATCCGTCATTATGGAACGAGCAGGTTGCTGAGGTAATCGCCCGGCAGGAAAATATCGCTCTCACCGAAGAGGTATGGGAAGTGGTGAATTTTGTGCGTGAGCATTTTGAATATCACCAGTGCATCCCCGAACATCGCAAACTGCTGCAGGAATTGCGCAAGCGGCACGGCAAGGAAAAAGCTACCCGGAAATACATCTACAACATGTTTCCCTACGGCTATGGCCAGCAAGCCTGTAAAATCGCTGGCATGCGCGTGCCACTGAAGTTATTGCTGGATTTGTAGCCGGGCGTCCGGCAGGGTGAAATATGACGCAAGTCATTGCCGTATGCTGGAAATACAGTATGATGGTCACTCTACAAATTGCCGGGAGTTGCAATGAAAAGTGCTGAACACTGGCTGGTTCACGACCATACCCGCATCGAGTTTTTGCTGGGTGAGTTGGCTGACGCCTGTGAAACGCAGAACTGGCAAATCATGAAGCGTTCGTTGAAAGAGCTGATTAAACAGCTCAAATATCACATGGCGCAGGAGGAAGAGGTGCTGTTTCCCGCCTATGACGAACGCACCGGCCCGCCACATATGCCGACCTTGCTGTTGCGCAAGGAGCATCGTGATGTGATTAAAATACTCACGGAACTGTCATCGGTGCTCAAGGTGGAAGATCTGGCGGCGGCACAAAAGCTGCTCCCGGAATTGCAGACCGCCATGTTGCAACACCACGAAAAAGAGGAGCATGTCTTTTTGCCGATGGCCAGTCATATCCTGTGTGAAAACAGGGAAGAACTGTCCAGGGCGCTGGAAGATTTCCGGCTGTCAAAAGACCCCGATTACTGGACGGTGTAGGTGCCTAGCCGCCTGTCATGTTCATCAGCCGAACCACCTGTTCCGGTTTGTCCCTGAACTCGTGTTTTTCCGGCTTGAGTGCAATCGCCTCGATAAGCGCCTGCCTGAGTCCCTCATCGCTGACGCCATTGCGCAATAACGGTCGCAGCTCCATTTTATTGTCCTGCCCCAGACACATGTACAGCGTGCCATCAACCGACAGCCGCACACGGTTGCAGGTTTCGCAGAAGTGCTGCGAGATGGGGGTGATGAACCCGATGCGCAGGTCTGTGCCTTTCACCTGCACATAACGCGCCGGGCCGCCGCCGGGCATGACGCCGGGAATCAGTTCATAGCGTTGCGCCAGTTGCTGTTTCACCGTTTGCAAATCCAGATAATGGTCGCTGGCGTTGAGACCGGTGCTGCCCACCGGCATGGTTTCAATCATGCGCAGGGTAAACTTGTGTTGCAGACAGAATTCGACCATGTCTTCAAATTCGTCGTCATTGATGCCGCGCATCGCCACCATGTTGATTTTGACCGGCGACAGGCCTGCCTCGCTGGCGGCGCGCAAACCGTCGAGCACCGGTTGCAGTTCGCCGCCGGTAATCTGTTTGAAACGCTCCGGCTTCAGGGTGTCGAGGCTGACATTGATGCGCGACACCCCGGCATTGCGCAAGGCCTGTGCATGCCGATCGAGCAGCACCGCATTGGTGCTGAGTGATAGATCATCGACGCCGGGCAGAGCGGCCAGCTTGTGCGCCAGATCGGGCAGGTTTTTGCGCACCAGCGGTTCGCCACCGGTAAGACGAATCCGCGCCACGCCCAGCCCGGCAAAGGCGCGAATCACGCGCTCGATTTCGTCAAACGTCAGCCAGTGCCCGGGTTGCTCGAAATCCTTGTGGCCTTCGGGAATGCAGTAAAAACAGCGCAGGTTGCACTTGTCGGTGACCGACAGGCGCACATAGTCAATGCGCCGGCCAAACGGGTCGATCAGTGCGGGTGCAGGCTGGTTTGCGCGGTGTGTCATGCTGTCCATTTTACGCTGATTGCCTGTGCATTACACGAACTCCCGCGCGTCATTTACCTTGACGAGCGCTGCGGATTGTATGTTGATGGCAGGCGGATCGGTGATGCAGGCCTGGCGGCACAGCGCGCAACCGGTGCAATGCAGCGGGTTGATGACCGGCCGGGTCAGTTGCCAGTCAAGCGCGCCTTCGACCGGGCAACTGCCCGCGCAGGCGCCGCATTCCGGGCCGTGATAGGGCAGGCAGCTTTGGGTGTTGATGCTGGCGCGCGCCAGCACCGGTGGCGCGACGGGTTCAGCGGGGGGGCTGTCCGCTTCGGATTCGGGCAGGCGCAGCGCGCCGGTTTCGCAGGCGGCGACGCAGGGCCAGTCCGCGCATAAATGGCAGGCGTGGTTGAGCAAATCCAGCGCTGGCGTAGCGGCGACTTTCGCGCCCAGCCGCGGCGGCAGTCTGAAAATCACCTGGTATTCGCAGGCTTCAATGCAGGCGTCACAGCGGGTGCAGGCGAGCAGAAAGTTCAGTTCTTCAACCGCGAAGGGCGGGCGAATCCAGCGGCTGGCCTGCTGCTCGACTTTTTTGGCGACGTGTTTGACCACCGCCTTGCTGCTGTCACGGAATGCCTTGCGAAAAAAATTTCGTCTGTCCATTGCTGCTCCCGCTTACATCCGCATAATCATCGGCTGCATCAGCAACCATAAATGAAACACGGTCATGCCGGTGGCGAACACCAACATGGGCGTCAGCCGCAGGCCGCCAAGCCGGTCGCCGGCAGGCAACACTTTCATGCCGCGATGCCGTATTACCTGCAGCGCAATCCAGAAACCGAACATCATCAGACCGGCCTGTATCGCAAACAGCGCATCTTCAGACAGCCACATGGTCATGTGACGCATGTGTTTTTCCATCATGCTCAGCGGCGCGGTGTTGACGCCCAGCGGGTTGGCGAACACATCCGCCAGGCCCACGCTTTCGCGAATCAGGTGGTTGAGGTTATGCGCCATGTGATAGGCGAACGCCAGCGGCAGCGCGATAAAGGCGAAGGTGGCAAACAGGCGGCGGTATTCCAGTGTGTTGCCGGTAAGTTTGTGTGTGAGTGCAACCATCGCGCCATAGAACGTGGCGATAGCTGCAAGGCAGACGACCAGGCCGATGGTAAAGCTCCACAGCAGCCGGCCGGAATCGCCTATGGTTTGCGCCAGCTGGCTCATCCAGCTTTCCCAGAACGGCATCATGGTCAGACCGTGAAACCCGGTCAACGCAAGCAGGCCAATCATGAACCAGGCTTCATCCCAATGTGGCCGTGCGCTGTGCAGGGCTTCGACGCTGGGCGGGCGAAACCGCCAGGCGATATTCTGATGCGGACAGCTTTGTGTGCAGTTGCCGCAGGAAATGCAGTAACTGTTTTGTTTGAGCCGCCCCATCACCAGCCAGGTCGGGCAGGGTTCGATTTCTTCATTGCCGTGATAACAGTCCAGGGTTTTGCAGCGCGCGCAAATATCGTTATCTATCGGGCGCAGCTCCAGCGGCGACAACTGGGAATAAAAACCGATGGTGCGTCCCACCGGGCAAAAATACCGGCAAAACGCCTTGCGCTGAAAAATCGCCAGCGATGCGGTAGCCAGCACCACCATCAGCAATGACACTGCGGCGGTGGCATAGGGGTTGATGGTAATGCCGACGCCCAGTTCCAGCCAGGTCAGAATAATAAACATCAGCAACGCCGGCCACACATTGGCCAGCCAGCGCGGGACTTTGAGGTTTAAACTGGTATGCGAATCGGCGCGTTTCCACAACCGGTGTTTGACCAGCCATTGCGCCAGCGTGTCCCACGGACAAACCGCGCACCATGCCGAACCCAGAAAGAACACCGAGAACACCAGTCCCGACCACCACAGGTTCCAGGTTAATACCGTGGCGATGTTGCGCTCCGGTATCGGCGCGCCAAACAGGCCGGCGGCGATAATCAGCAGAAACAGACCGACCATGACAAACTTCAGCGACAGCAACAACCAGCGGCTGGCGGCCAGCGTGCGCACGCCCTTGCCGATGAGCGGCAGCGTGGCCAGGCTGAGCACCGCTGTGCGCACCCTCGACGGCGTTGGCGAATACAGCGTCCATATCAACGCCAGCGAAATGAAGCCAAGGATAATGGCTCCCCAGTAAGCCGGCAGACCTGGATGCGTCATGGTCATGATGACTGGCTGATTTCCTCGTGAGCGTTGCGCAGTCTGGCGTGCAGCAGGCGTTTGCGCTGTACCAGGTTGACGCCCAGCAGCAGGGCCACAATCACGCCGACGGCAATGCCGATTGGGCTGTAGGAAGCGGGCGAGCCAATGCGCAACGGAAAGTCGATAATGTAGGGTTCGCCGTCGGCGGTAAACTCGGCGGTGATGATGTAATTACCGTCTTCGCTGAATTCAAAACCCTGACGGTAAACATTGTCATCGGGCAACTGGCTGCCAAGCGTTTCCCGGTTTTTATCACCGAACAGCACATCATCCCGAACGCTGAAAGTCACTTCACCGCGATAGGCTTCGCCATTGTCAATGCGGGTGGCGTACAGGTTGACGCGGCCGCGCTCGCCCGCTTTCGGAAACGCCGGGAACACCATGTAGGTGACATAATACTTGCCTATCTGGGTTTCCACCTGCATGCTGGGCGGTGTGTTGGAGTCTTCGTTCAGACTGTAGGCCGGTCTTCCCAGCACATGATGCGCCAATGCCGGCTGCAATGCGCTTGACAGTATTATGAACAATGCGGATATAAAAATATTTGTCCGGTTATGCTGCATCATCATTCCCCTGCGTCTTTACAGTCATATCGTATGTTTGGCGACCGTGCCTTGCGAACGGTCAACAATGCGAATCGGTAAACTCGGGTGTGGGCAAACTTCCACGCACAGGCCGCAGCCAACGCAGGCTTCGTGCACCACCGGCCGGTACTGGTTCCACATGTTGAAACTGATGGCGCGTTCCCCCAGCGGGCAAACCGACACGCACGCGCCGCAAATGCCGCGATCCACCCACGGGTAACAGGCCAGCCGGTCGATTTGTGATATGCCCATGTCGATGTCTTTCACCGGCGTCACTTGCAACGAAGCGGTGGGACAGACCTCCATGCATTTGCTGCACAAAATACAGGCTTTTTCTTCCGGGTTGATATAGGGCGTGTTGACCTTGTCGCCGCCCTCGCGCTGATAGAACTGGATGCATTTGGGCGGGCACACTTCACCGCACAAACCGCAACCGATGCAGGCTTCGACAAACGCCTGGTCATCTTTCAGCGCGCCGGGCGGACGCAGGTGGGTGAGGGGGGAAGCTTCTACCGCTGGCGCCAGAAAGCGCGACAGACCGTAGGGCAGGCCGGCGCTCGCCAGCACCCCGGCGCCAAAAACCACGCTTTGCACAAAGTTGCGCCGTTTCATCAGGCCGCCTCTTGGTGTTGCGGGTCGGTGGTTTGCTGCTGTTCGCGCAAATACTGTTTGCCCAGATGGCCCGGCCCCTGATCCGGCTGGTCGTGTATCTGAACGCTAAAGGTCAGCGCCTCGGTCGGGCAGATGGCGATGCAGGCGGTGCAGTTATTGCACTCTTGACCAAAACCGTCGCGCAACGGATCCAGACCAAATTCGCAAATGGCGTTGCATTTGGCGCAGTCGTTACAGTTTTCGACAATGCGCTGAATGCGAAACAGCCTGAAATGGCCGAGCAGGGAATACAGCGCGCCACCGGGACACAGATAACGGCAAAAACCGCGGCGCGCCACCAGCAAATCAAACAGCAGGGTGCCGACAAAAAACACTGAACCGGCGCCAAAGCCGCCCAGCGCGATGGCGTAATAGATTTCACGCCCGATAATGGCGGGGGGATAAATGGCGGCCACCATCACCGAGCCGGTAAGCATCGACAGCAGCAGACCGGCGGCCAGCACCAGGTATTTGACCCGCCGGTCAAAACGGCGGTTGCCGGTTTTCAGCCCGGCGCGGCGCAGGAAGGCGGCGAAGTTGGTGTTGAGTTCATACAAAAAAGTCGCCGGACAAATCCAGCCGCAGAAAAAACGTCCAAACACCAGGGTGAACAGCACCGGAACCAGCGCGGTCAGCAAAAACGGCAGGTACAGGGTTTTGCCGGCAAACACTTGTCCCAGCGCCGCCAGCGGATCGCTCATCTGAAAACCGAAAAACGTGCCGGACCAAGTGTTGCCCTTGATGGCGTCGAGATCATTGGCCGGGTCGCTGACAAACGGCGAGGTCAGCATTTCCATGGCGTCATACAACTGTTTTTCGGAATCGGCCAGCAGGTCGTAGGCGTGCGCCGCTTCAAATGTCTGGTAGACGTGCGCATAGGGCAGGAAAATCAGCATGGCGAACACAATAGATAAACTCAGCCAGCGCAGCTTGTTGAGATGTTTCCAGATAACAAAATATTTGTTGGCTTTGACAGTCATGTCGCCCTCGGCAAAATCTTGATGGCCTGCGGAATCTGTATGCACGAACGTTCACATAATCCGCAACCGATGCAGTCATCCAGCACATGCGGCTGCTCCATATAGCCGACCTTGATGGCGATATCCGGCAGTTTACAGGCGCGGTAACATACGCCGCAGCTTTTACCCTGCCATGACAGGCAAAGCTGTTTGTCGATAACCGCACGGCCCATGTTGACTTTTTCCAGAATGTCATCAATCTCGTATTTGACTTTCTGAATGGCGCCGGTCGGGCAGACATCGCCACACTTCATGCACAGGATGCAGGCTTTTTCGCGCGGAATGATATAAGGCGTGTCAAGCGACGCCAGTCCGTTCTGCATGTCAAAATAATTGATGCAGCGGTTGGGGCAGGCTTCACCGCACTGGCCGCAATGGATGCAGCGATTGAGAAATTCCTCTTCCGGCAATGCGCCAGGCGGCCGCAGGTAACGCAGTGATGGCTGGTTGACAGCCGCATGCGACACCTTGCCGGTCAGGGCGGCGTGCGCCAGTACGGCGGCGCCGATGCCGCTGGCCTTGAGAAAACGGCGGCGTTTCATGACAAGGCTCCAGACAGCAGGCGGCGGGCAACCGGGCCGGTGTTTTGCCAGTCAGTTGCCCGCCGCCGCGTCATGTCACACCTTTTCGATACGCGCGGCTGACTTTTTAAAATCAACCTGGCCGGATACCGGGTCCCACACACGGCTGGTGACGCGATTGGCCAGCCATTTGTTTTTCTCGGGGATTGCGCTGTCGGCAACCGACAGGTTCCACGGGCCAAACATATAGCCGCGGGGTACATTGTTGCGCGCCGGTTTGACCAGACTGTTGGCGCCGACCTGGGCGCGGGCTTCCAGCTGGCCGCGCCGGGTAATCACCCTGACCTTGTCGCCATCCTTGATGCCCAGCGCTTTCGCATCTTCCGGATGCATTTCGACGTACATCTCCGGCACCAGACGGCGCGTGGTCGGGCTGCGGTTGGACTTGGCGGTATGGAAATGTTCATACACCACGCCCAGACCGAACCAGTACGGGAACTTGTCCTTGGGCACATCTTTCCAGTGTTTGCCCTGGTATTGTTCATCCGGCAGGTCGGGCGTCAGTCCCATGTCGCGCGCCTGTTTGATCAGGGCAATATTATCGATAGTGTAAAGCCCTTTCTCGGTACCGAACTTCATCAGCTTTTTGGTAATCTTTTCGCGCTGTGAATAATCCTGCTTGCATATTTTCATATGCACCTTGCCATCCTTGGTGCGGAAATAACCATAAGGGCGTGATTTCCAGTTGCCTTCCTGCAGCATGTAGCGGCGTTTGGTGCCGCCCGCCTTGGCGATGGCGTAGGTGGGCGCCGGCCATTGGATACCGCGCAAGGCTTTCAATTGTTCATAGGGTGAAATGCCATCCAGCTTCTCGCGTTCGAGTATGCCGGTGAGGTCGGTATCGGTGCCGGCGGAAGCGCGGCAGACATCCCTGAACACTTCTTCGGTATCGTAAAAACCGTTTTTGTCTTTCTTGTAGGGCAGCACCTTGTCCATGTCCAGCCCCAGCAGTTTGCCGACGCCCTTGGCCTTGTCAATCACCATGTCGAGATCCGGGCGGCAGCCTTTTGGCGGCATTGCCGCCTGTTCGCATATGTTGATGCGCCGTTCCGAACTGATGTACACGCCATTGACTTCGCCCCAGGTCGCGGCCGGGAATATCACGTCGGCATACAGGTTGTTGGGGGCGTGACGGTAAATTTCCTGCACCACATTGAAGGTTTTCATCAATGCCGGGCGCACCAGGTTTTCCTGATCCGGCAGGTCAATGTGTGTGGCATAGACCAGGAACATGGCGCGCACATCGCCTTTCAGCGCGCGCTCCATCATGCCGACCGCCATGCCGGGGTTTTGCGAGTTCATCGCGTTGACCAGATTTTTCTCCGGTATGCGCCAGTGTTTGGCCATGTGCTTGCGGTGTTTGGCGTTTTTCAGCGGTTCATTGAATGGCAGGCGGCCGGTCAGACCGCCGGTAAAACGTTCACCCATCGCATTGGGTTGGCCGGTCATGGAGAATGGCCCGCAACCGGGTTTGGCCAGATTGCCTGTCAGGGTTAGCAGGTTAATAATCGAAATGATATTGTGCTGGCCGTGGATATGCTGGTTATAGCCAATGCCCCACATGATGATGACGCCGCCATGACCGCCGCCACCGGGCACACCGCCTTCGTCCCCCGCCTGTTTGCCCTTGCTGCGCGCCAGGCGCTTGCGGGTGGCGTCGGCAAACATGCTGGCGACCTTGCGGATTAACTCGGGTGATACATCATGATGCTCGCCACCCATGCGGTCCTGCACCTGCTCCGGGCTGTATTCCGCCTTGACGGTTTTGACGTATTCTTTCCAGCCCTTGGTATGCTTCTTCATGAATTCCCAATCGATAACATCCGGGTGTTCTTTCAGCAGCACATGCGCCAGTGAGTTGAGGAAGCTGATGTCGCCATTGAGAATCGGCACATGCACGGTGTTTTTCGGGTTAATGTCTTCATAACCCATAACCGTGCCGGTGCGGCGCGGATCGACCACCACCGTGGGAATATCGTTTTTCTTTTTATGGTCGGCGGCGCGCCAGAAAATAATCGGATGCGATTCACGCGCGTTGTGGCCGAAGTGCATAATCATGTCGCACAGTTCGATGTCTTCATAGGCCAGCGGTGGGGTATCGGAACCCAGCGTGGCGAAGTAACCGGTCACTGCGGATGTCATGCACATGCGCGCATTGGCTTCAATGGTGTTGGAGCCGAGCACGCCTTTCATAAACAGGTTTTCCAGATACTGGCCTTCCATGGTCAACTGGCCGGAGCCGTACAGGCCAATGGAATTGCCGCCGTATTTTTTGGCGAAGTGCGCAATCTTGTGATCAACCATTTCGCCGGCTTTTTCGTAAGGCACGCGAACAAAGTGTTTTTCATCAAACGAGCCTTTGGTTTTGCTGACATACTCCAGGTCGCCATGACCGGGTTTGTTCCATTCTTCCCATACGTCCTTGCGCACATAAGAGTCGCCTTCCATGCGGTCTACATAGATCGGTTCAGCGGCAGTCAGGCCTTTAATGCATTGCAGGCCGAAGTTGGTGGGGTGCTCCTTGTCCGGGCGCATGGAAACAATCTTGCCGTTTTCCACCTGAATGACGGTGCCACAGCCCACGCCACAGTATGGACATTGCGCCAGCGCAGTGGTGCGCGAGGCCGAATTTTCGGAAGTTGCGGCTTCCAGTTCGGGATTGGCGCCGACCATCAGACTGGCGCCGGTGGCGGCGCTGGATATGAAAGCACTACCCTTGATAAAGTTGCGTCGATTTATTTTTATGCGTTTCATGGTTTACTCTCCTGCTGATAGGTCACTTGTTGACAAGTGTGCGCATGTAGGCGATGACATCATCGATTTCCTGGTCGCTCAGATTGGCCAGACCGCTGGCGTCGCTGAAGCCAAGCATGCGTGTATTGGAACGACCATGCTTGATGGTTTCACGAATAAAACCATCGGACACTTTGTTGAGAAAACCGGCCTTGCCAATGGCGGTGCCGGTGCCGCCCGCGGCATAGCCATCGCCGTTGACGCCGTGACAGGTGGAGCAGATATCATCAAACCATTGCTTGCCAAGTCGCGGGTCGCCATGACTTTCGGGTTGGGCGTCAACTGCTTTGGCGCGATTGGGCAGTTTGCTGTGTGAGCGCAGGAAGGCGACGATGGCCTTGATGTTTTTGCGCCCCAGGTGGGAGAAGGGCGGCATGCCGGTTCCCACGCGGCCATCGCGAATGGTGCTTTCGAAGAATTTGTCGGAGGCAATGCTCAGCAATTCCGGGTTGGTCAGCGAGGGGGCGAATCCGGGTTTGCCGATGGCGTCAGCCTGGTGGCAGACCGCGCAATTCTGGTTATACAGGGCTTCCCCCTTTTTGATCGTGGCTTGGTCGGTGGCGTACGCTGTTGTGGTAGTAAGCAGCGCCAACAACGCGGAACAAACAGCTCTTTTCGGCATGTTTTTTCTCCTGTGATGTGCTTGGGCGGTTGCTGCTCATCATCCTGCAAGACAGAATGGCAAGTATTGATTCAGGTCAAAAAGCGGTGGTGTTCTGTTTGAAATAAACCGAAGATGTTTTTATCGCGGCATCAGTCATACCAGTCGTCATCCGCCGCCGGGCGCGCCATGTCCTCGTGGCAGGTGTAACAGGGAGTCTTTTCTTTTTCAAAACGCTCGTGTTCGGCTTCGAGGAAATCTTCCGGCAGCTTGTGGGCGATGCCCTTGTGGCAGTCGATGCAGGTTTTGCCTTCTGCATGGCCTTTTTCATGCTGCTGTGCAGCAACATCGCGCTGCAGCTTGTGCTCCATCGCCGCCTCGCTGTGGCAGTTGCGGCATTCGCGCGAGTCGGTCTGTTTCATGGTTTGCCATACATGTTTCGCCAGTTCGTGGCGTTTGGCGAGAAACTTCTCACGACTGTTGATTGAACCCATGAAGTGATGAAAAAGCTCATTGCTGGCGCGGATTTTTCGCGCCACCTTGTAAACCCATTCGCGCGGCACGTGACAATCCGGGCAGGTGGCGCGCACCCCGGTGGCGTTGCGAAAATGGACAGAGTTTCGGTATTCCTTATAAACATTGTCACGCATCTCGTGACACGAAATACAAAACTTCTCGGTGTTGGTCAGCTCCAGCGACCAGTTGAAGCCACCCCAGAAAACAATGCCGGCGACAAAACTGATGAATAGTGCTGTAAAAGTTGC
The DNA here is from genome assembly GCA_026995045.1 of Gammaproteobacteria bacterium. GTDB lineage: Bacteria > Pseudomonadota > Gammaproteobacteria > SZUA-229 > SZUA-229 > S139-92. Next base: position 28,335 of record JALWPK010000185.1, on the reverse strand, counting down.
GGTTTTTAGTTTGGCATGTTTCAAGTGGATACTGTCCTGCTGACCTGGAAAGCGTTACTATTATGCAGCCCGCAACACGGGTTATTGACATGCGTCAAACATCAGACAATCTGGCGTGAAATAATCCAGTCTGATTTTTTTAACTGCGACAAGAAGCTGCCTTATGAGTGAAAACAACATTACCCCGGTCAACATTGCGGTGATGACCGTCTCCGACAGCCGCACCGAAGAAACCGATACCTCCGGCGCGGCGCTGGTCGAACGACTGACCCGGACCGGCCATCATCTGGCGGAAAAAATCATTGTGCCGGATGATGTCTACAAAATCCGTGAAGTGGTCTCGCGCTGGATTGCCAGCCCCGATGTGTATGTGGTGATTACCACCGGTGGCACCGGCCTGACCGGCCGCGATATCACCCCCGAAGCGGTGAGGCCGCTGTTCGACCGCGAAATTGAGGGCATCGGCGAAATCTTTCGTTACATTTCCTATGAGGAAATCGGCACCTCAACCATCGCTTCGCGTGCTGTCGGCGGCATTGCCAACGGCACCTTCATTTTCTGCCTGCCGGGCTCCACCGGCGCCTGCCGCACCGGCTGGGACAAGCTGATTGCGCCGCAGCTGGATTGCAACAACAAACCCTGCAATCTGGTCGAACTGATGCCGAGGCTGCTGGAAAAATGAGTGACAACAGGGGTTGCTGCGCGGGTTCCGGTCTGATCAGTGTTGATGAGGCGATTCAGCAATTGCTGTCGCAAGCCTCGCCGGTTGCCGGCAGCGAACAGGTCGGTGTGCTGGATTCACTGGGACGGGTGCTGGCGCAAGACATTATCTCGACAATCAATGTGCCGGGTTATGACAACACCGCAATGGACGGTTATGCCGTGCGCAGTGAAGATTGCGCGCAGGCAGGCGCACAACTCGGGGTGACGCAACGGATTCCTGCCGGCGCCAACGGTGTTGAAGTCAAACCCGGCGAGGCGGCGCGTATCTTCACCGGCGCGCCAATTCCACCCGGCGCCGATGCGGTGGTGATGCAGGAGCAGACCACGCGCGAACCGGACAGCGATATCGTTATCATTAACAAGGTGTGCAGACCGGGTGAAAACATCCGCCGCGCTGGAGAAGATATCAAACAGGGCGGCGTTATCCTCAAGGCCGGCCAGCGCATTCGTCAGCAGGAAATGGGGCTGATTGCCTCGGTCGGCGTCGCCAGCGTATCCGTCAAGCGCAGCTTGCGCGTGGCCTGTTTTTTCACCGGTGATGAAATTGTCGAACCCGGTAATCCGTTGCAGCCGGGGCAAATCTACAACTCCAACCGTTATAGCCTGAACGGCTTTCTGCAAACACAACACTGCGAAATAACCGATTACGGCATCGTGCCCGACACGCTGGAAGCTACTGTTGATGTCATCAAACAGGCGGCGCAGCATGCTGATTTGATTCTTACCAGTGGCGGCGTCTCGGTGGGCGAGGAAGACTATGTGCGCATCGCGCTTGAGCAGCTGGGCGAGCTTCACATGTGGCGTATTGCGATGAAACCGGGCAAGCCGGTGGCGTTCGGCAGGGTAGGTGATGCGCTGTTTCTCGGACTGCCGGGCAATCCGGTATCGGTGTTCGTCACCGCACAAATCTTCGCGCGCCCGTTGATGCGGAAAATGCAGGGTGAAACCCAAACCCTGCAACAACCGGTTCAGGTCAAAGCCGATTTTGAATGGCCCGAAGTCAAGCGCCAGGAATACCTGCGCGCCCGCATCGAAAACCGCGATGGCGAATCCTGGGCGGTGGTGTATCCACATCAGGGTTCCGGCGTGCTCAGTTCGGCCTGTTGGGCGCAGGGGCTGGTGGTGGCGCCTGTCAACACCGCCGTTCGTCGCGGCGATAGCGTCAGTTACCTTGCTTTTGGCTGATTCAGCTTCATTTATAACAGGTCATGTAAATACGTCTGGACATGCCCGGTGGGCTTGTGTACATTTAGTCTTTAATGGACGCTCTCTGGATACGGACTTCAATAACAATACTCATAAGCATATGGAGAATACTCTACTATGAAAAAACTCATGATCGCAGGCCTGCTCGTTATGGCTACCCCCTTTGCAGCACAGGCAAACAGCGTTGGTTGTGGCGCCGGTTCAATGATTTTCAAAGGCCAGTCCGGCTTGGCGCCCAACGTGCTGGCGGCAACCACCAACGGTAGTATTGGTAACCAGACTTTCGGCATTACCACCGGCACCCTGGGTTGTAACCAGAATGACACTGTTACTGCACAGGCTGATATCTTTATCGACTCCAACATGGAGCGTGTTGCGCGCGACATGTCTGTGGGTGAAGGCGAAGCGCTGGACACTCTGGCGACGCTGATGGGTATTGCGGATGAAGACAAAGCGTCTTTCTTCCAGCTCAGTCAGGCCAACTTCACCAAAATCTACAGCCGTGAAGATGTGACCAGCAGCGAAGTGGTCGCTTCCCTGAAAGCGGTCATGCTGACCGACGTTAAACTGGCCAAATACGCCGTTTAATTTTTCGGTTTGAAAAAGGGCGTTGCGGTTTCGCGACGCCCTTTTTTTATGCCTGTATGATAAGGACTCCTGATTGTGCTTCCCCGTAGCTTCGTCTCCGTACCGTTATTGTTTCTCGTATGGCTTGCGCCGGTGTTGCCGCTCTGCTCGATGGCGTCGACCGACAGCTTGCATCAGTTAGTCGCCCGTGCAGACAGCCAGCAGTTGGCGCAAACCCGGGCCTGGCATGCCTTGCTGCATTACAAACCCGGCGGCTTGTTTCATCAATGGGAAAGCCAGGCAGATGATGATGCTTTTTTCCTGTCAGCAAACGGCAAATATAATCCACAACAGGAGCTGGCGGCAACCATACGCGCCATGGCGCAACCGCCTGGTGATGATGTTAACCTGCATCCACAGTGCCGGTTTCCGGCGCGATATCACTGGCTGAAGCAACAACTGAAGATAGATCCAACCGTTATCAAACCGGCAGTTTGTAAACAACTGCAAACCTGGTTCGATACTATCCGCCCCGGCAGTCTAACGCTGGTGTTTCCCGCCGCCTATATCAACAGTCCGTCTTCCATGTTCGGGCATACACTGTTGCGTGTAAACCCGGACGACTACCGCAAGGATTCAGCGCTGGTCGCCTATGCGCTGAATTACGCCGCCAATGCCGACGCCACTGACAATGCCTTGCTGTTTTCCATCAAGGGGTTAATCGGCGGTTATCCAGGCGTGTTTTCCATTGTGCCGTATTACGAAAAAATCAAGGAGTACCGCGATCTGGAAAACCGCGATGTGTGGGAGTACGAACTGGATTTTTCAAAGGACGAACTCTACCAGCTGATGCGCCATGCCTGGGAGGTGCGCCACATTCAGTTTGATTATTATTTTCTAACCGAAAACTGCTCCTACCACATGCTGTCGTTGATGGAAGCGGCGCGGCCGTCGCTGGATTTGACATCGCACTTTGAAGTCAAGGCGATACCGGCGGATACCGTGCGCGCTGTGTTTGATAACAAGCTTGTCACCGACGTGCTGTATCGGCCATCAAGCACCACCATCATCAAACAGCATGCCGCGCAGATGAGCGAGCAGGATAATGAACTGGCCATTGCGCTTACCGAGACAGACTACGCGAAACTGGCGCGGAAAATTGAAAGCCGACCGGTGGAGGTTCGGGCGAAAATCCTCGAACAGGCCTACGATTATGCGCGTTTTCTGGCAACCGCCAACCCCACCGTGCGCGATCCGCGCGCGGCAACCAATTGGCGCTTGCTGGCCGAGCGCAGCAAGCTGGGGGTGAAAAATGTGTGGCGACCGGTTACAACGCCCGCTGTGCGTTCAGAGCAGGGGCATAAAACCGCGCGCCTGGCCATTGCGGCGGGGGCGTTGCAACAGGAAAGCTATCTGGCGCTGTACCTGCGGCCGGCCTATCATGATGTGCTGGATCCGCCGATGGGCTATTCAGAAGCCTCACAGATAAACTTTCTGGATACGCAGTTGCGTTATTACATCGACAGTCAACGTCTGCAATTGCAAAAATTGACCTTTATTAATGTGCTCTCGCTTTCACCGCGCAACGCCTATTTTGATCCGATAGCCTGGGGCGTGGATTTCGCTGTCGAGCGGCAGCCCACACGCCGGTCGTGGGCAAATGCCGCTCAGCTGGTGGTCGGCGGCGGCTTTAGCGCGCAACCGGGCAAGGCGCTGAATGTATCGATTCTGGGGGAGCTTAATCTGAAGGCGGCCAATCGTTATGAAAAAGGCTTCACCGCCGGCGTCGGCCTCAAGCTGGGCGTTTTATATCAGTCCGACAGTTTGTCATTTCAGGCGACATTGAAAGCGGTCGATTTTTCCGCCGGTGAGAACAACCTGCATCAATCAGCCGGGCTGGACTGGAGCATGCCTTTGCAAACCAATGCGGCGATTCGCCTGAGCGCCAAACGCATCCGTGATTACGACAGCTATCGCAGTGATGTGCAACTGAGCTGGCGCTATTATTTCTAGAGTGATAGGTATGATCTGGCATAGCTGCAAACGATGGATTGTATTGGTCAGCGCACTGGCCCTGTTGACAGGCTGTACCGGCTTGCTGTTTCAGCCGATGAAACAGCATCTGTTTACACCCGATATCGTCAACACAGAATATAAAGATATCACCATCGTATCGGACAAGGGAATACATTTGCATGGGTGGCGTTTGCTGGCGCAGGAAGATGATAATGAAAAGAGTCATACTGCAAAAAAAGGCAACATCCTGTTTCTGCACGGCAACGGCGAAAACATCAGCACACATTTTGGCAATCTGTACTGGCTGATGCAGCGCGGCTACGATGGGTATATTTTTGACTATCGCGGCTATGGCAAATCCGAGGGCATCCCGGAGCTGGACGGAGTCGTGCGCGATGTGCGAGCCATGCTCGATTACATGATAAGCGTGACGCCACCCGATCAGCAGCTGATTGTTATTGGTCACAGCATGGGCGGCGCACTGGCGATTTATGCCGTGGCGACACATCCACGGAAACAACGCATCACGGCGCTGGTGACCATCGAGGCATTCAGCGACTACCGGCAGGTGACGCGCGATGTGCTGGGCAATAGCTGGCTGACCTGGGCGCTGCAATGGCCGCTATCGTTAACCATCGACAACAGCTATCGTCCTCTCGATTATGTTGCTGACGTTTCGCCTGCTCCCCTGCTGATCATGCACAGCAAGCAGGACAGGCTGGTGCCGTACTATCACGCGCTGGCGCTTTATGAACAGGCCCGCCAGCCCAAACAGTTTATCGACATCAATAGTGATCATAACCATATCTTCAATATCAAAGCCAATCGCCGCTTGCTGCTGGAATATTTGCAGCAGCTGTCAATGCAAAAACGCCCCGGCCTGAGCCGGGGCGATGACACTGCGAGAGTATTGCTGGAGGAGTACGGTTGATCAGAAGATATGGGTAAGCTGCACCGCATAGCGCTTGTCGACGCCATCAAGGTTGCCATTGGGGCCGGCGCCGGCAGGGAAGTCCACTGCCGTGAAGTCGCGGTTGGCAATTTCCATATTGATGCGCGTTTTCTTGTTGATGTGGTACTGCGCGCCGAGTGTGAAGGTTTTAAATTCGAACTCGAAGGTTTTTCCAGCGATAGCGCCACCGGGGGATGGGGTGTCTGATGTCAAACGATTGTATACGTCATAGCGTGCATCGATTTCCCACTTAGATCCTGGAATATACCAGCCCCCTTCAATGTAATAACCAGATGCCTCTCCATTTTCACCGTTTCCTACCGGGTTGCCGGGCTTTATATCGAAAGTCGGTTTATCAGGGCCAACAAATATCATACCTTCACCCTTCAGGTATTCAGCAGACACGCGGTAAGGTTTTTTCAGGTATTTGAAGCCGACGCCTGCGCGTCTTCTGTCAAATTCCTGCGGGTTGTGTGTGCTGTCGTCGGTATTGTCCAGGTAGCGCTTGCCGGTTTGCGACCATGCAAACATCTTGATACCTTGACGACGACCGCCCTTGCCGCCGTAGACTTTTTCTGACGACCAGTACAGGTAGACATCCTTGTTGTCATCATTGTCGCCAAAATTCAGACCGTTGCCATTGCCAATCATGACAGCGTAACTGTGTTCCCAGTCATCTACCTTGAACGTATCGAAGAACTGCACGCCTGTGTCTCGGAACGCACCAACGGATTTGGTGAAAGCGCCAAGCGCGGGTGGCGCGGGCAGGGTGACAGGATTATTGTTGCCGGTATAGGTGCGGTTCGGGAAGCGCTCCAGCATCAACTGGTTCATCACGGTGGTGAAGTTGATGTAGTCGAACACATGAATCGCCTGCAAGCCTTCTTCCGGGCCAGGCGTTTTGAACAGTCCCATGCGAATGCGCGCGCCGGGAATCTGGTTCAGGGTAATGCTGGCGTCAGTGATGCGCACATTACGGTCGCCTGGCGCAGTGATGCCGTTGTTGCCAAACTCGGCGAGGAAAAAGTAGTTGACCTTGCCGTCCAGCGGAAAACCGGCGCCACGTACGCCGATACGCGCGCGGTTAACATTGAAAGCGCTTTGCGTAGACAGATTGGGTGGAATCAGCTTGGGCGGAATGTAGCCGCCTGTTCCGTTAGGATCACTGCTGTCATTTTGATACTGCGCCTGGATGAAGCCCCACACCTTGGCGCGTGGTGCTGAGCTGTCAGGCTCTGTGCCCTGTAGCATCAGCCAGTTGGCCGGGAATGCCGGTTGACTGCACGCCAGCGCAATCGCGGCAGAAAGCTTAATCAGTTTTTTCTTGGTGTTTTTCACAATAATATCCTCCGAAGATTCTGTAGACTCTGTGTTAGGCGGTTATGGCTTGACCAGCTTGTAGCCTTTATCCACCAGCTCAAGAATGCGCACCACGCCAGCACTGACCGGCACGGCGTTGGCATTCAGCTCGGGAGGATGTCCCAGTTTTTTACCCATGCCGCGAATCGTGTTTTTGCAGGCGGCGAAGCGCACGCCGCTGTCACTGAGACTGGCTATACGCCCCTTGTTTGAGTTGTCCTTGAACAACAGGCGCAGGCCCGGGCCAAAGGCGACTATTTCAACGTCCACCTTGTCCTGGCCGTAGTGTTTGATGAGATTGGTTGCCACATTCAGCACCAGGGTTTGTTTAAACGGGTTGGGGTCGCTGATTTGCAGCACAACTTTCTGCTCTGCAAACGGTTTGGCGTTATCTTCGGGCGCAGCATTCAGATTGAAGGCTGCGAACAGAAGCATGAACAGTAAGGGTATGTTTGTCAGTTTATGCATAGTATCCACCAGTTGGTTGTTGCTTGTTGTCTATATTTTTATTGGTCTGTCAGGGCTTGATGTAGGCGTAGCCCATTAGCTGGAGCCGGGCGACTTCAGCAACGCCGCTGGGCACAATGTCGCTTTTTTCCACATTGTACAAATCGGATTCAAGATCAACTTTTCGCCCGCGCACCGTGTTGGCGCAAACATTGAAATCCACACCTTGGTCTTTCAGGCTGTCGATTTTTGCCGTCATTTTTTCATTGGCGTTGGCGTGTTTGAATTTTTTCAGCTTGCCCAGTGATTCAGGGTCAAGCAGCAGCGCCAGGCCATTGCCATGTAGCACAACCTTGATGTCGAGGTTTTCGGCGCCAACGGCATTGATGTGATTCTGAATGTTACGTAGCGCGCCCGCCTGCTTCTTGGGATTGTCGTAATTGATGTGATAAACCACTTTTTGTTTGCCATAGCGTTCATTGGCAATGCTGTTTCCCACGGACAACATGGTTAGCGCCAGCAGCAGAATAGACAAAACTTGTAATGATTTTTGTTTCATTTTTCGCTCCGTTGTTCAGGTTGGGGTTGCGTTATTGTCTCGGCGTTTTCTACATACCGGTGCTTAACAGACGGGGCGAGTAAACAATTATTCTGTTTGTTGCAATAAATTATTTTCCTTGCTGCATTTTCTGCTTGCTGATTTGCTTGTGAATAAATTCATCAAGGATGTTTTCAGTGACGCCGCCCACCTGCATGCCGGCTATTTCGCCGTCAGGGGTATACACAAAAGTGGTCGGCAAACCTTGTAACAGCCCTAATCCCATCTGTAGCGTGATACCGCCGTCACTGAGCAATACCGGAAAGTCAACGAGGTATTCCTCCATGAAGTTTGTGACTTTGTCCCTGTCTGCATACCCATAACTTGGGAAGTCAATGGCAATGCCCAGCACGATGGCGTCCTGTTCGGCATGTTTGTCGTGAAACCTGATCAGGTCGGGCATTTCTTCACGGCAGGGTGGGCAACCCGGGCCCCATATGTTGAGCACCACCCATTTCCCCTTGCCGATATAGTCTCCCAGTGTGTGTATTTTCCCCGATGTGTCCTCCAGCCGGATGGATAGCGGGCCGGCGGCGCTCCCGCCAAAGCTGAGCATCGAGAGTAATATAAGTATTAGCGAAATCTTGTATGCTGATATCAAGTTCATACGCAGGCAGCGGCTCCTGTACCGGATTTTTGGGTGAAATTTTGATAAATTGGCGCGCTTGTTGATTAAGACGCCAGAATGCCGCTGATTATTCGGTCAATTGCGGCCGGTTTCACATTTTGCGGGGAATAAAGCCGGTGCTGTCGCGTCTGTACGGGGAGAGGGTGGAGATATATGAATAAATTTTGCAAACTGCTTGCCATACGCGAGCTGAAGCAGGAGTTTGCCAAACGCAGAACCAAGCTGTACCGCGTGGCCTATTCCTGGTGTCATAGCCCGACACTGGCTGATGATCTGGTGCAGGAGACGATGCTGAAGGCGTTTAAAAATGTGGAAAGCCTGAAAAATCAGGCTACGCTGGATACGTGGTTGTACCGTATCCTGAGCAATAACTGGCATGATTACCTGCGGGTGCAGGGGCGCAATACCGAACTGTTTGATATGAGCGATGATGACTCGATGGAGCATTCCGAGTTGTATCAGCAGTCACAGATTGTCGCCAGAGTGCGCAGTACCGTTGCGCAGTTGCCGATGCCGCTGCGAGAAGTGGTGTCGCTGGCGGATTTCGCCGGTTTCAGTTATGTGGACATCGCTGACATACTGGAAATCCCGATCGGGACGGTAATGAGCCGGTTATATCGAGCCAGGCAAATCTTGAAGGAGCAGTTACTGGATTTGGCCGGGGAGCAACGCATCCCGATCAAATTGATGAGGGTGAAATAATGAGCGAACATAACACGATTACCGATGACAAGCTGAACCTGTTTATCGACGAGCAACTCGACAGCAACGAGATGGATGTGATCCGTCAACAACTGCTGGACGACGCCGCCTTGCGCGAACGCGTCTGTCAGTTGAAAGCCATTCGCGAGCTTGTACGCTATGCGTATGAAAATGTGCCGGGCGATGACATGCCGGCGGAAACCTCACGGCGGTCCCGAATCAAATATTTTTACCAGAGCCTGGCGGCGGGCGTATTGCTGGTGGCCGGCTTAACACTTGGCTGGTTTGTAAACGATGCCGTGCGTTCATCCATGCACACTGCCAGTGCAGATGAAGTTTTTCAGTATTTCAAACACAAGGCGGTCGCTGACCGCAATGAGCGCAAGATTATTTTGCATGTCACCACCGGTGATATCATGGCGGTCAACAAGGCGCTGAATGAAGCCGAGCAGTTGCTCGCCAGTTATCGTGAAGCCGGCACGCCGATGAAGCTGGACATTGTCACCTATCGCGATGGCATCAACATGCTGCGCGTGGGCGTGTCGCCCTATATCGGTCGTATTGAAGACTTGCTGGCCAGCAACGAGAATGTCACCGTTTACGCATGCCATCGCTCTGTGGAGAAAGCAAAAGCGCGGGAAGGGCATGATGTGGAGCTGATGCCGCAGACCATCACCGCGAAAACGGCGAAGGAAATCATTTCCGAGCGGCTGGAGAAAGGCTGGATTTACATCAAGGTGTAAGCCGCGAACATCCTTCAGAAGGCCGGGTGGCGTAAAGGTTTTCTTACGCTGCCCGCGTTTCAGTAAACACTTTTTCTTCTATCACCCATTCCTTGTCCGAGGCGTACAGCACCAGGCAGGATGGGCCACCATGCGTGCGTGTTTCACCCGCCGCGCCCGGATTCACCACCCAGGGCTCTGTGTTCCTGTCGATGATGCGCTTGTGGGTATGGCCATACACCACCAGCCGGGCTTCGGCATGATCCCAGCGTAGCTGGTCGTGATCCGGATAATTACCGAGACGATGTCCGTGCTCGACAATCACCAGTCCGCCTGGCAACTCCAGTTTGAGCTGCTTCGGCAGGGCGTTCACCACGTCTGCTTCGGCGGCGTCCCACACCGCCGCCACATCGTTGTTGCCAGCGACAGCGTGCAGCCCGATGCGCGGCTGCAGCTGCGACAGCACGCTGGCGCCCATGATGTCGCCAGCGTGAATGATGTGGTCGCAGCTGTTCACCGCGTCCCTGACGCGCGTATCCAGCTTGCCATGCGTGTCCGACAGAATACCGACTGAAACGTTTGTCATACAGTTTCCTCGTTAACAGGTCTTTTTGCTTCGTGGTTGCGCAAACAACAAGGCCGCTCTTGCCCGAACGGGAAAGAGCGGCCTGTTAGCGTGTGCGATGCCTTATTTGTCGAGACTCTGGTAGTACTCGATCAAAATCTGCGCCACTTCAGGGCGTGAGAATTCTTTCGGCGGGGCAATGCCCTGGCCCAGCATTTCACGCACCTTGGTGCCGGACAGCAGCACAAAGTCGTCCTTGGTGTGATCCGGCGCTTCGCTCATCATCACGACCTTGTTCAGTTTCTTCGACCAGGCGGTGTGGTCGGCGCGGAAGATTTCAATTTTCAGCGCGCCTTCAGGCACTTCCTTGTCGAAGATTTCCTGCGCGTCGAATGCTCCGTAGTGGTCGCCAACACCGGCGTGGTCACGGCCGATGATGAAGTGGGTGGCGCCCATGTTCTGGCGGAACACGGCGTGCAGCACGGCTTCTTTCGGGCCGGCGTACAGCATGTCGAAACCGTAGCCGGTGACCATGGCGCTGTTTTCCGGGAAGTACAGCTCCACCATCTTGCGGATGGCGGCATCGCGAACCGGCGCCGGAATATCGCCCGGTTTCAGCTTGCCCAGCAGCATGTGAATCACCAGGCCATCACAGCCCAGACGATCCATCGCCATGTGGCACAGTTCTTCGTGCGCCAGATGCATCGGATTGCGGGTCTGGAAGGCGACAACCTTGTTCCAGCCGCGCTCGGCGATTTCGTTGCGGATTTCAACCGCGGTGCGGAAGGTATCCGGGAATTCGGTCTGGAAGTAGGAGAAATTCAGCACCTGAATCGGGCCGGACAGCGCCACCTTGCCCTGGGCGTTGAATGCTTCGACGCCGGGGTGCGGCTCGTCATCATTGGCGCGGTAGATTTCCTTGCTCATCATCGCCATTTCATCGTCGGTGAACTCTTCCACTGCTTCCACATCCATTACCGCCAGCACCGGATTGCCCTCCACATTGGGGTCTTTCAGCGCGATGCGGTCACCGGCCTTGATTCCCTGCGCGTCCGGCACAAGGTTCAGCACCGGGGTTGGCCAGAACAGACCAGATGTGGTCTTCATGTCCTTGGCGACAGACAGCGCGTCCGCCTTGTTCATGTAGCCGGTCAGCGGGTTGAAATAGCCGCCGCCGAGCATCACCGCATTGGCGGCGGAAGCCGAGCTGATCATGATTGAAGGCAGGCTTTCCGCCTCTTTCTGCAACGCTTCGTTTTCGGCTGTGTCGTAAACGAACAGCGGATTGAGTTCATCAGAACCATGAGGTTTTATCATTTACACTCTCCCGGGGACGGTCGCGCGGTTGCGCCTGTCCTGTCTAGTCAAAAAACAATGTTGAAAATCGGTGAGGGAGGAATCGGTGGAGTAGCGACCACGCCTTCTGCCCAAAAGTGGCGCGTATTCTACACCAAAGTGGGCGATTTTCGTAGTCGGCGGCAAGGGTGTAATTTGCCCGGGCAAAAAAACAGGGCGCATCCTGCGCCCTGCGGCACGCCCCTGACGGGCGCTCCCTGAGTCGCTCAAATCCCTTTACATCCCTGTCATATCCTTATGCCCTTTCCTTTCAAATACCTTGCGGGTCCGTGCATCGCAGGAGTCTTCGCGCGGGCGTGGCTAATAGCTCAGCATGACGGCAATCGACAGGCTGAAAGCCAGAATGATGACGCCGATCAGGCCGGCCAGCCAGCTGGCGTTTGCCGGAAACAGTTCACTCTCCGGCAGATGCTGTTGGGTTTTGTTCTTGCTGTTCATTTTCGCCTCCCCCTATCGGGGTTCCCCGTTGGCCATGACAGAACTATATGGAAAACCGGCGGGCGGGGATGCGCGCTGCGTCACACTTTTCAGTGTGGGTCTTTGCGGGTGAGCGGGAATGTGAAGAAGATCACAGGGTAGGGCGCGGACACACCGGCGGGTAGTTGACAGGCTGCTCCTTGCTTGCCGCCAAGGCGCCGCAAAATGCAATAAAAAGAGCCCGGGCATGCCGGGCTCAAGCACTCATGCGCACAGCGATCCTTGCTGTCTATTGTTATTGATTGTCAGTGGTGCTGCCGTCTTGCTCCTGTGCGGGATGTCCGCATTTTCAGCCATACAGCCCGCCCGAACCCGCGTTGTTAATGTCGGTATGGGGGAATAGCGCCACGAGGCGCCAACAAGTCACCGGAGTTGCATTGGCGCTGTAATCGCACAATATATTGGAACCAGTCTAAAATACGACCTTCTGTCGGCAGTTTTAGCATGGTGATACTTAATTTCCTCGGGCAGCCTGCATTATTGTGTTAAGAATGATGCATATTTTGGAATATTACAGATTCACCGTCTAAGGTAAAGACTTATGTCAGACAGATGCACAAAAAAGCGCCCGCAATGCGGCTTCACCCTGATTGAGCTGATGATAGCCGTCGCTATCATCGCGATCCTGTCAGCGATTGCGTATCCATCCTACAAGAATCATATGAAAAAAGGCTACATCGGGGACGGTCTGGCCGAGTTGGCGAAATTGTCGCTGGATATGGAGCAACGCTACCAGGAAAACAGAACCTACCGTGATCCGCAGGACGCCACCAAATGCGCTATTGCTGATCATGCCACGACCTATTTCAATTTTACGTGCACAAGCGCTTCAAAATCGGCCTATACCTGGGTGGCCACCAGCCTGGCGGCAGGGGGGCTGGGCGTTGGCAAGTATGTTTACAGCATTGACCAGAATGGAAGCAAGGTTACCGTTAAATATGATGGCGCCGATGTCAACCTGAACAAGTGGAAAAGGTAGTCGATGAAAAAGAAATTGCCAAATACCGCTGGCTTTACATTACTGGAACTGATGGTCACTCTGGCAGTGTTGGCCGTGTCAGCCTATCTGGCGGCGCCTTCCATTGTCGCCATGTATGCAAAGACAGAAATCAAGTCAGCCCAGCAAGATGTGGTTCAGGCGCTGCGCAAGGCGAAGCAGTATGCCAAAAGCCTGAATACATCGGTAACCGTAACATTTACACAAAATGCCACAGACAACAAGATATCGTTTGTGTTTCCGAATGGTTCTAACCAGTTGCCGGACGGTACGCGTATGAGTGATATTGTGCTTCCAGGCCAAGTCACAGTGAGCGGCGCAAACGCCAGTTACAAGTTTAATTCACTTGGCATTGTGGACAATACCGGGGCAATTAAACTGACATCATCAAGGGATTCGAACAAATTCAAGACGGTGACCGTACTCAATTTGATAGGACAACTTCAGGTAGACTAGTTATGGTCATGGCATCTCAAAAAGGGTCAACGTTAATAGAAGTGCTGGTTGCGGCAATTGTTTTTGCTCTGGGTATTCTCGGTGTTATTAATTCGATTGGGCAGGGTGTGCATACGGTTGCCGATAACAATGAAAGAGCGATTGCGGCAAGTGTGGCGTCACAGCTGGCCGAGCCGCTTTATGTTGCTGCATATGAAGTATCCGTTGGCGCGATTACCGAGTCGCAGTTCAAGGATAAAATCGCTGCGTTGAATAATCTTACTGTTGTGGGAAATGATAATCGTGACAATTTTACACTTCGTGTGGCGGCTGCGGTGGATGATGCAAATACTGACATCATGAACACGCCGCCGCCTTATCAGCCGCCATTGCGGGTGGCGCTTGAAGTTAAATATCAGGGGATAAGCGGCGCCAAAACAACCAGACTGAATTACACATTTGCGTGGTAGGTGAAAATGAAATTTTCAAAAGGTCTGACATTAATTGAGTTGATGGTTTCTCTGGCGGTTAGCTCTATTGTTGCGCTTGGCGTGATGACAGCGTATGCATCACAAAGCAAACTTATTGTGCATCAGGCGCGTTCTACACAGGCTACGGAAGATGGGCGGGATGCTTTTGAGGTAATCAGCCGGTTGTTGAAACAATCCCAGGCGGGGTCAATTACGATTACAAATACTGGAACCAGCAGCACAGTCGTGGATTTTACCTTGCCGCCAGGTTTGGCAATCTGGCCGAATACAACACCGCCTTATAGCAATAATGCGGTTCGGCTGAGCTGGACCGATACCGGAGCCAACGCCAGCCAGGTGCTGCTGGCGACGGCTCCCTCAGTGGGCGCTTTGGGTGGCGCTGCGTCAGTTGTGCTGGCGGGCAGCTCATCAGTGAAAAATACGCAGATAGCAGGGATGACGCTTACTGCACAGCCTGATGGCAGCTATTTGCTTAAGCTGGTTGCCCAGGCGGGGGGTGGCGCATTTTCCACGCCATTGAAAATTGCTTTTGAAGGGAAAATTTTGCCTCGCAACTGAGGAGTTGTTCCATGAAACAGGTATTACATACAGTCAGCGTCGGCTATAAACGCCAAAAAGGGTCTATTCTGATTCTGGTGCTGTTTATTTTGGGCGTATTGATTACCAGCTCAATGCATTTTTATTCCGAAGTGACAGAGAGCACAAAAATTTCCGGCGCATCGCGTGATAATGCAGAATCACTGCTGTTGGCTGAGAGCGCAATGGAGCTTCTTCGAGGGCAATATATTCGTAATCTGGATACCATTGCGCCGGTCCAGATAGCATCTTGTGATGTGTTTGGCAGCAGCCTGGATAAATGCGAGGCCAGCGCCATTCGGGCGAACAGGAATGCGCCTGAAAATTTTTTGATGCCGTATATGTATTACGTGTCCAGTACGAACGCTATTGAGAAAACCATTCCCACATTGCTGCAAAAAGTTGCAGATGGTGAAGGCATGTTTGAAACCACAAGTACAACACTTGCCAGTCATAAAGTGCCGGATGCTATTACTGAGCTGCGCGTCGATAACTTGTTTTCCGCCGCCTTCAAGCCGCAATTGTATACGGTTGATAACAACGGTGTGCTGGTTGCAAGCGCTGCAGCGAATTGGGCGGCTGAAACCAATGATCATAAAGCTGCTGCATGGATTGAGGTGGTCTTGAACCCGGCTGACAACACAGCAGTTGACCTGTATGTGCAGGCGACCGCACAAGTCGGCAATGCGCGCAGTTTTCTGCAGAGGTACCTCGGCAGCTATTTCGAGGATGATACATTAGGCGCTCTTGTATCGCCATTGGCGGAGAGCAGTAATCTTAACCGTGAGCAACCATTGCCCTGATGGCGTCGCGTAGATGCAAAACACTGTGAGTGTTTAGGAGAGAAAGTGATGAACGCAAAAATTCTAACAGGATTGTGCCTGCTTGCAGGCATCGTCATGAAGGCCGCTTATGCAGGCGGCTCGCCCTGTAAGACAGGAACCGGAGATGTGATCATTGATAATACTGAAACATCGAGCGTATTGGCGATTAGCGCAAACCTGGGTTTCAGGTGCAGCAAGAAAGGCAGCACAGCCATAACCAGCGGTTTCGGCGGCAATGCCATCAATATTGATGATTTTCAGGTGCTTGTAAGAAAACCCAGCGATCCGCTTGATGATTTGCAGTTATTTGTCGGCAAGTCCAGTAATACGGTATCGGATTTCAATTTTGGCACGGACAACCAGTTTGACTTTTTTGCACTGGGCAAGCATTTATTCGATCTTGACCGTCTAAGACTGGCTTCAGACTGGATGACAACCCATGTCACTCCAGATCCGGGGGTTTCATCAGGCGACTATGGCACGATTTCAATGAGTCAGTTTCTGGCCAATATTGCCGCGGGTAAAACCATGTATGGCATTGTGCGGGTGCTGGTGCCGCTGCAGGCCGGGCAGTCTTCAAGTACGCGGAATGCTTTAGGTGATCCGGTGCCGGCAGGCTCGTTATACGGGTTCTGCAGCACTTCGGCAAACTTGTGTTCATGTGCGCCGGGTACAAGCTTTAGCAAAATTACGGCAGGCGCCAGCATTTGTGGTTATAACCTGCCCGCGGATGCGAAAATCAAGGTGAAAGGCGCGTTGTTCTGGGATTTTGTCGACAGTGTTGACGCGCACCCCTTGCAGCTCGCCGAGTTGTCGTTTGTGCCGCGTGAGCTGTATTTCAAGGTCGAGATACCCATCATGGTCAACTGGGCGCATGACAGTAATGATGATGGCGCGATGGATAATATGGATTTGGTTCGCACCTATACCCTGGGATACGGGGACGGTGATGTTGTTAACACCACGTTTAGTTTTGCAGACGTGCCGGTTGAAAGTAAAAAACAGTACCAATATGAGACAGGGACTGCATTAACGCAAGCCCTGTTTGATGCGCTTGACCCGGCTACCAAGTATCACATGATGTTGCCATCAGGTTATGCTGACGGGTGGGCGGAAGCGTTTGACAAGTTGAATATTACGGCGGCTGACTGGGGCGCCATACCGGGAATGGCCAAGCCGTTCCGCATCCCGAAAAGCGCCAATGGCGTTTTGACGGCAGACGATGTGCGTTCACCGGACTTTGAGGATATTCCAACTTATTTGTATAGCGGTGGTTTGATCGATATGCATAACCATGTGAATGTCTCGGGTCTGGTTTACGTCCCCCAGGGCATGGAGCTTGAAGCCAAACAGTCTGGCGTGACCAGACAATATGTCAGCGGCGCCATTATTATTCGCGACAGTTTTTACATTGAAGCGAAATCTGGCACGATCACTGTGATTAGTTCGGATCCGTTAAGCTATTCTGGCGTCAGAAGATCGGTGCCGCCCGGCGGTACGCTGGATACGACTTTTGTACATGGAAACGCGGCATATCACGGTGGCGGTACTGGTGGAGGAAGTGGCGGCAGTCCATCAGGCGCGGGTGGCGGCAGTGGTGGGTCTGGCAGCAACCCAATGGGTGACCTGAACTGGCAGGAAATCAGACCGAATCTGCCATAGTAGCGGTCGTGCTGGCGTGTGGCGTTGGGGCCTATCCCTGATGCCCCGTACACCAGCCAGACTATCTCAGCCCTCAAGGCGAAGCTTCACCTTGAGGGCTTTTTTTTACAGTAAAGGCACCATCATCAAGGCCACAATGTTGATAATTTTAATCAACGGGTTAATGGCGGGGCCGGCGGTGTCCTTGTACGGGTCGCCGACAGTGTCGCCGGTGACGGCGGCTTTATGGGCGTCTGATCCCTTGCCGCCGAAGTTGCCGTCCTCGATGTATTTCTTGGCGTTATCCCATGCGCCGCCGCCGGTGGTCATGGAGATGGCGACGAACAGGCCGGTGACGATGGTGCCGATGAGCAGGCCGCCGAGGGCTTCGGCGCCAAGAGTGAGGCCGACCAGAATGGGCGCGGCAATCGGCAGAAGCGACGGGATAATCATTTCACGAATCGCGGCGCGGGTGAGCATGTCGACCGCGCGTGAATAATCCGGTTTCTGGGTTTTGTCCATAATGCCCGGCATTTCCCGAAACTGGCGGCGCACCTCGTTGACGATGCCGCCAGCGGCGCGGCCCACGGCTTCCATCGCCATGGCGCCGAACAGGTACGGCACCAGACCGCCGATGAACAGGCCGATAATCACCATGTGGTTGGACAGGTCGAAAGTGGTGACCTTGCCAGCGGTTTCCAGGGTGTGGGTGAAATCGGCGAACAGCACCAGCGTCGCCAGCCCGGCGGAGCCGATGGCGTAGCCCTTGGTGACCGCCTTGGTGGTGTTGCCGACCGCATCCAGCGCATCGGTGGTGTTGCGGATTTCTTCCGGCAACTCGGCCATCTCGGCGATGCCGCCGGCGTTGTCCGTGATGGGGCCATAGGCGTCCAGCGCCACGATAATGCCGGTCATAGACAGCATCGAGGTGGCGGCGATGGCGATGCCGTACAGACCCGCCAGCTCGTAAGCGCCCCAGATGGAAGCGCACACAGACAGCACCGGCAACGCGGTGGATTTCATCGAAATGCCCAGCCCGGCAATCACGTTGGTGCCGTCACCGGTGGTGGAGGCTTCGGCGATTTTGCGCACCGGCGAGAACTCGGTGGCGGTGTAATACTCGGTAATCACCACCATCGCCACCGTCAGCGCCAGGCCAATCAGCGCCGAGCCATACAGCGACATGGCGCTATAGGTGGTGAGGTTGGACATCATCGCATCGGTGATGAAATAGAACGCAATGGCGGACAGCACTGCGGAGACAATCGAACCCTTGTACAGCGCCGCCATGATTTTGCCGCCATCCGAGGTTTTAACAAAGAAAGTACCGATAATCGAGGCCACAATCGAGGCCGCGCCCAGCACCAGCGGATAGGTGACCGCCAGTTCACCCGCATCGCCACCCAGCAGCAAACCGCCGAGCAGCATGGTAGCGATGATGGTCACCGCATAGGTTTCGAACAGGTCGGCGGCCATGCCGGCGCAGTCGCCGACATTATCGCCCACATTGTCGGCGATCACAGCCGGGTTGCGTGGGTCATCTTCGGGAATGCCGGCTTCCACCTTGCCGACAATGTCCGCGCCCACATCCGCGCCCTTGGTGAAAATGCCGCCGCCCAGTCGGGCAAAAATGGAAATCAGCGAGCCGCCAAAGGCCAGGCCGACCAGCGCGTGCAGGGCTTCATCGAGGTTCAGTCCCATCACGCTGGTGAGCGCCGTGTAATAACCGGTCACACCAAGCAGACCCAGACCGACTACCAGCATGCCGGTGATGGCGCCGCCCTTGAAGGCAATTTGCAGCGCCGGGTTGATGCCCTGCTTGGCGGCCTCGGCGGTGCGGGAGTTGGAGCGAACCGAAATGTGCATGCCAATAAAGCCAGCGGCGCCGGAGAGAATCGCGCCGATGGCGAAGCCAATCGCGGTGGTGGCGCTGAGCGCGAACATAATAACCAGGAAAATCACCACCCCGACCAGGGCGATGGCGGTGTACTGGCGCCGCAGGTAGGCAATCGCGCCTTCCTGAATCGCAGACTGGATGCGAACCATTTCGGCGTCGCCCGCCGGTTTGTTCAGAATGCTCATGCTGGAAAAAACGCCATAGCCGATGGCGGCCAGGGCGCAGGCTAGTGCAATCATTAGTTCTGGTGACATGTCGATTCTCTCTTTATGGTTTGATAACAGTTACATTTAGTATGCACAAAAAAGCCCTGACCAGCAGGGCTTGAATGATTCAGCTTAATGCCTTGAAGATGGCGTCGCGAATTTCCTCAACGCTGCCCACACCCGGTATCTTGTGATAGGCGGGCGCGCCTTCCTCGCCGCTTGCGGCCCACTGGGAGTAGTATGCAATCAGCGGTTCGGTTTGTTCATGATATACGTCAAGACGTTTCTTCACCGTTTCCGGTTTGTCGTCATCGCGTTGAATCAGATCCTCGCCGGTTTCGTCGTCCTTGCCTTCCACTTTGGGCGGGTTGAACTCAATGTGATAGGTGCGGCCGGATGGCAGGTGCACGCGGCGGCCTGACATGCGGCGGATGATTTCGTCATCGTCCACCGCGATTTCCACCACATGGTCAACCGGAATGCCGGCTTGTTTCAACGCTTCCGCCTGCGGAATGGTGCGCGGGAAACCGTCGAACAGGTAGCCGTTCTTGCAGTCTTCTTCCTGAATGCGCTCCTTGATCATGCCCATGATGATGTCATCGGAAACCAGGCCGCCTTCGTCCATGATTTTTTTCGCCGCCTTGCCCAGCTCGGTGCCGGCCTTGACGTGGGCGCGCAGCATGTCGCCGGTGGATATTTGCGGAATGCTAAATTTTTCAGTGATAAAGCCGGCCTGCGTGCCCTTGCCGGCGCCGGGGCCGCCCAGCAGAATGATTCTCATATTTGTGTTCTCCAGTGTTCGGGTAATGGGGAACCCGTTACAGGGTTCCCCATGCGTTCAGGATGCCGATGCGCCCTTATTTCACCTTGAAAGGCTTGCACTTCTTCGGCACAGCCACTTTCTTCAGCTGGGCGTATTTCGGCAGGCCGTTTTTGTTGTACGGCGGGTAGTCCTCGCCGCGAATCAGCGGCTCCAGGTAATTGCGGCAACGCTGGGTAATGCCGAAGCCGTCCTTGCTGATGAAGCTGGCGGGCATCATTTTCTCGACGTTGGCGACCTTGCTCAGCGGCGCCTTGGTGATTTTCCACTTGTAAGGTGAATTGCTGACGCGCTTGATGGCGGGCATCACGGAATTGTAACCGGCCAGCGCATATTCCACGCCGGCCTTGCCGGTGGCGTAAGCCTGTTCCACGTCAGACTTGGAAGCAATGTGACGCGCGGCGCGTTGCAGGTAGTCCGCTACCGCCCAGTGGTATTTCAGGCCCAGTTTGTCCTGAATCATGTTGGCGATAACCGGCGCGGCGCCGCCCAGCTGGCTGTGGCCAAAGGCGTCTTTCAGACCGGTTTCGGCGAGGAAACGGCCATCCGGCCAATGCACGCCTTCGGAAACCACAACCGAGCAGTAACCGAATTTTTTCACTTTTTCCTTCACCGCCTTGAGGAACTTGGCCTGGCGGAATTTCACTTCCGGGAACAGCACCACGATGGGGATTTCGTTGTCCTTGGTGGACGCCATCGCGCCGGCGGCGGCAATCCAGCCGGCGTGGCGGCCCATCACTTCCAGCACAAACACCTTGGTGGAGGTGGCGCACATGGAGGCCACGTCGTAGCTGGCTTCCATGGTGGAAGTGGCGATGTATTTGGCGACAGAGCCGAAGCCGGGGCAGTTGTCGGTAATCGGCAGATCGTTGTCGACGGTTTTGGGAATGTGCACCGCGGTAATCGGGTAACCCAGGGTTTTGCCAATCTGGGACACTTTCAGGCAGGTGTCGGCCGAGTCGCCACCGCCATTGTAGAAAAAGTAACCGATGTTGTGCGCCTTGAATACTTCAATCAGGCGCTCGTATTCGCGCTTGTTCTGTTCCAGGCTTTTCAGCTTGTAGCGGCAGGAGCCAAACGCGCCGGAAGGGGTGTAACGCAGCGCGGCGATGGTGGACTTGGTTTCCTTGTTGGTGTCAATCAGGTCTTCGGTCAGCGCACCGATGATACCGTTGCGACCGGCGTAGACCTTCCCGATTTTGTCCTTGTGCTTGCGGCAGGTTTCAATCACGCCACAGGCGGAGGCGTTGATGACGGCGGTGACGCCACCGGACTGTGCATAAAAAGCATTCATCTTGCTCATGTTTTATCCTCTGGGATGGGTATTTTGGTTAAGTTTGAATCTTTGCTGATGTCTGTTTCTGAAATCGGTTGTTATCTGATCGATTGCGACCTGAACGATTACGTCCGAATCGATTTTTTTCACGCCCGGTCAAAGCGGGGCGGCGCAGCCTCAGGCGCGCGTGTTACGCCAATCAATCCACGTTGGTCTGGCCCAATCAGCCGCCAGACGTTATTCCGGCGCCAGAGCTTACCGCAAAATACGGGGAATTTCAGCTATCAGGTGAGGAGAGAACAGCACAAAAGCCGGTAAAACCGGCTTTTGCGCCACAAACAGGGCTTGCAGTTTACTGGGCGGCGAGCGGGGCGGGAGCGGCGACGCTTTGCAGCAACACAGCGCCGGTTACCCGGTTGTTGGTCGTTGCGCCATCTGGCAGCGTGACGGTGTTGGTATTGTGTTGCAGTTCAAATGCGCTGATGGCGCCAATGGCGGTATCGCCGACAAAGGATACGCTGGCGAAGCCAGTAGCAGTATTTGCAATCCCTGTATCTATGAGCGGGACACCATTGCTCAAAGCGCCGTTAACGCTATTGGAACCAGATGCGATGTAGTCCACATTGTTGACCGTTGTGGTGACAGCGTACGTTAATTGATTCGCGCCAAAATCCGCTGTCATGGCGACATCGGCATAGCTGGTTGCCTCGTTGCCCAGCAGGTCTGTTGGACGGGTGCCGCCCATGCTTGCATACTGCCTGAATGCCAAATTAGCCTGTAGTGAAGCTATCTGATTGGGGGTGGTTGTATTTTCGGCAAACACAAAATGCAGTGGGCCGATATGGGGAAGCGGTACGCCATTTTGGGCGGTAAGGTAGTCGCTGTTCCAGCGCCCCCAACTGAGGCGGGTAGCGCCGATTTTGCCGCTGTTGACATCGATTGGTTTGCCCGGACCCAGCGTCATGGTGCGGTTGATTCCGGCAGCAGCATTGTTTTGCTCCACCACCACGGGCAGGAAATTCTTTGCATTGGCGTCGAGCACAATGGTGTTGTTGGTGGCGTTGGCGGCAGTGACCTTGCCGGCCACACCGATAGCGGAGACAGCGCCCTGTGTATTGCCCAGGGGCGTCAGGCTGAAGGCGATCGTGCTGCCGTTTTCCGCCTTGATCAGGTTTACCCTGTTGTCGGCGTCTTCACCGGATTCAAACGCAATTTTCTCAACCTGGTTGCGAATATATTCCTGCCGGGCCTCAATAATATTATGCAGGGCGGCAGTCTGTTTCAGTTTCTCCTTGATATTTTCTCGCACTTTCTCGTGTCGAACGAATTTGGCCTGGTCAAAAATAATGCCAGGCGGTTTCAGCAGGGTGCGCGGCTTGTCTGTTGGTCCGCTGACCTGAAAATATTCATCATTGGTGAAATGAAATTCACCGGCCTGATTTCTGGCGACAATTTCACCATCGACCACGCTGCCATACAGGCCGTCTTCAAAACTGCCGTCGCCATTGTCCACACAGTCATTTTGCTGGCACAAGGTCAAACCATAGTGTGTGCCGCGCACGCCAATGGTGGCGACCGAGGTGCGCACGCTGTAGTTTTTCTTGCTGAAGCGACCGATCAGTCCGGTGATGGTGCGGAAACCGCCCTTGATCAGACTGAGAATGCTACTGCCGGATCTGGATTCCTGGTCGTAACGGTAATCCTCAAAGTTCATTTTGGTGTTGGGACGCAGCGCAAACAGGGCGCCGTCGGTCATGCGCAGTTGCGAACGTGAGCCACGGCCGGTGACGACCTTGTCACCCGCCTTGATATAAGCGCCGCGTTTGAGTGTGCGCACCTCGCCGTTGTTTTCGGCGCGAATATCGCCGCTGGCGAAAATCACGCGTCCGATGTTGGTCGCAGCGTTGGCGTGGAAAGCGAGGAGCAGGCAGGTGGCCAGCAGGCCGGTTTTCAGTGTGGTGTTCATGGTCTTCTCCGTAATCAGGCTGCGGTTACTGTATGTCATAACGCACGGACAGCATCAGTTGTTGACGGCTGTAGCCGCTGGTGTCCACGGTGGAGGTGTTGCGCGTGCTGCTGAACTGGGCGTTCAGTTTCCAGTTTTTGGCGAACAGCCAGCTGAAATCAATCAGCGCGTTGCTGTAATTGTCTTCACGCACTATCGGTGTGACCAGTGAAGCGTCCGGCGCGCCGTACTCGCTTTGTTGATAGCTGAGCGCGACGTGGGTGGAGGTGCGCGCGCTGGTGTTCAGCACGGCGCCCAGACGCAGGCCGAAATAGTCGCGCTCGGTTTTGGCTTCGGCGTTGCCGGTGTTTTCTTTTGCGGCGTCATTGGCCAGGTACAGGTTGGCGTAGACGACAGGGGTGAGCGCGATATTGAATCGGCTGGAAATGCCGCCAGACAGGGTCAAGGTATTGGCGTTGCGATAGTCCTGGTCGGTAAAGTCCGAGGCAGCGTATTGCAAGGCGGCGTTGACCGTCGTCATCTGGGTAAGTTGCCGCTTCCAGCTGGTGTTGACGCCAATCAGATCACGATAGTCGTTACCGTCTAGATTGAATTTTTGCAGCGTCAGGTTCGCCCGCCAGATGTCGCTGGCCTTGCGGTACTGCACGCCACCCTTGGCGGTGAGGGTGGTGGTGTCAAACTCGCTGGCTTCGTTATGGCTGCGCAGATTGGCGGTGACCGATCCGAACAATGAGGTGGTGGCGGTTACCGGACTCTGAATACTGAAATTGGCGGTGGCGTCGATGAACGTGTCATCGGTTTCCAGCGATGACGGGCTGACGCTGTCTGTGCCGAACAGGTTAAAGCCAATGTACTGCAAAAATGCATTCGCGGATTCCGGGCCGCTGTTGACGTTGGAGTCGCTGCCGTAACCCAGCTCGACAAAGCTGGTTGTGGTGGTGGTGTAACGGCCTTCGCGCAGTTTGATGGCGGCCAGGTAGTTGTCGATTTTAGCGCGCACGACTGGCGGCGGCTGATAGCCCAGCACGGTTTCAAATTCCTGGCGGGAGCGGGCATATTCTTCCAGAATAAAATAACCGCGCGCCAGTTCCAGTCGCGCAGCGTTGTTGTCCGGTTGCAGCATCACCACGCGCTCCAGCGCGAACACCCCTTCACTGGCGCGGCCACTGTCGATGGCGGCCATGCCGTAGAAATAATCAAAGCTCGGGTCGCCTTCGTAGCGTTCGCGGTGTTCGCTGGCGTACTGGTAGGCCGACTGGCTGTCGCCGCGGTTAATCAGCTGCTGTAATTTTTTGATGTCGATATCCGCGGCGGCAGCGTGGTTGTTGAAACCTGCTGTGGCGCAAAGTATTGCCAGCGACAGCAATGATGCTTTCATGAGGGAGCCCTTTTACTGGTTCAATATCCCCCGTTTTATAGCTGATTTGCTGTAGTTTTGCCGTGATATTCAGTGTAAAGATGACTGAGTTGTGACGCCGTTCGCAATTTCTTCAGCGCTGGCGTTGCGCACCTCGGTGATGTGGATGTTGTAGGTAACGGTTTTGCCGGCAAACGGGTGATTGCCGTCGACGGTCAGTTTGCCGTCCTCGATGCGGGTGACGCGGAACAGCTTGCTTTCGCCATGGTCGTTCTGGAATTCAACTTCGGCGCCGATGTGTCGAAACTCCTGGGGCACGTTGTCAATGTCGTCGATGAAGGTCAGCTCCTGCAGGTAGTCGCCAAAACCTTCTTCCGGCGACAGCGACACCTGAAGCTCGTCCCCCTGTTGGCGGCCTTGCAGCGCCTGGGCGATTTTTTCGATGACCTGGTTGTCGCGCCCGTACACCAGGGTGACCGGCACGTCGGTGTATTCCAGCACATCGCCGGACTCGTCGGTAATGGTGTAGGTGAGGGAGACAAATTTGTCTTTTTCGATGGTGTCAGACATGGGGCCGCGCCGGTGAATGCAGTCGCCGGCTATTTTACACAAGGTGCGCGACGAGCGCGAAAATCGTATAATGGAGGCTTGTAAATCAGGCAGTTGAGTGTGGGGTTTGGTATGAGTCTATGTGAATCATCAGGTTGCGCCGAAGCGGAGCCGTATGCGCTGCGAGTGCTGGGCGACAGCATGCTGCCTGAATTCAAGGACGGGGCAATAATCGTGATTGACCCGGCAGGCGCGATTCGCGACGGCAGCTATGTGATTGCCTATCATAATGACGAATACACTTTTCGCCAGTTGCGGATTGTAGATGAGCGTTATTATCTGGCGCCGCTAAACGATTTGTACGAGACGGTGGAAATCGACAGCCTGGATGCGATCAAGGGCGTGGTGTCACAGCAGGCTGGGCGTCGGCGCAAGGATCGCAAGCATTACGACCGCTGACAGGTCAGGCCGGGGCTACTTGTAACAGGTGTCGTCCCGGAAGCTGCGCCGGTCGGGGTGCATCAGCACCGAGCAGAAA
This sequence comes from Gammaproteobacteria bacterium, assembly GCA_026995045.1. GTDB lineage: Bacteria > Pseudomonadota > Gammaproteobacteria > SZUA-229 > SZUA-229 > S139-92. Next base: position 2,444 of record JALWPK010000185.1, on the reverse strand, counting down.
CCGGCGTTGAGCATTTCCTCAACATCGTCCGGATCCAGCACTTCCTGTTTCAGGTTCACCAGCGGCAGTTCAAAATCATTCCAGCCGCGCAGGCCGGTTTTCATCGACTTCACATTTTTATAACCCAGCCATTGCAGCGCCTGTGCCGCCAGCACGCTGCGGTTGCCGGAGCGGCACACCACAATGATTTCACGCTCGCGCGCTTCGATCAGTTCGGGCACGGCGTCTTCGTATTCTTCCTCACAGGCGGTTTCCAGTATGCCGCGCGGAATCAGCATCGAGTGTTTGATGTGGTAGGCGGCGAATTCGCATTCTTCGCGTATGTCCAGCATCAATGCATCGGGGTTGTTCTGCATGATTTCGTCGGCGTCCCAGGGAAAAATTTCGGTAATTTCCTCGCGCGCCTCATCAACAATTTGTTTGAAGGTTTTCATCTAACTATTGATTATGTAACGGGTTATGGCTTCGAGATTTTACTTGAAGACTTGCGCAGGCCCTGTTCGACCGCAATCACGGCGGCTTCCACGCGGGAGTGAATGCCAAGCTTGCGCAGTATCGCCTTGACGTGCAGTTTGACGGTGCCGTCAGAAATGCCCAGGTTACGCGCAATTAGCTTGTTGCTTTGGCCTTCGGCCAGCAGGCACAGGATTTCACGCTCGCGCGGGGTGAGGTCGGCGAACGGGCCTTCGTCATCTTCCAGTGTGGTTTCACCTTGCACCATACGCGCCAGCGCGTCGGTTAGGTCGCGGGCGACCACATTTTTGCCTTTTTCGATGTCGCGCAATGCGCCGACCAGTTCGTCCGGCTCCATGTCTTTCAGCAGATAGCCCTGTGCGCCGGAGCGCAGGGATTTGATCAGATCGGATTCTTCATTGCTGGTGGTGAGCATGACCACCGGGATGGAGGCGGTTTCATCGCGTAACCGGGACAGCACTTCGAGGCCATTCATGTTGGGCATGCGCAAGTCCAGCAGGATGATATCGGGCTTGTGTTTTTTTGCCAGCTCGATTCCTTCCTCGCCGCTGGAGGCTGAACCCACGACTTCGATGGAGCGTTGTTCCAGCAGGCCCTTGAGTCCGTCGCGGAACAGGGCGTGGTCGTCGATGATGATTACGCGCATGGTCAGTTCTCGTCGCTTTCCTGGTAGTGAAATCTCAGTTCAACCCGCGTGCCTTCGTCCGGCTCGCTTTCAATTTTTAGTTCGCCGCCGAGGTGGCTGGCGCGTTCTTTCATGATGGTCAGGCCCAGGTGCCTACCGGCCTTGCTTTCGATGGCGTACTGGTTGAAGCCCTTGCCATCGTTTTCAATCATGATCAGGTACTCGCCGTTGTCGTAGCTCAGCAGCACGCGCACAATTTTGGCCTGTGAGTGCTTTTTGATGTTGTTGAGCGCTTCCTGCACAATGCGATAGGCATTGATTTCCATGCTGGTCGGAATATCCGGCAGCGGGTGTTCGCATTGTAGCAGGATATGGATGCCGGTTTCTTCCCGGAATTTGGCGACAATGGCCTCAATGGCTGGTTGCAGGCCCTGGTGCTCCACCGGCCCGCGGCAATAGGCAATGATTTGCCGCAGTTCGGTGTAGGCTTCGTCAAGGCCATGCTCGATTTTTTCGATGCTGTTGATGACGGCGTAATTACCCAATGGCTGAATCGACTGATCCAGCACCCTGGTTTGCAGGCGCACTGAGGCCAGGGTTTGCGCCAGCGAGTCGTGTAGTTCGTTGGCCAGCATGTTGCGCTCATGCTGAATGCGTTTCTGGATTTCGGTTTCGGTTTGCCTGGCCTTGATGATCGCCTGACCGATATGTTGTCCCAGCGTCACCAGCATCAGCGCGGTTTGTTCATCCAGATTGACGTCATCCGTGTAGAACAGGTTGAGCACGCCCAGAGTGCGCACCAGATGACGAATCGGCACTGCAATCAGCGTCGGCGGCAGTTTGTCGGATAGAAGAGCTGAGTCGCTTTTGCGAATTTCATCGATGCTGTCTTCCTCGCGGCTGAACAGAATACCCTCAAGCGGCGTGGTTTTTATCGCATCGAGCAACGCGGGGTCGATGTTGTAATGAGACGCCAGCGCCATGTTACCGTCATCTTCAATCAGGCGAATGATGGCGGATTCGGCTCCAATGCGAGGAATCAGCAACAGCAGGGTGTTGTTGAAGGCTTCATCCAGGTTTTCCGACAGATTGAGCGTGTTACTGATTTCGTACAGCAACTGCAGGCTGTCTCGATTCCAGTCTTGCGGGTGTTCGCTGCTCATGCTGCCGGCGCCGGATTACTGTTCTGACGGCGGGGTGTATTCCGGGTCGTTGGGATTCATGAAAATAAACTGGAAGTTACCCGGCTCCAGTTCCACATAATCCAGCGTGGTTCCCTTGAGCAGGTCGGCGCTGATGGGGGAGACAATAATCTCGATGCCATCAGCGGCGGCGATGCTGGTGT
>JALWPK010000184.1 GCA_026995045.1 Gammaproteobacteria bacterium | reverse complement strand
CCGATGAATATAAATTTCGGCCTGCTGCCACCAATGCAGGCGCCGCGCATCGACGCTGATGGCAAACGGCTTAAGGGCAAGGAACGGGGTTTTGCAAAAAAACGCTTAATGACCGCACGGGCGCTCAGCGACCTCGATCAATGGCTGACCAGCTTGCAATAGTAATCAGGCAAGGCTGATTGGCACCGCATTTTTCTACAGCTCTTTCGCGCGCACTGGTGTTATACCGAGGAGCCTATGATTTGACACGCAGCCCAAACCAAATCTGTCATCCTCGGCCTTGTCCGTCGTGCTTTGCACGCTTCCAGCATGACGGATCCATAACCACTTTATTCAGTATTTTAATTTCAATTTCTGCGGCGTATGGATCCTACCCACGTCGTGTTGCACGCGCGGAGCACGATGGGTAGGATGACTTAAGTCAGTTAATGATCGGATTGGTATTAGGCTGCAACCGGCTCAATTCTAGAGCACTTTCAAAGAATATCGAACCATTCTGACGAGGTGGATTTGTGACAGGATCAAGTGGACCGGTGCAGTGCGTAGCGGTGTTACGGACAAGACGGGCCGCATCGCTTGCGATGTTTCGCAAAAGCGACATCGATGCTTGCGATGTTTCGCGGGAAGCGACATCGATGAGATTGGCGCAAATCCACCCGTCCCGCCTTGCCGGAGGCGAGCAAAATTGGCGGGTTTCCAAGCGGCGGCCGCGTCTGAAAGCGCGTCTCACTGCTGTCCGGTTAAGTCTAATACCGAGGAGCTTATGTTTTGACCCAAAACCCAAACCAACTCCGTCATCCTCGGCCTCCGTGCCGAGGATCCATAACCACCTGATTCAGCGATCGAATCGCAAACGCTACGGCGTATGGATCCTACCCACGGAGGGGTAGGATGACGAGTCACTTCTTTCGCGCCTTGGTCTAAATCGCCGGGAGAACTCCCCTCCCCCACCGCATCGTGCCCCCGCGCGTTTTTGGGCACGACCTGCATCGCGCTTCTGCTGGATCGTGCTGGAAGCGCGTCTCACACCTGTCCGGTTAAGTCTAATAC
>JALWPK010000183.1 GCA_026995045.1 Gammaproteobacteria bacterium | reverse complement strand
GCACCTGAGCACATTAGATGCTGTTACGTAGATAATGTCCCTGGCTTCTGCTTCATCTTTCAAACTGAATGGTATCCAAGCACTCTGTAAGACAGATGATGCTGCATGTACAAGGGGAGATATAAAGATGTGTGAATATACTGGCATTGATGTTAGCAAAGATAAAATTGATATTGGCTGGCTACGTGATGTGAACACGGGTAAAAAGAAGACCAAGGTTTTCAAAAATACCCCCGACGGGCATCAGCAGGTAGTCAACTGGCTACTAAAAAACCTGAAAGTTGCCGCTCAAGACATTGTTGTCACGCTGGAACCGACGGGTGTGTATCACGAAGCACTTATGTATATGCTGCACAATCAAGGGTTTAGGATTTATCTGGTCAACCCTGGCAAGGCCAAAAAGTATGCCGAATCACTTAACCAGACGCACAAAACGGACAAGCTTGACGCTATGGTATTGGCCCGATACGGATATGACCAGCGCACCAAGCTGGCTTTATGGCAACCTGAACCGCCGGAACTCCGGGAATTGAAGGTTTTGCTCCGGCGCCTGGCTGCACTGGAAAAAGACCTGCAACGTGAAGAAAACCGTCTTGAAGCGGCTGAAGTCAGCCTGAGATCTGAACGCGTCATCCAATCCCTCAACGATATGATTCGCACACTCAAGGCGGAGATTGCGCGACTGCAACAGGAAATTGATGAGCATATTGACGGCCACCCTGAACTCAAGCGTAACCGGGCGTTGCTGCAAAGCATCAAGGGGATTGGACCGGTGATGTCACGCGAGCTGGTTTGTCTCTTTGCGATCAAACAGTTCAAAAGCGCCAGACAGGCTGCCGCCTATTGTGGCCTCATACCAAAAATCCGTGAATCAGGTGTCCTGAAAGGGCGATCGACCCTCAGCAAAGCCGGTAATGCGAGAATCCGCGCCAAGCTGTACATGGCGGCCATCGTGGCCAGTCAGCACAATCCGGACATACGCGCACAAAAGCAGCGACTGTTAGCAGCGGGAAAAGTAAAAATGCAGGCCTTGGGCGCGGCGATGCGTAAATTAAT
>JALWPK010000182.1 GCA_026995045.1 Gammaproteobacteria bacterium | reverse complement strand
ACGCGCTGGTAATCGCCGCCGCGCCAAAACTGTCGGCGCAGAACATCGCTTTCAACGAGGTGGCGCGGCAGGCGATTCAGTCCGACCCGGATTTTCACAACGGCCGTTATCTGGATCACAACAGCATTCCGCGCCGCGGCCTGATGCTGGCGCGCATGCTGGGGCACATCACCTACCTGTCGGATGACGCCATGCGTGACAAATTCGGTCGCGAGCTGCGCGAGGGCAAGCTCAATTTCGGTTTTGATGTCGAGTTTCAGGTGGAAAGCTATTTGCGCTACCAGGGCAAGTCATTCGTCGACCGTTTCGACGCCAACACCTATTTGCTGATGACCAAGGTGCTGGACTATTTTGACCCGGCGCGGGACTACGATGACGATCTCGCCAAAGCCCTGAGCCACGCCAGCGCGCGCTTCATGGTGATTTCCTTCACTTCCGACTGGCGCTTTGCGCCGGAGCGCTCGCGCGAAATTGTGCAGGCGCTGCTCGCCGCCGACAAGCAGGTGAGCTATGTCGAGGTGGAAGCCAATCAGGGGCACGACGCCTTCCTGATTCCCATCCCCCACTATATGAAAGTATTCGGCAACTACATGAACAACGTCGCCGCCGAAATCCAGGCGGGCAACACCGGGGGCGAATCCTGATGTCATCCACCCTGCGCCCTGACCTGGACATCATCGCTGACTGGATTGCCCCCGGCGCCAGCGTGCTCGACCTCGGCTGCGGCGACGGCGCCCTGTTGCACCATCTCAAAACCGAAAAACAGGTGAACGGCTACGGCCTGGAAATCGACCAGCACAATCTGGAAACCTGCATCGAACGCGACCTGAATGTGATTCAGGCCGACCTGAACGAGGGCCTGGCGCAATATTTTTCCGACGACCGCTTCGACTATGTGGTAATGAGCCAGACCCTGCAGGCCACCCGCCGCCCCGATTTGCTGGTGGAAGAAATGCTGCGCGTGGGCAAGCAGGGCATCATCACCTTCCCCAACATGGCCTACTGGAAAGGCCGCGTGCAACTGGGCATCGAAGGCATTATGCCGGTGACCAAAAGCCTGCCCAA
>JALWPK010000181.1 GCA_026995045.1 Gammaproteobacteria bacterium | reverse complement strand
AAAAATGTATATATTTAGTATATATTAGAATAATATATACTAATAATGCTAATATAGTTCCAAATAATATGTGTTTTTTATATCCGCTCAACTTCTGATCCCCATAGTTTCTCTCTTACATAGTATACAATTGTTATTGCAACGAACAAAGATAATGTGTAATCAATAGCCCACTGTATACCATGAATTATCACTAGATAAATAAACGCCATTATCCCAACTAACAATACTAACTCTGCTCTATTTTTCATATATACTCACTAATTTGGTTATACAATTGTGATGAATAATTAACAATATAGTTTGCTATTACTGTTATAAATGAATTAATAGTACTACCAAAATGTGTTAATATTGGTAAGTAATTGTGTACATTGCCTATAAATGACCCAGATATTGTTGTTAAATTTGCTGGTCTAGTGTTTGGTATTTTACCATTTATATTTATTAATAACGAACACTCTTTTGTTATATTATTTGATTCACATCCTAGATTATTGTATAATTCATTTATCTGTTTCTTCAAATTAGCTGTTTGATTCTCACTTAAATTATTTAAATTAAGTATTCCATTATATATATTATCTAATTTAACACATATTGAATTATGTTGGTTATCTGAACAATTATACATACTCTTCAATAAATTAATCTCATAAGTAAGGTTTGAATTAATGTTATTAACTGTTGAATTTATATTATTTACAGTTGAATTAACATTTGATGTGAGTATATGTAATTGTTGTTCTAATGAATATATATCATTTAGATCACTCTTCATCATTGTCACATCTTCTCTTAATGTATCTGTTGATTGGTTGTAACCCAATGATAATTGTAATGCATTAACTAATTGTTCTATATGATTTGCCTTTGCATTTATCTGATCTATTATACCTAAATACCTTTGTTGTTCTGATTGATTAAGTCCATTTATTAGTGAAATTATTTGATTATTTTGTGATTTTAATTGCTCTGTGTAGTTTAATATCTGCTCTGTATTATACTTAGTGCTTGTAGTTGTAGTGTTTATTTCATTTATTTCATAATATAGGTTATTTATAGTT
>JALWPK010000180.1 GCA_026995045.1 Gammaproteobacteria bacterium | reverse complement strand
CAAACGAAAACCGCCCAACTGTTTTTCAAGCCCGATTTGCCAACCGCTCGCTGACCAGCCCCAGCGCCAACAAAATGCCTTCGCCTTCCAAAAACCCGCGCCTAAAATCTTCGCGGACGGCACAACGTGAGCATCACCCGCCCGCCGTGCCGGGCTATCCGAGAAACTTTGACCAGAACCACAGCGGGCAATTTTCGCACCGCTTACCTACCGCCGAAGGCGGGTCGGGTGAATGCATGGTTGGGCGGCCTTTGACAACCAACTTCTCCAGGAAACACCAACAGAGTTTCTTCGCTCTCGCTCTCATTCGTCATCATCTGTTTTTGCAAGAATATCTGCGTCTATCAAGTCCTGTGGCCGCCCTGATGCCCGCTTTGCTGTTATCAAATCCTCTTTGCTGATAAAGCACACCATCAACCCGTCAAAGTCAACTTCTTTTCGTCTCTCCCACGCTTGCTCAAACGCTATCCCTGGTATCCCCATCAGTATATCTACCCGCATCGGCGGCACTCCCATCTGATAGAAATACCCTTCTTCCGCAAAGTCCTTCTCCGTCAACCCCGCCAGTGGCGCTCCAAACTCCTTCAACGCTTTGTACACCGCCTTCGCATTCCGCGTATCCGTGCTGATCCACAAATCCAGGTCTTTTGTGTATCGCGGCTCGGCGTATTGGATGACCGCATATCCCCCGATGATCAAATACCTAACGCCGTTGTCGTTGAAAAGTCTCAGCAAATCGCTGAAGTCGGAGTTGACGAACATCTACACCCTTCACTTTGCTTGCATAAACAATCAACTCCCATGCAGCCGCAAATCTCGCCTCGGGAGATTGTTTTTGCCAGAAGGCCACATCGAATGAGCGATCTAACTCTTCGAGCCTGCCCCTGCGCTCCACAAAACCTGCTTTCGTCCTCATCTTGCCCTCAATTATAGCACTGCCGGAACCCATCAGTTTGAGTTTATTCAATGTTGCCGCCCAACGTGGGCGTCAGCCGCCCGCCGTCCTTGCAACCTCAATATATTTTCAGTATAGCCCAATTCCCAAAATCGCGCCCGCTTTTCCACCGCCGACAGGCG
>JALWPK010000179.1 GCA_026995045.1 Gammaproteobacteria bacterium | reverse complement strand
TCAATCAACGCATCAAGCAGCAACTCGATACCCTTGAGCATGTCATCCTCGCCGGTTTCAGTCATGAACCGGCGATTGAACTGGCTGAACGACTGGTGCAGTTAACACCGGAAAAGTTAAAGCGCTGTTTCTTCGCCGACAATGGTTCCTCGGCAGTCGAAGTCGCCCTAAAAATGAGCTTCCATTACTGGCATAACAAGGGACAGAAAAAGAAAACCCGCTTCGTCAATTTAAGCAATAGCTATCACGGTGAAACCCTGGGCGCGCTGGCGGCCGGCGATGTCGCCCTGTACAAGGACACCTATGCGCCGCTGTTGATGGAAATGATCACCGTCCCCTCGCCTGACTGTTATAACCGCAAGGAGGGCGTTTCCTGTGAAGAACATTCACGCATCATGTTTGCGCTCATGCGCGAAACACTCGAACAGCATCACGCTGAAATCTGTGCCGTCATTATTGAACCACTGGTACAGTGTGCGGGGAATATGCGCATGTATGATCCGGTTTATCTTAAGTTACTACGCGAAGCCTGTGATGAGTTTAATGTGCATCTGATCGTCGATGAGATTGCTGCGGGATTTGGTCGAACCGGCACCCTGTTTGCCTGCGAACAGGCCGATATATCACCGGATCTTATGTGCCTGTCCAAAGGACTGACAGGCGGTTATTTACCGCTCTCCGTCACCCTGAGTACAGAGGATATCTATCAGGCTTTTTATGATGACTATGAAAACCTGACCGCCTTTCTGCACTCACACAGCTTTACCGGCAACCCATTAGGTTGCAGCGCGGCACTGGCCACACTGGATATTTTTGCCGAAGACAGGGTAATTGAAAACAATAAAACATTAGCGCAAAAAATGCGGGCCAGCACCGCCATCCTCAGTGATCATCCCCATGTCGCCGAAATCCGTCAAACCGGCATGATTCTGGCGATTGAAATGGTCAAAAACAAAAGCACCAGAGAAGCCTATCCCTGGCAACAACGCCGTGGTCTGAAAGTTTATCAGCATGCGCTGGATAATCAGGTATTGCTGCGCCCGCTCGGCAATGTGATTTATTTTATGCCGCCTTATGT
>JALWPK010000178.1 GCA_026995045.1 Gammaproteobacteria bacterium | reverse complement strand
AGATCAACATCGCCCACTCACTGCAACCGGTACGTGTCCCGCTTCAGTTTGCCAACGCCTTCGGCTACATGGGCGCCTATTTGATTGCGGACTTCGACCAACTGGTGTGCGCGATTCTGACAGGCCGCCATGTAGGACTTATACAGCGCGGCAACAGTGACAAAGCATTGCATAACTGCGCACGCCGGGTCCGCCACGCCTTCGCATTGTCTGGCCTATGGAAATTTACGCTGGTAACCCGTGCCGATATTCGCAACAACACTCCGATCGCACTGAAGGCCAGGGAATCGATGGCGATCATGGGTGAGCTGCCGCAAGAGGTACTGGATGGAAAACTTCGCGCACAGGTCTCGCCGGAGATTAATGCCACTGATGCTTCATTACCTGAGGCAACCGAGGACGCTGAATTAGATAATCCGGATGAGCAGGAAACAAGCTAATGCCGTTCGATGCTAAAGGGCCTTTTCCTTTATCTTTTAAGGGTAAGGGAAGCCGGGAGGATTGGCGCCCACGATCACTTCGGCGAAGGCTTGAACGCACGCGTGCGATACGTGATGAGCTTGAACAATGCATGCGTGATCTGATCGACCAATTCAAGCAAACCTTTCGCCCACCACGGCCTGCCCATTTGACATTGCACAATACTGGCAACGGTCAGTATGTGCGCTGGCGTTTGCGAGCCAGCCGGCTCATCAAGCAACAGTATTTCGAGTTCTCGGGTAGCGAGGTCGGAACGAATCTCCTGCATTCGCTATCGCCAGCAGTACGCGAAGTGTATCTCGATTTCGAACAGGAGCGTCTGAAACTCAATTTGCTCTATGGCCTGCATCATTACGAGGTCAAGAGCCTGCAACATTATCTGGATACTGTTCATCGACTGGGCGTTTTGAAGCGTGGAATCTGAGAACTTATCGGCCTGATTTTATCACTGAGGCAGAACGTATTTTTTATTGGTTTGACACGACGACATGCGTAACGTGTACCGTACGCACTATCAACCGACGAACGAGGACACACCATGGCAAACACATTTATTGGCACTGGCAACCTGGGCAGCGACCCGGTATTGACATCACCTGTGGGT
>JALWPK010000177.1 GCA_026995045.1 Gammaproteobacteria bacterium | reverse complement strand
TTACTAAGACGTGCAAAATAGTCGGAACTCAACTGTCCGTCAGAATGTACCGGCATTCGGGGTGCTGGAAGAACCCCTGGATGGTGCCGGACAATCGCTGCAACCTGCGCAAAGCAGACAGCACCAATTTCTTGAGCTGATCGGGACCGGTAATGACCTGCTTTCCGATCTGGTGGTTCTTGGCGTGGTTCCAGACCTGCTCAATGGGGTTGAGTTCCGGAGAATACGATGGAAGAAAATGGAGCTCCAGACGACCTTCCGTGCTTTCGACAAAACGCTTGACTGCCCGGCTACGATGAACCGGATGACCATCCACGATGAGAAAGACCGGACGTGTCTCGTCATGCAGCAGGCGCTTGAGAAACTCGATGAAGCGCGCAGCGTTCATCGACTTCTCGTAGGTCATGAAACGGAACTCGCCCCGGGGACTGATGGCACCGATGACATTGAGTGAGAATCGGGCTCCGGTCGTTTTGATCACCGGCGTTTTCCCCGTGGGGGCCCAGGTGGTACCTGCGTGATGATCGGATCGAACGGCGGATTCGTCGAGGAAGTAAATGACCCCACCGCGCTGCTTTGCTTTACGCTGTATGTCCGGGAAGACCTCCGCTTTCCAGCGGGCCACGGCATCATCATCTTGTTGATAGGAGCGAAACAAGGGACGCTGTGGCGACAACCCCAACTGACGAAGCAGCCGCGAGATACTCCAACGACTGAGCTGAATGCCAAGCTCCTGATGAATGACCTTGGCAACCAGCTTGAGGGTCCACAGGGCAAACGGAAATTTCCACTGGGTGGGTTGATCGTTGGTAAGCGTGCGGTAAAGCCATTCGATGGCCTTGGCATCGAGTTTAGGCTTGCGTCCACCCCGTTTCCCGGCGTCCAGCGCATCCCAGCCGCCGGAACGATACAGGGCAAGCCAGCCGAACAGTGCCGTGCGGGAAATGCCCATGCTGCGCACTACTTCCATGATCGGCACACCTTCTTGTACCTGCGCCACCGCTTGGCGTCTAAACTGGGTGAGTTCTTGGTGGGTGAGTCTGCGAAGGTCGGTTTTCTTGGCCATGCGAATAGTCTATCACTGTTC
>JALWPK010000176.1 GCA_026995045.1 Gammaproteobacteria bacterium | reverse complement strand
GGGTCAGGGGGATATTTTCGTAAAGAAGGCACCCGCGTGTACCATCCAGTTGCTTGCCGATGTTTTGCTGGAAATATTTGAAGCGGAAAACGCTGTAAAGATCATCGGTATGAGGCATGGAGAAAAGCTATACGAGACGCTTGCGAGCGCGGAAGAACTCAGGCGTTCCGAGGATATGGGCGGGTATTTTCGTGTCCGGCTTGATACGCGGGACCTGAACTACGCCAAATATTTCTCGGAAGGCGATACGAAGGAGGTCGAAGTGGAGGACTACCACTCACATAATACGGAACAACTCGACAGGGAGCAGTTGAGGGGGATGCTCCTGGGTCTTCCGGAAGTCCGGGCAGAGTTGCCATGCTGATCCAGGAAGATGGTTTCGGCCGTGAGTAGGCGGACTGTCGGAATTACGGGATCGAGCGGGCTGATTGGCTGGCATTTGAGGTGTCGTCTGCTGGTCGAAGAAGACCTGAGCGTCATTGTCGCCGACAGGGCGTGCTTCAGGAATGAAAAACTGATTGATGATTTTGTGGAGAATTGCGATGTTGTCGTTCATCTTGCCGGGATGAACAGGGGCGATGAGAAAGAGGTCGAAAGTGTAAACGTGGCGTTGGCCAGTCGTCTCGTGGATAGCTTCGAACGAACTGGATGTGCGCCACATGTTATTTTCTCCTCATCGACTCACATCAGCCGCGACACCGCCTACGGTAGATCCAAGCGTATCGCGTCCAAGAGTTTCCGTTCCTGGGCTGATAAGGAAGGGGCGACATTCAGCAACCTCGTATTGCCTCATGTGTTTGGAGAGCACGGTAAGCCGTTCTCAAACTCTGTTGTATCCACGTTTTGTTACCAGCTCTCGCAGCGGGAAGCACCGGTTGTGCAGGTGGACGGGATGCTGGAATTGCTGCATGCGCAGGACGTGTCAGACAGGATCCTGGAAATTATCCGATCCCCCGTAGCGGACGATATACGCATCGAAGGTACGCAGATGCGGGTTTCAGAAATGCTGGCGTTGCTGGCTGAGATGATGAGGCTTTATCAGAATGCTGTTATTCCTTCGCTGGGAGATTCGATACACTTGAGTTTGTTTA
>JALWPK010000175.1 GCA_026995045.1 Gammaproteobacteria bacterium | reverse complement strand
GGACGACACCACTGCCGATACCAGCACCGACCCGCGTCCGCTCGTCATCGGCGAGATTATGCGCTATCAACTTGCCATTCAACTCCCTGAAGGGACGAATCCCAATTTCACCGTCAAAGATGTCATCCCCTCCGGCTTGACTTTTATCGATGACGGCACGCTCACCCTCCAATATCAGGCGGACAACGACATCACCAACACGGACGCGACCGCCAACTCGGACTTGAGCGGCGCGAACAGCGGCGCGATTTCTCTGCCTGGCGCTTATTACACCTATAATTCCTCTACGCATACCCTGACGATTGACCTGAAATCTCCGGTGAACAACGACAGCGATGCAGATGCGGAATATGCCATTTTGCAATTCAATGTATTGGTCAACAACACTGCCGACAATGACAATACGACCGTGCATGATAACCATTTTGATGTGACGGTTAACTCGGGGAGGGTTTCTTCCAATGATGTGTATTCTGCCGTCAAAGAACCCGAACTCAGCCTCACCAAATCGGTGGACGATGCCACCTGGACGATTGGTCAGACCGTGACCTACACCCTCGACATCGCGCACGCCGGCGCAAGTACAGCCGACGCCTTCGATGTGGTCGTTACGGATACGGTACCAGCCGGATTGACTTATGTGGCTGGCTCAATCTCCGCCTCGGCGGGATGTACGGCGGATGATTCTGCCGCGCCGAACTTGACTTGGACGTGTTCCACCCTTGCCCAAGCGGATTCTGCCACGCTGACGTTCCAAGCGACCGTCAACGATTTGACGGCCACCCCACACCTGATCGGCACGGATACCGCGACCAATATCGCCAACATTACATGGACCTCCCTGCCCGGTACCAACGGCACGACAACCAATCCAACCGGCTCGTCCACGCCCGGCGGCTCAGGCGATACAAATGGCGAGCGCAACGGCAGCGGCGGCGTGAACGATTACAGCGGCTCCGGCTCTGTAGACGGCGGGCTGGATACCTACGCCATCGGCAACCGCGTCTGGTTCGATACGAACAACAATGCGGCAATAGATAGCTCCGAACAAGGCGTAAGCGGCGTACAGGTTTTGCTTTACGACGCCAACACGATG
>JALWPK010000174.1 GCA_026995045.1 Gammaproteobacteria bacterium | reverse complement strand
CCCCTTTATAGTCAAGATTTCGACAGGCTTCAGTGGAATGACTGAAATTGTGTGCAGATTTTTTGTTGCCCGCCCGGCCGCGCCCGGCTGTGTTAGACTTTTTCGACTTTATCCCGGATGACCACAACAAACATGAACGCAAGCATCGGATTCATCGGAGGCGGCAACATGGCGGCCAGCCTGATTGGCGGTCTGCGTGAAGCCGGTTGCGATGCCGGCAACATCATCGTGGCCGAACCCGACGCCGCGCGCCGCGAACAGTTGCAATCCCGCTTCGGCGTCCCTACTACAGCAAATAATGCTGACACCCTGAAACAGGATTTCGTGGTGCTGGCTGTCAAGCCACAGGCCATGCGTGAGGTGTGCAGTAAATTACAGCCGCAGCTTGCGGACAATGACTACACTTTCGTTTCCATCGCCGCCGGCATTCGCAGCAACAGCATCGATCGCTGGCTGGGCGGCAATCGCGCCATTGTGCGCTGCATGCCCAACACCCCGGCGCTGCTGCAATGCGGCGCCACCGGCATGTTCGCCAACGCCAGGGTAAGTGATGCGCAGCGCCGGCAGGCGGAGGCCATACTGGCCAGCGTTGGCGTCACCGTGTGGGTGGACAACGAAGCCCTGCTCGACGCCATTACCGCGGTGTCAGGCAGTGGTCCGGCGTATTATTTTTTGATGATGGAAGCGATGAGCGAAGCCGGTGTCGAGCTGGGGCTGAACACCGATACAGCGCAACAACTGGTCACCCAAACCGCGCTGGGTGCGGCGCGCATGATGGCGCAAAGCAATGACAGCGCCGCCACCCTGCGCGCCAATGTCACATCGAAAGGCGGCACCACCGAGCAGGCGATACGCAGCTTCGAGCAAAACGGCTTTCGCGACATGGTGAAGCAGGCCTTGCGAGCGGCGCGCGACCGCTCGATTGAACTGGCCGATGAACTCGACCAATAACGTAGATACATACAACCAGGACACATAATGAATAGCGACAACCCGCTGGTTTTTCTTGTTGACACCCTGTTCGATATTTATATCGCGCTGCTGCTGTTGCGCTTTTTGCTGCAACAGGTGGGCGCGGATTTTTACAACCCGGTGTCACA
>JALWPK010000173.1 GCA_026995045.1 Gammaproteobacteria bacterium | reverse complement strand
TACAAGGGTGAAGTTTTCGACCTGTACAAAAAGAACGAAACCAAAGCAGCTGCCGGCGCAACCGGTCAGGCCTGAGCTCTGGATATTTGAGGATTAGCAGAAGTGTTACAACCTAAACGCACAAAATTCCGCAAGCAGTTCAAGGGTAAAAACCGCGGGCTGGCGCAATCCGGCAACAAGGTCAGCTTTGGCGAGTACGGTCTCAAGGCTGTCGAGCGTGGGCGCATTACTGCGCGCCAGATTGAGGCCGCGCGACGCGCCATGACCCGTCACATCAAACGTGGCGGAAAAATCTGGATTCGCATCTTTCCTGACGTGCCAATTTCCAGCAAGCCGCTGGAAGTGCGCATGGGTAAAGGCAAGGGTAATGTGGATTACTGGGTGTCCAAGGTGCAACCCGGCACCATGCTGTATGAAATGGAAGGCGTCAGTGAAGAGCTGGCCCGCGAGGCGTTTCGCCTGGCCGCCACCAAGCTGCCTATCAAAACCACATTCGTAACACGTACGGTGATGTAATGGCTACTGCACAGAGTTATAGAGAAATGTCCGTTGCGGACCTGAACAAAGAGCTGGTTGCCCTGCGCCGCGAGCAGTTCAATCTGCGCATGCAACTGGCAACCGGCAATACACCGAAATTACACAAGTTCAGTGCTGTGCGTAAAGATATTGCACGCATCAAGACTGTGCTTAACGAAAAGCGTAACGGGTAAGTTTACATGAGCAATGCTGAACAAAAACTGCAACGTACACTGACAGGCACCGTGACCAGTGATGTTTGTGACAAGACGGTCACCGTCATGATCGAGCGTCGCATCAAGCACCCTGTCTATGGAAAATACATCAAACGTTCAACCAAATTGCACGTGCATGATGAAAACAATGAATGCGGCAAGGGTGACGTGGTAGTGATTGAGCAATGCCGCCCGATGTCAAAAACCAAGTCGTGGCGACTGGTTGAAATTCAAGAAAAGGCGACTGCGATTTAATCGCTGTTGATTAGCAGGAAACAGTCATGATACAGATGCAAACAATATTGAATGCTGCCGACAACAGTGGTGCGCGCAAAATGCAGTGCATCAAGGTGCTGGGTGGCTCACATCG
>JALWPK010000172.1 GCA_026995045.1 Gammaproteobacteria bacterium | reverse complement strand
GCATTGAGATCTTTTTTCTGATCCCTGTAAGCTTTAACGGTGGCCTTTGGCAAAACGCCGCCCGTTTCATCCGGGGTTTCTTCATCCACCTCTGTATTATCCACCGCGGCAAACAGGGCTTCCAGTTCGGCAATACGCGCCTGGTCCTGTTTCAGGTTTTCCAGCACCTCGGGGAACTGGGATTGCAGGATTTCTTTGTCGGGAATGAGTTCGGCATTCCAGCCGCTGGCTGCGATGGATTTTAAATCGGCCTGTAGTCGGTTAAAGAAACTGGCGGCGGCGCCGCGCACCTTGTACAAATCCAGCAGGTTCTGTTTGACCAGTGTATCGCTTAAGGTATTGAGGCTGTTGCGTCGCAGGGCGAATACTGCCTGTTGCCCTGCCCTGTTTTGATTATCTGGGGCCAGGGCTTCCATTTCGGGCAGTTGTTGGGTCCACCAGCCATCCAGTGCTGACTGAAACTCGGCGTGTTTGGTTTTAACCGCCTGATGGTTTTCAATTAGTGTTTTTATTTCCGCCCTGTCATTGAGCCTGTCGCTGAAATCACGGTAATTATTGCCACTGGGCAAATGCGCCTGTTTGGGTGAGAGTTTGTCCATTACAAACAGGTCTTCCTGCAGTGCGGGGTAATTGGCCCAGTAATCGGACAGGGCCTCGATTTCTTTTAAGGGCACGCCGCCATTGAGGTGCGCGGAAACATCCTGGGGTTCCGGTGGTGGGCTGTTATCCACATAGCGGCGGATATTGAGGTTGTATTCTTCAGCCTCCAGCTCTGCGCGGCTGACCAGGCGGGCGTATTTGGGGACATCCTGCCGTTGATGATAAACATGGGTGATTTTTTCGATATCTTCCGGGCGCAGGCTGTTCTGGTTTTTGCCTTCCTTGTATTCCCGGTCGGCATTAATGAATAACACCGAATCCCGCCTGTCGCTGTCGGCTTTATTGATGACCAGCACACAGGCCGGGATGCCGGTGCCGTAGAACAGCCCCTGGGGCAGGCCGATGACCGCCTCGAGTATGCCGCTTTCAATAAAGTGTCGGCGGCAGCTGCGCTCTTCGCCACTGCGAAACAGTACGCCATGGGGCATGACCACGGCCATTTTGCCATTGGCCTTGAGTGAGGCGACCATGTGCTGCACAAACATCAGATCGGCTTTTTTGCCGCTTTCCGGCATAAAGGTGTGGAAGCGATCCGGCAGCGCCATGCCCAGCTTGCTGTAGTTTTGCGAGAAGGGTGGATTGGCGATGACCCGGTCGAAGGTGCGCAGTTCGCCTTCATCGGTGAGGTGTTGCGGATTTTTCAGGGTGTCTTCATTGCGGATATCCGCACCGCTGATGCCGTGCAGGATCATGTTCATTTTGCAGATAGACCAGGTGCCGCCATTGTCTTCCTGTCCGCGCAGATGAACATTGCGCGAGCTGCCGCCGGTTTCTTCGATATATTGCTGGCTCTGGATCAGCATACCGCCGGAGCCACAGGTGGGGTCATAGACTTCCATGCCTTCCGCCGGTTCGATGATTTCCACCAGCAGGCGCACCACTTCACTGGGGGTATAAAACTCACCGCCTTTTTTGCCGGCGCTGTCGGCAAAGTATTTGATCAGGTATTCATAGGCCGCGCCCAGCAGATCGGGGAATTCAAAATCGCCATTGGCCAGGGGGATTTCATCGAAATGCTGGATAAACTCCACCAGAGTGCTGTCGGACATGGGCTTTTTGCCCACCTTGCGGTTGAAGTTGATGTGTTTGAGCACATCCTCCATGCCGCGTTTGAGGTTGGCATCTTCCAACTCAGCCAGCGCCTTGTTGAGACCGGAGCCGACATCGGATTTTAAGTGCCGCAGGGTATTCCAGTGAGCGCGTTCCGGCACATAGAAACTGTATTTATTGGGCTTGGCAAGTTGGGTGGCAATGGCCGCTTCATCCAGACCTTTGCGGGCATATTCCTCCCGCAGCGCCTGCTGCTCGGTTTCGAACTGGTCGGACATGCGCTTAAGAAACAACATGCCGAAGATGTATTCCTTGAACTCCGAGGCGTCCATCTTGCCACGCAGAATATCGCAGGCTTTGAGTAGTAGAGATTCGAGTCTGGATAAGGTTAGTTTTTGTGGTTTCATATAAGCCTGTGTTTTTTTGTTATTTTTCCGGCGACTGCTCATTCGGAATATGTTCAACCAACTCCTCAATTTTGCACTGGAAATAGTCACATAATCGGTCAAGCGTATCCGTCCCTGCGTTATAGCCTTTTTGATTGATCAGCTTTGAAAGCGTCATTCTGTGAATGCCCGCTGCCTCAGCAACTTCAGCAATCGTGACCCGCCTGCCCTCGTCAAATTCCTTCCTGGCGATCATTTCTTTGATTTTGAATCGAAGCATATTCGTATCAACTCTTTATATGTGTTTAGCAAATGATACATAAAAGTATCAAATAATGCTTGCATTTATCGTCATGTGTCGTATAGTGTTATCAATTGATGCGTTTATGCTTCATTTGATAAATTAAGGAGTACTAGCAATGAGTGATACTTATCTTACTACCGAAGAACTTTCGACACGAATCAAATACGACTGCCGCACCATCCGGGAGCGCTTGAAGGATTCCGTACTGCTGGAGGGAGTCCATTACATCCGTCCGTTTGGCGGGCGCAAGATCCTGTATATCTGGGAAACTATTGAAAAGGATATGTTCCAGCACTCAGCGGCAAATGGATTGGTTGTGCCCATGGCGGGTGGAGGAGTTTGCAATGGGTAATATTCGTGCACGTTCAGATAACGGAAAATTGTTCTTCGATTTCCGTTTTCAGGGCAAGCGCTGCCGGGAACAAACCACGTTAGATAACACCCCCGCGAATTCCAGAAAGCTAAAAAAGATTCTGGAGCGAATTGAGGCTGAAATCACACTGGGCAGCTTTGACTATGCCAAATATTTCCCTAATAGCCCGATGGTAGCAAAATTTACATCGTCAGCGCGTGGAACCCCTTCTACAGGTGACACGCCCCTATTCAAGGATTTTGCTGAAACCTGGCTAGGTGAAATGCGTATCCAATGGCGAGATTCTCACTATGACACCATGTGTCATACGTTTAAGAAACACCTGAACCCTGCCTTTGGCGATAAAGCCGTCAGTTGCATCACCAAGGTGGATATCCTGAACTTTCGCTCATCGCTGGCCAAAGTACCCGGCCGGAATAATGGGTACCTGTCTGCAACGCGGATTAATCACATCCTGACACCTTTGCGTATGCTGCTGAATGAAGCTGCTGACCGCTATGATTTCATCACGCCTTACAGGGGGATTAAATCATTAAAGGTTCCGAAAACTGATGTTCAGCCCTTTACGCTTGATGAAGTCAAACTCATTCTGGCCACTGTACGCAGCGATTTTAAGGATTACTACTACCTGCGTTTTTTTACTGGCATGCGCTCATCAGAAATTCATGGTCTTCAATGGAAATATGTGGATTTTGAACGACGGCAGATATTGATTCGTCAGGCATGGGTCAAGGGTAAACTGGTAGAGACCAAAAACGACGGTTCTGTGCGTGAAATAGATATGTCCAAGCCTGTGTATGAGGCACTAAAAACACAGCTTAAGAAAACAGGGAACTATGAGTTTGTTTTTTGTAATCGTAACGGTGAGCCGTTAAATGCAAACAATATTACTAACCGAATCTGGCATCCCTTATTAAGACATCTTGGCCTTGAAAAAAGACGGCCATACCAAACACGCCATACCACGGCCACACTTTGGCTGGCATCAGGTGAAAGCCCTGAGTGGATTGCACGACAAATGGGGCATACCACCACAGAAATGTTATTTCGTGTTTATTCCCGCTTTGTACCCAACCTGACCCGACAAGACGGTTCTGCATTTGAGCATCTTTTGAAAACCACCCTGTAAATTATACGGAGCACACACTCATGAGAACAATAGAGACTGTAATCGATTCCATCAACAAGCAAACACACGAAAGAAAAGAGAAACGCTATATTCACAACCTTGCTGAAGCACTTTTCTGCATTGCCCGTATCCCGGAAGGGAGACAGTTAGCCTGCATTCTTGGAACGGGAGATGAGCGCAGCAATAAAGAAGCATTAGCTACCTGGATAGAAAATGAGATTAGGCATTGCTCACTGGATAAATCCAGTCATATGGATTATTTGTATGCACGTTTACTGCAAACATTTGGGGAACACAATATGATCTAAGCTCAATTCATACACTAAGGCTTATACTCATTTCTCATCATATTCGATTAAATATATGTGTTTAACTGGTAAACATCTATTTCTTTTTAGTAAGGGATCTATTGCAGAGTAGATATACAAACAATCGGAATGTGACATAAACTTGAGACATGAAAATGAATAAATATCTCGAAAATCTGGTGGTTAACGGCGTTTTTAACGTGCGATGGCAAAGACCGACGACCATCTATGACACACCGATTCCTAAGCCTCAAGCATCCACATTGCCAGACACGCATCCCCTTATGCAATACAAACGAGGCCAAATAACAGAAACACAGGCCTGCATACTTCTGGATACAGATGAACGTGGCATTTTAAGAATGCTAATTGAAAACCGTATATTAATTTAATTATCTTAGTACCAAAAATATCATACACCAAGAAATAATCGTACCCATGTCTCGATTTCGCCGCGAGTTAAATAAATGGATTCGTCGCATAGACCGTGGTGAACATATACTGATCACTAGAAATGGCATTATCTGTTGTGCAGCCGTCCCATATAGCTGCTGGGCAAAATACTCAGACAAATAAATTCTAATCACGATACGAAAGTCATAACGG
>JALWPK010000171.1 GCA_026995045.1 Gammaproteobacteria bacterium | reverse complement strand
TGCACCGCCACCAGATAGGCGCCCAGCACCGCCACCGCGCTGAAAATCGCCGCCAGCAGCGGCATCGAAATCACCCCGGCCATGAAGCGCGGCGCAATCACGCGCTCCATCGGGTTGACCGCCATCATTTCCAGCCCGGACAGTTGCTCAGTCGCTTTCATCAAACCTATCTCCGCGGTCAGCGCCGAACCGGCGCGGCCGGCGAACAGCAAGGCGGTGACCACCGGGCCGAGTTCGCGCAACAGGGTCAGCACCACCATCACGCTGATGGCGTCTTCAGCGCCGAAATCGACCAGCGCGTAATACGCCTGCAGCCCCAGCACCATGCCTACAAAAAAACCCGCCACCAGTATAATCACCAGAGTCTGAACGCCAACTGAATAGATTTGCTTGATCAGCAGCGAGGGACGCAGCAGCATGCCACCCAGATGCGTCAGCGTATTGAGCAAAAACAGGTTGGCGCGACCCAGCCGCTGCACCGCATTGAGCACCGAACGCCCCAGTTTTTGCAACGAATCCAGCATGCTCAACGCCTCGCGCCCGGTGCGAACAGGTCGTCCATCAGATCCGGCGCGGCGTAATGGAACGGCACAGGACCATCAGGCTCGCCTTCAATGAACTGACGCAGCCACGGTGAATCGCTGTGTTTCATGTCTTCCGGCGTGCCCTGCGCCACCACCTTGCCGGCGGAGATAATGTAAACGTAATCGGCGATGGAAAGGGTTTCCGGCACATCGTGCGACACCACGATACTGCAAATGCCGAGCGCATCGTTCAGGGTTTTAATCAGTTTGACCAGCACGCCCATGGAAATCGGATCCTGCCCGGTGAATGGCTCGTCGTACATAATCATCATCGGGTCGAGCGCAATCGCGCGCGCCATCGCCACCCGCCGCGCCATGCCGCCGGACAGCTCGGAGGGCATCAGTTTGTGCGCGCCGCGCAAACCCACGGCGTTGAGTTTCAGCAACACCAGTTCGCGAATCATGGTTTCCGGCAACCTGGTGTGCTCGCGCAGGGGGTAGGCCACATTTTCAAACACGTTGAGGTCGGTCAGCAGCGCGCCGCTTTGAAACAGCATGCCCATGCGTTTGCGCAAGGCGTACAGCTCGCCCGT
>JALWPK010000170.1 GCA_026995045.1 Gammaproteobacteria bacterium | reverse complement strand
GTTCGTGCCGGGATGGTCGAAAACCCCGAAGATTACCCCTACTCCAGCTACCATGCCAATGCCCTCGGCAAGCCCGACCCGTTGATTACGCCACACCCCGAGTTTATAGCATTCACCGATACCGGGGGCGGAGTCAAATCAAGCCAACTCGTTGATGTTACCGAGTCAGCCAAAGATTTGACTCCGACCCCTACCTGCAGGAGAACGGCATATATAGCACTTTGCAAGGAAACACTGGATCACAAAACCCTGACCGAAATTCGCCAGGCAACGAACAAAGGCCTGGGTATAAGCCAGGCAGCTTTTGTTTTGAAAATAGCACGCCTCGAAAGCAGGGGTCGGAGTCAAATTACCACCTGACCTGGCATTAAGCACCGCTCATGCAAATTTGACTCCGACCCCGGGGTGAAAAGCGGCCTGTCCCTCACCCAAACCCCATCAAGTGCGGCAACCACAGCACGATCCCCGGCAGCATCACCAGCGTTGCTATGGTCAACGCATCGGCAATGAAAAACGGCATCACGCCGCGAAATACATCCTGCACCGAGCATTCTGGCCGCACCCCGGCGACGACAAAACAGTTCAACCCGATCGGCGGCGTGATCAGGCAGAATTCCGCCATCTTGACGACAATGATGCCAAACCAGATTGAGCAACCCACATCGGTCATGCCAAAGGCTGAATCGGCCACGCTGACGCCTTCTCCGCCATTCAATGCAATCACCGCCGGATACACCACCGGCAAGGTCAGTAGCAACATGCCGATAGCGTCCATGAACATGCCCAGTACGGCGTAGGCCAGCAATATCAGCACCAGCGTCATCATCGGACTTTGATCGAGGCCGGAAATCCACTCGGCAAAGGCGCTGGGTAAATCGGCAAAGCCGAGAAAGCGTACATACAGTAAAACGCCCCAGATAATGGTGAAAATCATGACCGTGAGTTTGGCGGTTTCCATCAATGCGCCTTTCAGCGCTTTCAGGCGCATGCCTTTGTATATCGCCATCAGCAAGATAATGAATGCGCCCAACGAACCGGCCTCGGTAGGCGTGCCGACACCGCCATAGATACAGACCACGATCACGCCAACAACAAAAAATATCGGCATCGCTCCGGGCAG
>JALWPK010000169.1 GCA_026995045.1 Gammaproteobacteria bacterium | reverse complement strand
CAAATGCCATTACTCATCGGTTATCATCGGGGACAGCCATCAGTCAGCATGATCTTTCCCGGAATAATTTCGACCTTGAAGTGATTATCTATATCTCGCGCCTTTTCCGGCAGCAGGATACAAAGCGCTGCATATTTTCTTTTGCCGAATGTTATCCGCAGTTAAGTGGGACATTCAGCAAACAAGGTGCGGAGTTTTTTGGCGGAGGCCTGAAGCTTTGCCTGCTCATCATTATTGAGGGGAAGGTCTACAATTTTTTCGATGCCCTTTTCGCCAATTACACAGGGAATACCGAGGGCGACATCATGGATGTTGTACTCGCCCTGCAACAGCGTGGAAACGGGCAGGACGGCTTTTTCATCTAACAGAATACTTTGCAGAATTTGTCCGACGGCGGCGCCGATACCGAACCAGGTGGCGCCTTTGCCGCTGATGATCTCATAGGCTTCACGCATGGTTGAGCGTTGAATCTGTTCGCGCTGATCTTCAGTCAACGTGTCGGCGTCGGATACACTGCTCCAGGCGACAAATTCTGAATCACCGTGTTCGCCCAGCACCCAGCCGTCGATGTGATCAATGGGCCTGTCCAGTTTTTCCGCCAGCCGCCAGCGCAGGCGGGCCGAGTCCAGCAGGGTGCCGCTGCCAAAAACCTGTCCTTTGGGTAGATCAAAAATATCGATAGCCAGCCGGGTGAGAATATCCACTGGATTGGTGACCAGAATAATAATCGCCTGTGGGGACAGTTTACCCAGTGACTGACGGATATTGTTCAGGATGACGCTGTTGCGCGTGAGTAGATCGCAACGCGTCTCGCCCGGTTTCTGTTTGGCGCCGGCAGTGATAATGAATATGTCGCAGCCCGCCAGTTCGGCGTCGCCAAAGTCCACGCCGTCAATATGGGCGCGGGGAGAAAACAGCAGCGTGTCCTTGAGATCCAGCACCTGCGCATCTTCAAATCGCTGTTCCAGATCCAGCAGATAGATTTGTGTGGGCAAATTTTTATGTATCAGGGCGCTGGCGATGTGCGCGCCAACATTGCCGGCCCCGATTATGGCGATCTTTTTCATGGCGATTCCGATTAAGAAAAGGGCTTCCCGATACTGGTTCAATTAGGAGAGTGGA
>JALWPK010000168.1 GCA_026995045.1 Gammaproteobacteria bacterium | reverse complement strand
GAGCAGTATGCGGAGTCCACACACTTTGTGCGATAGCCAAAGTGCTGTGGCGGGAAATGTACACGCTTGGTATGGCGTGCTCCTCTATCCCGTCAGAACCATGCGTCCAGCTTAGAAGGATTAAGACGAAAGAATCGTAGCTGTATATTTTTCCATGGCTAGTCAGAACCATGCGTCCAGCTTAGAAGGATTAAGACGGTTTCTAACTCTTGTATGGAGGTTTTTATATTCAGTCAGAACCATGCGTCCAGCTTAGAAGGTGAACGAGGGTGTATGAGCCACGGGGTGGCTCATGCCCGAAGTGAAACGGAGCAACAGCCCCGCAGCGCAGCAAGGAGCAGTATGCGGAGTCCACACACTTTGTGCGATAGCCAAAGTGCTGTGGCGGGAAATGTACACGCTTGGTATGGCGTGCTCCTCTATCCCGTCAGAACCGTGCGTGTTGTGCACGGCTCAAGAAGTCTCTGCAGCCAGCAACTTGTCTTTTTTCCCTGTCTCTGCGTTGCTAAAACAGTCATTATGCTACGGCATAACTCCTGTTTCAGCGTCTTGATACAGATAAAAAATTCTGCGTTCCTGACCACATTTACTCCTTGCGCAGTGCACCGCTTAGAAGGTGAACGAGGGTGTATGAGCCACGGGGTGGCTCATGCCCGAAGTGAAACGGAGCAACAGCCCCGCAGCGCAGCAAGGAGCAGTATGCGGAGTCCACACACTTTGTGCGATAGCCAAAGTGCTGTGGCGGGAAATGTACACGCTTGGTATGGCGTGCTCCTCTCTCCCGTCAGAACCATGCGTCCAGCTTAGAAGGATTAAGACCTCCTCCGGGAGCAACTTATCCGTAGAGAAATACACGTCAGAACCATGCGTGTTGTGCACGGCTCAAGAAGTCTCTGCAGCCAGTAACTTGTCTTTTTTTCCTGTCTCTGCGTTGCTAAAACAGTCATTATGCTACGGCATAACTCCTGTTTCAGCGTCTTGATACAGATAAAAAATCCGGCGTTCCTGATTGCAACTTATAAGCATGGAGGCTTGTGTGATAAAAAAGAATTATTTTGCCGATAGATGAAGTCGATTTTTTTATGGAATAGCACCGCTATTGCTACAAAAATCGACAAAATATAGC
>JALWPK010000167.1 GCA_026995045.1 Gammaproteobacteria bacterium | reverse complement strand
TGTTCACCCGCACTTTCAGCATCCTCTCCGGCAGCGGCGTTACCGTGCTGGAGTCGATGAAGATATCCGCCCAGGTGGTCGCCAATCTGCCGATGCGCGACGCCATACTTGAAGCCACCGACCGTGTGCGAGAAGGCAGCGGCATCAAGAACGCGCTGGAAACCAGTGGCCTGTTCCCGCCGATGACCCTGCAACTGATCGCCAGTGGGGAAAACAGCGGCAAGCTGGAAGAAATGCTGGAACGCGCCGCCAATCAACTCGAACGCGAACAGGTCACCCTCATCGCCTACATCGTTGGCATTATGGAGCCGCTGATTATTCTCACCATGGGCGTGCTGGTGCTGCTGATTGTGCTGGGCATCCTGCTGCCGATATTTGATTTGAACCAGATGGTGAAATAACGGGTTGTATTTTTACCGCAAAGGCTGCGGGGTTGCCATAAAAATCATTCCGCGAATAAACGCTAATAAACGCAAATTTTTTGTTTTGGGATTTTCGGTTTTCCGCAGATGAACACAGATAAACTTTGCGACCTCTGCGCCTCCGCGCCTCTGCGTTAAAAAAAACCACCAGCACCGATCGTCAGGCGCAATCACGAAACTGTATCAGCCTGCTGTCCGCCCCCGGCTTGTGCGCCTCGGTGCTCAGCTTGCGTCGCCATGCGCGCGCGCCGGGCTGACCGTGGTACAGGCCGTGTATATGCCGCGTGATATCGTGCAGTCTTGCGCCCGCCTGCATTTCCTGCTCGATATAATCCATCAACAGCCCCAGCACCTGCTCCCGGCTGCGTGGCGGCGCATCCGAGCCGTAAAACTGCTGGTCGATGCCGGATAACACAAACGGGTTATGATAGGCCTCGCGCCCCAGCATCACGCCGTCGACCTGCTGCAAGTGCTCGGCGATGTCATCGTGCGACTTGACGCCGCCATTGATGACGACGGTCAATTCCGGGCGTTGTTGCTTCAGCCGATACACATAATCATATTGCAGCGGTGGAATATCGCGGTTCTGTTTTGGGCTCAGACCCTGCAACCATGCCTTGCGCGCATGCACGATGAAGACATCACAACCGGCGCCGGCGACGGCATCAACAAACTGTTCAAACGCGGCGTAACTGTCCATGTCATCGATGCCAATGCGACACTTGACTGTTACCGGGATGCTGACATCCTGGCGCATTGCTTCCACGCATTGCGCCACCAGCTCAGGTTTCGCCATTAAGCAGGCGCCAAACATGCCGGACTGCACCCGGTCGCTGGGGCAGCCGACATTGAGATTGATTTCGTCGAAACCGTGCTGCTCGGCAATACGGCTGCACTCCGCCAGCTCGCGTGGCTCCGATCCGCCGAGCTGAATCGCCAGCGGATGTTCCTCTGCATGGTAACGCAGCAAGTCATCACGCTGGCCACGCAGTATGGCGCCAGTCGTCACCATTTCGGTATAAAGCAGGGCATGCTGACTAATCAGGCGCAGAAAATAACGGGCGTGGCGATCGGTCCAGCCCATCATCGGCGCGACGGAAACGGTGCGGTTGATCATGCTCGCATTTTATCATGCGCGTTCAATCGTCAACCAACACCGACAGCAACCACGCAGCGGATGACGGGCTGGCGTTGACCGAAGCGGCGAAAGCATCGACAGCCTGCTGCGCCAACTGCCGCCATTTTTTCTCACCGGTAATATCGGCAAGCTGTTGCAGGTTATCGATAACCACGGCGTTCGCCGCCGGCAATGCGCCGTCATAAATGGAACGCGAGCGAAACATCAAGTTATGGTCAGAGGCCGCTTCAAAGTAGCCGCCGTGATGTTCATCATAAAACTGCTGTTGTTGCCATTGCATCAACTGTTTTGCCAGATCCAGCCATTGTTGCTGATGATCATGCTGATGCAACGCCAGCAGCGCATTCACGAACCACGCATAATCATCCAGCCCGGCGTTTACACCCGCCTCGCCCTGACGCATGCGCCGGTACAGGCGTTGTTTTTTACGATCAACAAATTTGTGCGCGAGCAAGTTCGCCGCTTGCTGCGCGAGCCGGGTATAGCGCGCATCACCGGTCAGGTTTGCCGTATCGACCAGCGCGCTGATCATCATGCCATTCCAGGCGGCAATAATTTTATCGTCGAGGTGCGGGCGCGGTCTTTTTTGCCTTGCCTTGAACAGCTTTTGTCTTGCAGATTGCAACCACTGCCGCTGCTTCGCATTCAAATCCGGCGCATCTTCGTCAACCGCCAGAATATTCAGGCCCTGCAATTCTTCCGCAGAGGCATGATGGATGTTACCGGTAGGCTCAATCGCGTAAACATCACGCACCACCGCCCACTCGTCTTTATCCAGTAATTTTTTCAATTCATCCTGTGACCACAAATAATAGGCGCCTTCGGTTTTTTTACCGGTGACGGGCGACACGCTGTCAGCATCCAGCGCCGAATAAAACCCGCCGTTGGCGTCACGCATTTCGCGTTCGACAAAGGCCAGCGTCTGTCTGGATGTTTGCAAGTATGTTTCCTGTTTGGTGAAGCGGTACAAATCGTTGTAGGCCATGACCATCAGCGCCTGGGTGTACAGCATTTTTTCAAAGTGCGGTACACGCCACTGCTCATCGACAGAATAACGGTGAAAGCCGTCGCCGATCTGGTCATGGACGCCGCCGCGCATCATCGCATCCAGCGTGGTCACCATCATGTCAAGCGCGGTTTTGTTTTGCGCCGCTTCACGCAGCAGGAAACGGAATATGCCGGGTCGCGGAAACTTGGGCGCAGCGCTGAAGCCGCCGTACTCATCATCAAAGCGCATCGCTATGTTGTTGAGCGCCTTTGCCCTGATATTGGCGTCGAGCGGTTCGCCCGTCTGCGCCTCATCCGCAATGGCCTGGATTTGCAGGGTGATACTGGCCGCCGCCTGCTCTACGCGTTGCCTGTCTTCCTTCCACAGTTTGACAACGCGTTGCAACAGGGTTTTGAGGCCGGTGTGGCCATCACGGTCTTCCGGCGGATAATAGGTTCCGGCGTGAAAGGGGCGCAGGTCGTTATCAAGAAACACGGTCATCGGCCAGCCGCCATGGCCGTTTATCAACTCGGTCGCCGTCATGTAAACATTATCGATGTCAGGGCGTTCTTCACGATCAACCTTGATGCTGATGAAATGTTTGTTCAGATAGGCTGCGATCCCGGGGTTTTCGAATGATTCGTGCGCCATCACATGACACCAGTGACAAGTGGAATAACCAATCGACAGGAATATCGGCTTGTCCTGCCTGCGCGCCTGCTCGAACGCTTCCTCGCCCCAGGCATACCATTGCACCGGGTTGTAGGCGTGCTGCAACAGATACGGACTGCTTTGCTCGATCAGCCGGTTGGGCTTGTCGCCCGCCTGCCGGTGCTGTTGCAAATAACTGTCGACGGTGTTGTGCTGCACCGCTTTTTGCTCACCGGCCTGCGCCAGCGAAACCGTCAACGCAGAAACAAACACAATGCACAGCCACAAGGTATTGTTCACAAGCTTGCTCCCAGTTCTGCGCCTTCACGAATGGCGCGCTCGGCATCAATTTCCGCCGCCCTGTTGGCGCCACCGATAACATGTGCTTCGCATCCCGCCTGTTGCAACGCATCCAGCAGCGTTCGGTTGGATAATTGCCCGGCGCAGGTAATGATGCTGTCGGCAGCCAGCACTTTTGTTTCGCTTTCATGCGTGACATGCAAACCGGCATCATCAATTTTGAGATAACGCACGCCGCTGACAAACTGCACGCCGGCGCGGCGCAACGTCATGCGATGTATCCAGCCGGTGGTTTTGCCAAGATGCGCGCCCGGCTTGCCGGTCTTGCGTTGCAGCATGGTGATGCGGCGCGACAGTTGCAGCGGCAATGGCGAGGTGACGCCACCGCGATGCCGGTATTGGGTGTCCACACCCCACTGGCTGTACCAGTCATGCTGCGGCAATGACTGCTCGACCAGCAGGGTGGCGACATCAAAGCCGATGCCGCCGGCGCCGATAATGAGCACATTGTCCCCCACCGCCCTGTCGCCGTTAATCGCCTCGACATAGGACATCACGCTTGGGTGATCGATGCCTTCAATATCTGGCGTGCGCGGCGTGACGCCTGTGGCCAGCACCACCGCATCGGGTTGCAGCCTGACAATAACATCGACGCTTGCTGCTGTGTTGGCTCGCACATCAACATCATAATATTTTAATTGCTGAAGGTAATAACGCACGGTTTCGGCAAACTCCTGCTTGCCCGGTATTTTGCTGGCGAGGTTGAACTGGCCGCCAATGTCGCCTGCTTCAAACGCAATCACCCGATGGCCGCGTGAGGCGGCGATGCTGGCGGCGCTCAAACCGGCGGGGCCAAGGCCGACGACGACAACAGTTTTCGGTGTGGCGGTTTTTTCATACACCAGCTCGGTTTCATAACCGGCGCGCGGGTTTACCAGGCAGGTTGCGCGCTTCGCCTGAAACACATGGTCGAGACAACCCTGATTGCAGGCAATGCAGGTGTTGATGCGCTCGCTTTGTTGCGCGCGCGCCTTGTTGACCCATTCGGCATCGGCCAGAAACGGTCGCGCCATCGACACCATGTCGGCTTCGCCTTCAGCCAGAATCTGTTCCGCCACATCGGGCATGTTGATGCGGTTGGAAGTAATCAGTGGAATGGAAACATGCGGTTTGAGTTTTGCCGTCACCCAGGTGAAGGCGGCGCGCGGCACGCTGGCGGCGATGGTTGGAATGCGCACTTCGTGCCAGCCGATGCCGGTGTTAATCACATCCGCGCCCGCCTGTTCAATCGCCTGCGCGAGCTGCACCACTTCTTCCCAGCTGCAGCCGTCCTGCAACAGGTCGAGCATCGACAGCCGGAACATCAGCAAAAAATCCTTGCCCACCGCCTCGCGTGTACAGCGCACGATTTCCACCGCAAAGTGCATGCGCCGCTCAAAACTACCGCCCCAGGCATCGTTGCGCTGGTTGGTGTGCGCGCTGATGAACTGGTTAATCAGGTAACCTTCCGAACCCATGATTTCAACACCGTCATAACCGGCCTGCTGCGCCAGTTGCGCGGTGTTGACGAAATGCCGGATGCTGCGACGCACGCCCGCATCGGAAAGGGCTTTGGGGGTAAAACGTGAAATCGGCGCGCGAATCGCTGAAGGCGCCACACTGAACGGGTGCATGGCGTAACGCCCGGCGTGCAGTATCTGCAAACAGATATGCGAACCCGCGTCATGCACCGCATCGGTGAGATAACGGTGCTTGCCAAGCTGCCAGCGCCAGCTCAGCTGCGAAGTGGGCAGCGCCAGACGGCCGCGAAAATCGGGGGAAATGCCACCGGTGACAATCAGCTCAACCCCGCCGCGCGCGCGTTCGCCGTAAAACGCCGCCAGCTTTTTGTAACCGCCGCGCATTTCTTCCAGCCCGGTGTGCATCGAGCCCATCAGCACACGGCTGCCAAGCTGCAGGCCGCCAAGTTGCAGCGGCGTGAACAGATGCGGGTAGGCCGGCTCAGTCATGCAGCCATTGTAACGGCTTTGCGCCGGGGAATCCCGGCCGCTTTGCGATTGATTCCGCAGCCAATCCCTGCTGTAATGGGCGAGCGCCTGACGATTCTTTTTCACGACCCTTGTTCTCGTGGCGGCAACCCGGCGCAGGTAAATCACACAACCCATGTACAACGACTATTTCGGTTTCAGGGAAACGCCTTTTTCCATCGCGCCCGACCCGCGCTATCTGTTTATGACAGACCAGCACCGCGAGGCGCTGGCGCACCTGGTGTACGGACTCAACAGCGATGGCGGCTGCATCCTGCTCACCGGCGAAGTCGGCACCGGCAAAACCACCGTGTGCCGCTGTCTGCTCAACCAGATTCCGGACGGTGCCAATATCGCGCTGGTGCTCAACCCCAAGGTCACCGCCAGCGAACTGCTGGCCACGGTGTGCGATGAACTCGATATCGACTGCCCGGCAAACGCCAGCATCAAAACCTACGTCGACCGCATCAACCGTTTTCTGATTGACAGCCATGCGCGCGGTGAGAAAACCGTGCTCATTATTGACGAGGCGCAGAACCTCGACCCGACCGTGCTCGAACAACTGCGCCTGCTCACCAACCTGGAAACCGACAAGAAGAAACTGCTGCAAATCATTATTCTGGGACAACCGGAACTGCTGGATATTCTGTCCAGCGATGAAATGCGTCAACTGGCGCAACGCATCACCGCGCGGTTTCATCTCAAACCGCTCAGCCGGGAAGAAATCAGGGCCTACATCAGTCACCGCCTCGCTGTCGCCGGGCAAAATGTACAGCTGTTTCCGGACGCCACCGTCAAACGTCTGTATCACCTCAGTCACGGCATTCCTCGTTTAATCAACATTCTTTGCGACCGCGCGCTGCTTGGCGCCTATGTGCAAAACCAGCCGAATGTCGATGTCAAAACGCTGGATCAGGCGGCAAAGGAAGTGTTTGGTGAAATCAGAACCGTTACCGAAAAGAAACAGAAAAAGCTGTGGCCGATCATGTATGCGACTGCCGCCGCTGTCCTGTTCATTGTGATTGCCGCATTGCTTTACAGCAGCCTGTCAACACAACAGTCGCCCGTCACCGCACAGCAAGCCATCGACGCGGTCGCCGCCACCGGTAAACCTGAATCCGTCATCACAGAAACGCCTTTCGAAGCATCAACGGCATCAGTGTTATCACCGTCCGCCATAGCTGGATCTGATCAGGCCGGGACGTCATCGCCGCAACCAGCGGCGCCTGCAGCGGAAACCGCAACGGCGGCGTCAACCGCCAGGCATGATGACATCGGCAACATGCTCGCTGAACTGATCGCGCGCAAGGGCGATAACACTGCCGGCGCCTATGGCGCCCTGTTCCGCTTGTGGGGCCGCAACTACGATCCAAAACGCGACGCCTCTACGTGTCAACGCGCCAGCGATAGCGGGCTGCGCTGTTTACACAAAACGGGTAATCTCAACAGTCTGCGTAAAATCAACCGCCCCGCCATCCTCAAACTGTATGACCGGCTGGGCAACGCTGTTCATGTCACGCTGACTGCGCTGGATGGCAAACAGGCGACCGTGGATACCGGCGAGCACCAGTATATAATCAGCACTGATGAACTTGACCGCAGCTGGCTGGGCGAATACAGCCTGTTGTGGCAACCGCCACCGTTCTACAAGAATGCGCTTGCTCCCGGCGACAACGGACCATTGGTGCAATGGCTGGATCAACAGATGGCGCGGCTTTATCAGCAAAGCGGAACACCGACCATCAGCGACCTGTACAACGATGAACTGATTGACAGGGTGAAACGCTTCCAGCTCGGCAAGGGACTGATACCCGATGGCATCGCCGGACCACTGACCTTCATACACCTTAATACCGAACTGGGGGAAAACACCCCCCTGCTCTATCCATCCAAGGCAAGCTGATGTCCTACATACTCGAAGCCCTGAAAAAATCGGAACAGGAACGTGGCGCGGGCAACAGCCCGAGTGTGCAAACCATTCATTCCGCCGGCCTGCAATATGCACAGCCGAAAAAACCGGTATGGCCCTATATTCTGGCGGCAGTCATCACCCTGAATGTCATCGCATTGATTGTATTTTTTGCGCCATCCGGCGAGCCGGTCGACCGCCGCGCCGCCATAAACACGATGCCGGCATCGCCTGCGCCTGACCAGACCATGAGCAGTACGCCTGCGGTGCCAGCGGCAAAACCGGCGCCTCCGCCGCAGCCGGCGCCCAACCAATCTCCGCCTGCGCAAGCATCAATCGAACCGCATATCCGTATCCGCCAGACAGACCAGCCTGCGCCACAAGCTGAAGCGGCTCCCCCCGCCAGCAGCCACAGCATGGACAACTACCAACCCGCCATCAGCATGCAGACTCGCAACGACTATGTCAGCGTGGTGGATGTGCGCGACCTGCCGCTGGATATCCAGGCGCGCATACCCGACATGGTATTCTCCGCGCATGTGTATTCCAGCAACCCGCAGCAACGCAGTGTCGTGATTAACGGCAACTTCATGGAACAGGGCGACATGCTGACGCCTCATCTGCGACTGGATGAAATCACTGCGGATGGCGTAGTGTTTGATTTTGACGGCGCGCGGTTTCGCACCAGTGTGTTAAGCAACTGGAAGCTAAACTAGCAGACTGTTGAAAATGCTTCATGTGGCGCGATACGGCGTTAAATCCCGCCGGGACGGCGCCGAAAAACACGCTAAAACTCGCATTGCGCCGAAATGCACATACGCTTACCGCTTACCGGGTGAGTAAATGTTAGTTTGTGCGCATGTAATAACATACGATCCCGTTCCATCGCAGCAGCGCCTCCATATAACGTATCACCCACAATCGCATGCCCCATCGATAAACAATGCACACGCAGCTGATGCGAACGCCCTGTCACCGGCTGCAGCAGTAAACGGCTGACACCACCATCCACAGACAGACGCGACCAACGGGTAATCGCCTGCTTGCCGTGCTTAAAATCGATAATTTGCCGCGGGCGGTTATCAATGTCACATCGGATTGGCAAATCAATTACACCTTCCTCATCCCGCACAATACCTTCCACAACGGCGATATAATCCTTTTCGGTTTCACGATCATGAAACTGGCGGCTGAGTTCAACCTGCGCCGCCTTGCCGCGCGCCATCAGCATCACCCCGGAGGTATGACAATCGAGCCGGTGCACCACCAACGCATCCTCAATCATTTGCTGCGCGCGAGTGGCGACGGAATCAAACTTGTCCGGCCCCTTGCCGGGCACAGACAGCAAGCCCGCTGGCTTGTTGACCACGAACAAAGCGCCATCCTGATAAAGCACTTCAAGCTTCATGCTGTTATTTAACCGTTTTCAGTCTATAACCGGCAAGCAAATATGATAGATTGCACCGATTGGACTGAATCCGGGCATTATGACCACACAAGAACAGAACATCGATACTGAAAAACTCATTCGCGCCGAAGAAATCCGCATGCTCTATGCCGCCATTCCCTTCGCCAGCATCGCGGCTATTCTTGTCAGCATAATTTATCTGGTTATTCTGCACAATCACGTCGAGTCACAGCGCAATTTGCAGATCTGGTTTGCCGGCATGCTTGCCATCACCATAATACGCTCATGGGATGCGTGGCGTTACCAAAAGGCCAGCGCCGACGACAAGGCAAACACCCGGCACTGGAACAACCGCTTTCAGCTGGGCATGGTGCTCGCTGGCGGCTGGTGGGGAATGCTTATCTGGCTCGGCTACACGCCGGTAAACGAATATCAAGCGCTGATTTTGGTTGGACTGGTTGGCGTCACCGGCGGAGCAATGTCCACCCTGTCGTATCAGAAACAGGCCATTGCATTGTTTCTGATTTCCGCACTGGGACTGATGGAACTGTTTCTGGTCACTGAAGAAACCGAATTTTCTGAAGTGGCGTCCTATCTGCTGGCTTTCTACATACTGTTCACCCTGTTTACATCCAAACGCATCTATCAGAACAGCAATTCAAACATACGATTGCGCATGGAAGCCGATGTGCGTGAACGCACTCTGATGAAAACCAAGGAAGCCGCCGAGCAGGCCAGCCAGGCCAAGTCGGAGTTTCTGTCGCACATGTCGCATGAACTGCGCACCCCGCTTAACGCCATCATCGGTTTTACCCAGCTGCTGGAATATGACAACCAGCTGAACGGCCGGCAACATTCACAGATACAGGAAATCTCGCAAGCAGGCTCGCATCTGCTGAGCCTGGTCAATCGCATTCTTGACCTCACCAGCATCGAGGAAGGCTCGCTGCAACTCAATATCCAGCCGGTATCTGTCAATACTCTGTTTACCGAATGCCAATCGCTCACCCGCTCACTGGCGGAAAAACACCTGGTCACCGTCACCGGCGAACTGGAACAACAATATACCGTCGATGCGGACTACACCGCGCTGAAACAGATTTTACTCAACCTGCTCAGCAATGCGATTAAATACAACAAGGCGGGCGGCTCGGTGTTTGTTACCTGCAGCAAACAAAATAACGAGCGCATTCGCATCTCGGTTCGCGATACCGGCATTGGTCTCAGCGTCGAGCAGATTGAATATATCTTCGAGCCTTTCAACCGGCTCAACTCTGTCGGCAACAAGATTGAAGGCACCGGCATTGGCCTGTCCATCACCCGCGATCTGGTCAAATATATGAGCGGTGAAATGGGTGTTGAGGGCAGGGTTGGACACGGCAGCCTGTTCTGGGTGGAGCTACCCGGGCGCGCCGAACCCCTGAAAACAATCACTACGCATCCGGCGCCGGTCGAATGCAAACCACAGTCCACCACGCCTGCAACAGGCAAACCCGACAGCAAGCCCCGCATTCTGATTGCGGAAGACAACCCGGCCAATCAGTTGTTGCTCGCCAATCAGCTCACCCTGTTCGGTTATGAATGTGATCAGGCAAACAACGGCAAACAGGCGCTGGAACTGTTCAAACAGAATGCTTACACCCTGGTGCTCACCGACTGCAATATGCCGGTGATGGATGGTTATCAGCTCAGTCTGGCGATTCGGGAAACCAACAACTCTATTCCCATCATCGCTATCACCGCCGACGCCTTCCCCGACAGTGAAGACCGATGCGCCACGGTTGGCATGAATGGCAGGCTGATCAAACCGGTGCAACTGTATGCCTTGAAAGAACTACTGGCAAAATGGGCGGGCTACCAGGGCTGACGCATGACTTTACCTGTTCTGCGAAATTGCGCTATAAATAAGTCGTATCAAACTGGAAAGCAACACATGCCAAAACCCACACCGGATGAAATGGAAACCGCGCTGAACATGGCGAAACAGATGCGGGACAAGAACATCGACCCGTTCTTTGTCGCCAAGGCGCTGTTAAACCTGAATTATCGTATTGAATTTCTACAGGAAGTACTGCGCACAGCCGACCGTTACATCAACATGGGCATGTCCGAGCAGGAGCGCAGCCATCTGATTCGCGCCATTGAAAAAGCCAAAAGCGCGGACGACTACACCTCGCATAACGAACGCAGCAGCTTCGGGCTGGAATAAATTACTCCACAGTCAAAACCTGCGCACTGCCAACACCCCGTTTGTCCGAGGCGGCGTTGAGCCTGCCAGTGTTGCGATCCATCACCACCACCTGCATGTTGCCGTAAGTGGAATCCAGTTGTTGCAGGACATGCCCCTTCTGCTGCAATGCGGCAATCCTCTCTGGCGGCAATGCGCCCGGCTCGTAAAACACCTTGTCCGGCAGATACTGATGATGCATGCGCGGCGCATTGACGATAGTGGTTGCATCGGCGCCATCGTAAAACTGCAACAGGCCCAGCAACACCATGGTGATGATGCGGCTGCCGCCGGGCGTGCCCAACACCGCGATGCGGTTGTTGTATTCAGCAAAACTCGGGCTCATGCTGGATAACATGCGTTTGCCTGGCGCAATAGCGTTGGCTTCGGCGCCAACCAGACCGTACACATTCGGCGAACCGGGTTTGGATGAAAAATCATCCATCTCGTCATTCAGCAGCACGCCGGTGCCTTCGGCGACGAAGCACGAACCAAACGGGTAGTTAATCGATAGCGTGGCTGCTACGCGATTACCCTGTTTGTCGACGATGGAAAAATGCGTGGTGTCCGGGCCATCGAGCTTGTCCACCGCAACCGGCGGCAAATCGGCGCTCGGCGTCGCCCGCTGCATATCCAGATTGGCCAGCAATTGTCTGGCATGCGCCATCGAAGCGAGTTCGATGACAGGCACGTCGACAACATCGCTGTCGCCAAGATACTCGGCGCGGTCGCGGTAGGCTCGGCGCATGGCTTCGATCAGCAGATGCTTTTTATCGACCGCATTTAACTTGTCATAATTGCCCAGCGCCAGCATGTTGAATATCTGCGCCAGCGCCACGCCGCCGGATGAGGGCGGCGTCACCGATGTCACGCGCATGCCGTTGTAGCTGAATTGCAGCGGCAACCGTTCGACGATGCTGTATTGCGCCAGATCCTGCAGCGTCCAGATGCCGCCGTTCTCGCGCACCGAGCGCACCAGTTTGCCGGCAATCTCGCCTTTATAGAAACCGTCTGCGCCCTGGTTGGCAATCTGCTCCAGCGTGTTGGCCAGATCCGGCTGGCGGATGATGTAACCCACATCGGGAACCTCGCCATCCTGCAAAAAAATGGCTTCGCCGTCTTCCCAGTTTTGCAACACGCTCTGCCGGAACTGCGCCATGCGGCGGTAATGCTCATCCACCGCAAAACCGTTGCGCGCCAGCGTGATCGCCGGTTGCAGGCTCTGCTTCAGCGGCAGTCTGCCGTAGTGTCTGGCAAGATGCGCCATCGCCGCCGGTACGCCAGGAATGCCGGCGGATAACGGGCCATCCACCGAGGCGCGCGGAATGACTTCGCCATCGGCGTCCAGATACATGTCGCGGTGCGCGGCCAGCGGCGCTTTTTCGCGCCCGTCGATCATCACCTGGGTGTTGTCGCGCGCCTTGTGCAGCAACCAGAAACCGCCGCCGCCAAGACCGGAGCTGTAGGGCTCAACCACGGCCAGCACAGCAGTCACCGCGACGGCAGCATCAAACGCATTGCCGCCCTGCTGCAAAATCTGCACGCCGGCCTGCGTCGCCAGCGGATGCGCAGTGGCGATCGCCGCATCGTGCAATGCGGGCGGAGGAGTATGGGTGGATTGCCAGCTACAGGCCGGCAACAGGACAACAAAAAAGAAGACGGCAAGCAGGGAGCGTCTTCGCATGGTGCGTTCTAGCCCGCCATCAGGCGGTTGTATTTTTCCAGCAACTCTTCCTGCGTCTCGACATGATTGGGGTCATGCGGAATGCAGTCCACCGGGCACACTTCAACACACTGCGAGGTTTCGTAATGACCGACGCATTCGGTGCACAGGTCGGGGTCAATCACATAGATTTCGTCGCCCGGACTGATGGCGTCGTTGGGACACTCGGGTTCGCACACATCGCAGTTGATGCATTCGTCTGTAATATATAAAGCCATAAATGTTGGAGAATCTTTAACCTGGGTTGTTCATTTTATCAACGGCGCAGGCCAGTTCAGCCACAATGCTGCTGTGGACAAACTGCGACACATCGCCGCCATGCATGGCAATTTCCTTGACCAGCGAGGCGGAAATAAAACTGGTTTCTTCCGCCGGGGTGAGGAACACGGTTTCAATGTCGTGATCCAGCCGCCGGTTCATGCTGGCGAGCTGCATTTCGAATTCGAAGTCGGACACCGCGCGCAAACCGCGCAGAATTACATGCGCGTCGCGCGCGCGCACAAAATCGACCAGCAATTCGGAAAACCCGCACACCTCGACATTGCCGAGCGGCGATAATACCGTTTGCGCCATCGCCACGCGTTGCTCAAGATCAAATAACGGCGCTTTTGCCGGATTGGCGGCAATGGCGACGATGACCTTTTCAAAAATCCGGCTGGCGCGCTGCACCAGGTCGCTGTGACCATTGGTCACAGGGTCGAAGGTTCCGGGATACACCGCTACCACTGCCATATTCATTCACTCCACTGCCACAGGGAATAACCCACCTGACCGGCCTGTTTGCTTTTGAGCTGCCGCCAATCGGGCGGCAACAACGCCGCCGCATTCACTTCGCGGCCGGTTTCGACATATATCTTCGCATGATTCGCCAGCCAGCGCTGCCGGTTCAGCAAGTCCGCCGCCTGTTGCAGCAAATCCGACTGATACGGTGGGTCGAGAAATACCAGGTCAAAACGCTGAATTGCCGGGCGGTTGAGCCAGGCCAATGCGTCCTGCTGCTGGAGTCGCATCTGCCCCGCATTCAGCTTTTGCATATTGGCCAGCAAGTCGCTGGCGGCCGCGGCATGGTTTTCCAGCATTACCACTTCGCTGGCGCCGCGCGAGGCGGCTTCAAAAGCCAACGCTCCGCTGCCGGCGAAGCAGTCGAGCACGCGGCTGCCAGGCACATCAAACTGCAACCAGTTGAACAGGGTTTCGCGCACCCGGTCCGGCGTTGGCCGCAAACCCTGCTGACCGGAAAACGGCAGCACGCGGCTGCGCCATTCCCCGCCGATGATTCTGACGCGGCCCGGCGCCAAGCTCAGTTCGCCCCGTTCAACCGGGTCGCGTTCTTGCCCACCACCACGGTCACCATTTTGTCCGGGTGGATGGTGTCGGCAAACGCCTGTCTGGCGGAATCGCGCGTCACCGCGCGAACCTTGTCCAGAAAGTTGTCCAGATAATCCAGCGGCAGATGATAAAAGCCAATCATCGCGATATAACCCAGAATCTTGCTGTTGCTGTCCAGATTCAACGGAAAGCTGCCGGTGATATTGCTGATGCTTTTTTCCATTTCATCTTCATCGGGGCCGCTGGCGATATATTTTTTCAGCTCGCTGCCCAGCAGCTCAATCGCCTCGGCGGCCTGCTCGTTTTTGGTCTGCATGCCCATGGTAAACGGCCCGGCTTCACGCATCGGTGAAAAATAACTGTACACGCTGTAGGCCAGTCCGCGTTGCTCGCGAATCACATTGACCAGCCGCGAGGCAAAGCCGCTGCCGCCGAACGGATGGTTGGCGACATACAGGTTGAAATGGTTTTTGTCGCCGCGCCGGATTGCGGGCTGGCCGATAAAAATATGGCTTTGCGCCGACGGGTAATCGATGAACACGGTTTTGGCGTGTTGCAGCGGTTTCACCGCCGGGATGGCGGGCGGAGTTTCCCCGGCAGGCAGCTCGACCAGCAAATCATCGACGATGGCCTGCGCCTGTTCACGGCTGATATTGCCGACAATCGCAATCACTGCATTGCGCGCCACATAATATTTGCGGTAATACGCTTTCACGTCATCCAGAGTGATCGCCTGCAGGCTTTTGGCGTCGCCCGACACCGGGTTGGCGTAGGGATGATCGCCATACAATGCCTTGTAATAGGCTTCTTCGGCGATGTCCGCAGGCGATTGTTCGCGGGATTTCACCGCCACCTTGAAGCGCGCCAGCTGTCGCTCGAACGCCTTGCGGGTGAAGTCGGGCTGGCTCAGCACTTTTTTGAATGTCGCCAGCGCCCTGTCCATATAGGGTTGCTCGGTAAGCGTGCGCAAGCCGGCGTAGGCCATGTCGCGCAGCGATTCCAGCGACACTTCCGCGCCCACCGATTCGAAGGCTTCCGCCAGTTGCTGCGCGCTCATGCCGCCAGCGCCTTCGTCCAGCAGGCTGTTGGTGATTTGCGCCAATCCATATTTGCCATCGTCACGCGCGCTGCCGGCATCGAACACCACACGGATGTCGAGCATGGGCAATGCGCGGTTTTCCACCAGCAGCACCTTCGCGCCCTTGCCGGTTTGCCAGCTCTGGATATCCAGCGCCGCGCGCGCCTGAGCGCTGATGACAAGCAAGGCGCTGAGCAGCATGATCTGGAACACCGCGCGCGGCAGTCGATTAACTAGCAGGGTAATCATGATTATTCACCTCCCTGCCGGTCAATCGGTTGTGGCGTCAGCTCGGCAACCGTGAGATGCCTGTCGATCAGGTATTTGTTGGCTACCTCGCGAATCTGCTGCGGCGTCACCGCGCGCACCTTGTCGATATATTCATCCTTGCGCTGCCAGCCCAGCCCCACGGTTTCGAGTATGCCGATAACCATGCCCTGATAAAAACTGGAGTCCTGTTCATACACCTTGCCCGCCACCACTTGCGCGATGACCCGATCCAGCTCCGCCTGATCGGCCAGTTCGGTCTTGAGTTTTTCCACCTGCTTGCGCAGGGCCTGTTCCAGTTGTTGCGTGCTGACGCCTTCGGCCGGCAGCGCCGACAGGCTTAACAGCGATTCGTGTTTGGCGTACAGGCTGTAGCCGGCGCTGGCGCTGGTGGCGATTTGCGAACCGCGCACCAGGTCGCGGGTCAGGCGCGCGCTGGCGCCGCCGTCGAGCAGGCCGGCCAGCACTTCCAGCGCGTAGGCGTCGGCTTCATTGTCAGCCGTCTTTAATGAGGGAACCTTGTAGCCCATCATCAGATACGGCAGTTTGGCGGGCAGTTCAATTTGCAAACGGCGAATGCCAAGCTGTTCGGTTTCATGGCGCGGCTTGGGCGGACGAATGTTGGACGGCTTGATATCACCGTAATATTTTTCCGCCAGCGCGAACACGTCTTCGGCGTAAACATCGCCCACCACCACCAGCGTGGCGTTATTGGGCGCGTACCACATGCGGTACCACTCGGCCAGGTCGTCCACCGTCATCGATTCCAGATCCTGCATCCAGCCGATAGTCGGTATGCGGTAGGGATTGTTGGTGAACGCCACGGCGTTGAAATGCTCGTAGGTCTGCGCCGTGGGTTTGTCTTCGGTGCGCATGCGGCGCTCTTCCTGCACCACGGCGCGTTCCTTGTTGAATTCTTTTGCGTCCAGCGTCAGATTGCGCATGCGATCCGATTCCAGCTCCATCACCAGCGGCAGCCGGTCTTTTGCAATGCGCTGGAAATAGGCGGTGTAATCCTTGCTGGTGAACGCATTTTCCTTGCCGCCGTTGGCGGCGACAATTTCGGAAAACTCGCCCGCCGGATGTTTTTCCGTGCCCTTGAACATCATGTGCTCCAGCACATGCGACACCCCGGTGATGCCGTTGTGCTCGTAACTGCTGCCCACCTTGTACCAGATTTGCTGCACCACCACCGGCGCGCGATGGTTTTCCAGCACCAGCACCTTGAGGCCGTTATCCAGCACATGGCTTTGCACGCCCTCGGTTGCCTGTCGCGTGGCCTGCGGTGTCGACGCCTGCTGCAGAGTGTTGCAGCCGCTCAGCAAGGTGATGCTCAGAACTATTCCTGTAATAATGCGATAACTCATGTAACCTTCTATGATGATTCAACTTGTCCGGGGGCGATGATAGGATATCCGCACCTTCGACACCACTTATTAAAAGATGTTCGGCTTCAAAAAACACAAAACTCCCAAAGCAGAAACCCGGCCCGAAGCAGACGAAAGCGCTGCACAAAACGGGCAGGCAGCCACTTCGGATGACGCCAGCCTGGTCACGCGGCTGGCCAAAACCCGCCGCGGTTTCCGCGACAGTCTCGCCGATCT
The DNA here is from genome assembly GCA_026995045.1 of Gammaproteobacteria bacterium. Classification (GTDB taxonomy): domain Bacteria; phylum Pseudomonadota; class Gammaproteobacteria; order SZUA-229; family SZUA-229; genus S139-92. The sequence continues at coordinate 914 of JALWPK010000167.1, read as the reverse complement.
GTTTCTGGGCAAGAAAAAACCCGACCAGGAAACGCTGGAAGATCTGGAAACCGCGCTGATCTCTGCCGATGTCGGCATCGACACCACCACCGAAATCATCGATCACCTGCAATCCAGCCTGTCGCGCAAGGCGCTGGACAATCCGGAAGCCCTGCGGCTGGCCCTGATCGAGCTGCTGGTGGAAAAACTGCAAGCCGCCGAACAACCCCTGCAAATCCCGGCCAGCGACAAGCCCTTTGTGTTGCTGGTGGTCGGCATCAATGGCGCTGGCAAAACCACCAGCATCGGCAAGCTGGCGCATAACCTGCAAAAACAGGGGCGCAGCGTGCTGCTGGCCGCGGGCGACACCTTCCGCGCCGCCGCGGTCGAGCAGCTGCAGGAATGGGGCCGGCGCAACGATGCGCCGGTGATCGCACAGGGAACCGGCGCTGACCCGGCCTCGGTGATTTTCGACGCAGTGCAGTCAGCAAGTGCAAAAAATATCGATGTGGTGATTGCCGACACCGCCGGGCGTTTGCACACACAAAGCAACCTGATGGACGAGCTGCACAAAATCAAGCGCGTGCTCGGCAAGCTGGATGAAAACGCGCCGCACGAAACCCTGCTGATCATGGACGGCGGCTTCGGCCAGAACGCCCTGCAGCAGGCGCAACAGTTTCACGACGCCATCGGCCTGACCGGACTGGCGATTACCAAACTCGACGGCACCGCAAAAGGCGGCGTGCTGTTCGCCGTGGCCGACAAACTGCAACTGCCTATACGCTTCATCGGCGTCGGCGAAGGCATTGAAGACCTGCGCGAGTTTCACGCCCGGGAATTTGTTGAAGCCTTGTTGGGGAAGGGGTGATTTTTAGTCCGCAAATGAACGCCAATAAACGCGAATGTGGATTTTGTCCTTTTTCTTGCCTGTTCAA
>JALWPK010000166.1 GCA_026995045.1 Gammaproteobacteria bacterium | reverse complement strand
CCCATGAGCTGGCTTAATCGCGCCTTGCAGGTTAATTCAAAAGGTTTAAGTGCAAAAAAAGCGCGGCGGCTGGCTGACTTACATACGCGTCGAAATACTACGCAGAGTCAGTATTATACTCCTGCCTGGATTGCAAAAAACCTGTGGGCATTGTTAACCCCTTCACTTTATATCTGGATGGAGGAAAAAACTCGGATTTCCGTCTTCGATAATTCCGTCGGGAATGGCCGCTTGCTCGCCGATGCCCCTGTCGAACGGTGCTATCTCTATGGGTGCGATACCGACGAGCGTTGCATTGATGCCCTGAGTCAAGATGCCGCAGCGGCCAACATTCACCATGAATTCGTCCATACCGGCATGGAGGCGCTAACCGCCCGTGATTTTGATCTGGCCATCATTAATCCGCCCTTCTCCCTAAATTTACAAAGCCCCTTAATGGAACCCTATCCCTGTACCTGCTTTGGAAAATATGGCCCGCACACCTCGGCCAATAGTCATGAATATGCGCTTGATCAGGCGCTGGATGCCGCCTCGGTTGTCGTGGCCCTTTTGCCTGTCAGCATGCGCGAACGGTGTTACCGGGATCCTCGCTTAGTGGCAGAATACATCTTGCCCGCTGACAGCTTCAAATTTGAAGGTGCGCAGGTACGCACCGCCCTGTATTTTTTCGACAGCCACCCCAGCGCCGACCCCGGTTGCCAATACGCGGTTACTCAGGAAGGAAATTGGCCTGCCTTGCCAACCTTAACGCTCAAATCCAGAAATAATCGCGATCCTGTCTTTCGTGCCGGAGGCGTGGACTATTCAGCCCCCGTGATTTCAACGCCCGTGACGCACAATAAGACGGTAACCCTGCATCACCATAACCGTAAACTTATTCTCAAATTCCAGTGCGGACTCACTCAGGCAAAAATCATGAACGCCTTGCTTGAGGATGTCACGCTGCATCAAGTCGGCCACCGTTACCCGAAAAATATCAACTATATCGGGGACGGAAAATTGTTACTGGATGTGTATTTATTGCAACCGGATCCACAGGCTGCCTTTAATCAAACCCTGCAAATCATTCGGGATGCTGGAGGGGATCCGGTTGTCAGTCCCACCTTGCAGGGGTATTGGAAAAAGCTGCTCAAAC
>JALWPK010000165.1 GCA_026995045.1 Gammaproteobacteria bacterium | reverse complement strand
CGGAAACCATTGCCGATATCAATAAAGCGCTGGCGAAACTTGAACTGCCTCAGGGATATCAGATTGATATTGTGGGTGAGCAACGCGATTTTGAGGAAGCAAGAACGCGGATGATACGGGCATTGGGGCTCGGCGTGCTGGCAGTTTATCTGGTATTAGTCGCTCAGTTTCGTTCTTTCAAACATCCTCTTACCATCATGTTTGCCATTCCCCTGCAGTTCATTGGCGTTGCTGCCGGCTTGCTCGTTGCAGGCAAATATTTATCCATGCCGGCGTTATTGGGGATAGTTTTACTCACCGGGACGGTGGTGAATAACAGTATTGTGCTAATCGATTATATATTACAGCAGCGACGTGAAGGGAAAGCGCTTTCCGAGGCGATTATCGGAGCGGTTTCCATTCGTTATCGTCCCATTATGATGACAGCGCTGTCGGATGTGGCGGGTATGTTGCCACTGGCGATGGAAATGGCTGTGGGATCGGAACGTTTTTCACCGTTGGCGACGGTCATAATTGGTGGCGTGCTGGCGGCGACATTTCTTACGCTTATTGTTATTCCTGTCATTTTTATGCTGCTGGAAAAAACCTCAGTTTTAAAGGGCGGGCTGGAAAATGCTTTTGCGCAAAAATAAGTTAAGAATAGAAAACGGTTCTGTTTTGCGCGTTAATGTAGTTAACTTATAATTGAATGAAAATCAGCGGTTCTCTTAAGGGTTCATAAAATCATGGGTAAGCCACACGAAGAACGAAAGCAGGAAATTATCGAAGCGGCAATGATGCTGGCCGCGGAACAGGGCGTAAAACGGGTAACGACTCAGGCGATAGCCGATCAGGTTGGGATTGCCCAGCCGACTGTCTTTCGCCATTTCAAAACCCGGGATGCCATTTTTGCGGCCGCAATTGATTTTCTTGCCCGCAGTTTATTCAGTGCGCTGGAAGTGGTCTTTAGCAGCCGCGAACCTGCGGATAAGCGCCTTGAAAAATTAATTCAAAAACAACTGAGCTTTATAAGTAAACATAAAGGCCTGCCGCGTTTGTTATTTTCGGATCGCCTGCATCTGGAGTCGCCTTCATTAAAAGCCGCCATACAGAAGGTTATGAGTCGTTATATAGAGCGGGTTGCAGCCATAATCCGGG
>JALWPK010000164.1 GCA_026995045.1 Gammaproteobacteria bacterium | reverse complement strand
GGGCGGCGGCGCAAAGCGCGGGCCGGGGCCGTATGCCGGTGGAGGCGGCGGGGGCGCGTAGCCCGGCGGCGGACCGTAAGGCGCAGCCGGCGCATAACCCGGACCAGGGCCATAAACCGGCGGCGGGCCGTAAGGGCCATAGCCATAGGGGCCGTAAGGACCGTAGTAGTCATCGTCATCCCAGATGTCTTCCATTTCTTCCATCCAGTAACGTGGATCCCATTCATCATACGGGTTACAACCAGGAATCTTGCCGTAAGGTCCCCAGCATTCCCAGTCATCGTTATCCCAGAACCAGCCGGCCTGGGCGCCATTTGCAGACAGCAGGATAAACATCACTGCCGCTGTGCGTAGAAGTGTTTTCATCATTTTCTCCGTTCACGCTTCAGGTTAGTCGGAATTGGCAGTCCAGCGCGCCAACCTTGTGTATATCATAACATGCTAATATTCTTCTGGGCAAACGTTCGTATATAGCCAAGCGTCTGCGCGCCGCTGAATCGGGCCACTTCTTGACCTGACTCAAACAATATTATCGTGGGGAAACCCCGCACCCTGTATTGCCCAGCCAGTTTCATATTGTCGCCTTCGTCAACTTCAAGCTTGGCCAGCAAAATTTTTCCCTGTTGCTCGTCGATAAACTGCTGCAGCACCGGCGCGATGACCAGACAGGGCGAGCACCACTCGGCCCACATGTCCACCAGCACCGGGCGCGCATGCGAGGCCTGGATAACGCGCAGTTCAAAATCCTCCAGACTGACATCAAAGATTGGCGTATTGACTGATTGCACCATCGAATCCTGCTGTTCGCTGTTTTCCGGCCCGGCATTATACTGGATGGCGACGCGAGGGCGTCGCTGATACAATCTGCCTGCCCGAATTCATCACCCGACGAGAAACCGTGGACACCATCACGATTGAACACAATGTCACCCCGGCCAAACTGGACGTGCTGTTTGTCGACGACTGGCCAACCTGGAGCAAGGAAATCTCCGAGTTTGACTGGGAATACGACCAGACCGAAACCTGCTACATCATCGAAGGCAAGGCGATTGTCACCCCGCAGGGTGGTGAGCCGGTGACCATCGAAAGCGGCGACCTGGTGACCTTCCCCAAAGGCATGAAATGCCGCTGGCAAATTGTCGAAGCTATCGAAAAACACTACAAATTTGAATAACACCACATCCCCCGGGGTAAACTGAAGATGGAAACCTGGCAACAGATACTCGCCGCCATTCTGCTTCTCGCCATGCTGTTTTTTATCTGGCCGGGCGTCAAGGCAAGCATCGAGCGCAGCAAACAGGCGGAAGAAACCCACTGGGGAACCTTTGCGTTGATTGCGCTGGCGCTGGCGGCCTTTGTTGCGCTGCTGATTTCCTCCGTGCAATAACGCGCTGCAAAATAACGGGGGGCTAACTATAGTTAATCTATGGAATCCCTGTTCAGCCTCAGCAACGATTACAATGCAGTCATCATCCGGCTGCTGGCCGCCGCCCTGCTCGGCTCACTGATCGGATTTGAACGCAGCTATCATGGCCGGCCGGCCGGTCTGCGCACCCACGCGCTGGTGTGCATGGCCAGCAGCCTGCTGATGCTGCTCACCGTATTTCAGTGGGAATTGCTGGAAGGCATGCCGCTGGAAACCATTCGCGTCGACCCGACCCGCATGGCGCAGGGCATTATGACCGGCATCGGCTTTCTCGGCGCCGGCGTGGTGCTGAAGGAAAAACTCACCATCCGCGGCCTGACCACCGCCACTTCCATCTGGATTACCTCCGCTATCGGCATCATCGCCGGCATGGGCTTCTTTTCCGCCGCCGCCATCGCCACCCTGCTGACCCTGATTATTCTCAACGTATTCGGCTGGTTTGAGCGCAAGCTGCCAACCTACACGTTCAGCCGCCTCACCGTACGCTGCCCGCGCGACAACAGCATCGACCGCGACAGCCTGGTGGAAATCGTGCAGTCACACGATTTCAAATCCAGCATCCCCAGCTACCAGCTGGAACAGGCCGGCGACTGCCTGCAATATGTGTTTACCATTCACACCCGCAACCCGGACAACCTGCACCGGCTGGCGAACAGCCTGTTGCAACACAACAGCGTGAGCGAATTCAGCATTATTCCACTGGGCAAATAAATCCGTTTTATCGCGCGGCCCGGCGCGGTGTGAAGATTTGCAACACAAGTCACAATTATTCTTGTAATCTCTGCTTAACTATCGCTATGGATTGACATCAACCACGCCGGCGCGAGTAAAGCGGGCTGGCCAACACTTGCGAGCAATGATCATGACACGGATACGATACCCGAAACCGAAAGAAGAAATCGATGACCCGCGCCGCGATGTTCTGGTGAAAACCCTGGCCGCCGGCGCGTTTGCCGCCGCTGGTTCCGCCGGCATCCTGCAGCCGGTTTACGCCATGGGCAGAGTGCCAAAGGTGCTGGAGCCGGGAAAATCCATTTATGACATGCGCGGCCGTGTCGCCGTCAACGGCAAGCGCGCCAACATGGACACCAAAATCGGCGCCAGCGATGTGGTCACCACCGGGCGCAGCAGTCATGTGGTGTTCGCCGTCGGCAAGGATGCGTTTGTGCTGCGCAGCAACAGCCGGCTGGAGCTCAGCGGCAGCGGCCTGCTAATCAATACGCTGCGACTGGTGACCGGCAAGCTGTTGTCGGTGTTCGGCAAAACCCGGCACAGAATGCACACGCCCAATGCCACCATCGGCATTCGCGGCACCGGCATTTATGTGGAAGCCGACCCGGAACAGTCTTACGTGTGCACCTGCTACGGCGTGGTCGACCTGTTCGCCGACAAGGACAAGCAAAGCACCGAAACCATCACCTCACAACACCATGATGCGCCGCGCTATATCCTGTCGAACGAAGCCGCCGGCAACAACATTCGCCCGGCGCCGTTTATCAATCACACCGACCTGGAATTGCAGATTATTGAGGAGCTGGTGGGCCGCACGCCGCCGTTCACCGTCGCCGGCGGCGGTTACAGCGGGCCGCGGCGCTCGGACTACTGATTGCCTGACGGGCTGGCCGATTGCCATTCGGCCCAGTCCGCGCGCAACTCCGACACATGGAACAGGGCGGCCACCACCTTGCGGTCGTAACGTTTGTCCGCGTCCTTGAGCAGGCTGTCCAGCACTTCGCGAATCGGCTTGCCGGGGCGATAGGCGCGCGCGCTGGTCATGGCGACAAAGGCGTTGGCGACAGCAAGAATGCGCGATTCCAGCAGGATGGCGTCGCCACTGAGCCCAGCCGGATAACCGCTGCCGTCCAGGTATTCATTTTTCTGTTTGATAATCTCCAGCACCGGGCCGTCGAATGACAGCGACTCCAGTATCGCCACGGTGTGGTTGATGTTGTTGTGCATCAGCGCTTCTTCTTCCGCCGTCAACGGCTCCATCTTGGTGAGCAACTCACGCGGCAGGTGCAGCTTGCCGATGTTGGCCAGCAGCGCCGCCATGCCCAGGGTTTCAATTTGCCGCGCGGTCAGACCCACCGCCTGCGCAATGGCGATGGCGACTTCGCGGGTGCGCTCGGAATGATGCGCGCAATGCGGGTCGTGCATGTCGGTGACGCGCACCAGTGTGCTGATAATGCCTTCCAGCAGTTGATGATGTTTTTGCTGCGCCTGTTGCAGACTGGTGATGTCGTGCAGCACAAACAACCGCGAGGTTTTGTACTGACCGCTGGCCAGCTCCACCACGCTGACATGGTAGGCGTGCAGTTCGCCACCGATTTCCAGCTCACACACGGTGCTGCCCGACGGCGGTGATTGCGCCAGCTCAGTCAGCTTTTGTGTGGTTTCCATGCTGAAAATATGATTCAGGCTTTTGCCGCGAATATCACCCGCGCCGCTGCCCACGCAGTGCGCCAGCGCGCGGTTAATAAACACCAGCCGGTTGTCATGATCCAGCAACAGAATGTGATCGCGAATATTGTCGCTGACCGCGTTGAGCAAATCGGTGCGCGCCTGCAGACGCTCGCTGGTTTTTTGCAATCGCAGGCTGGTGGCGTGCCGCCATACCGCGATAAAGGTGACGGTAATAATGAACACCGCGAGCAGGAACAGGGTGAAAACAAACTCACGGTGCGCCGATGACTCGCGCAATGCCTCAGCCTCGTTGATTTTCTGCACCAGCACCCAGTCTGTCGCCGCGATGCTGCGCGATGTCACCAGCACCGGCTTTGAGCGGTAATCGGTCTTGATGGCGAAGTTGGCGATATTGTCGCGCGCGAAATTGGCGGCGTTGTCGGTGTTGGCGCGCGGCGCCTGATGAAACAGCCTGAAGCCGTCCTTCAGCGGTGAGATATAGGTGGTGCTGAAAGCGTCGCCTTTCACCAGCAGCGATTCATCGCTGACCGTGGTAATCCATTGTTCGGTGACCACATCGTACAAACCGTTTTGCGGGTTAATCACCGCCACCACGGCGCCGGCAAACTGTTTGCCGCCGGTGAGCTGCACCGGCTTCACCGGCAGCGCCATTATCATGCGCGGCGCGTTGTCGCGATTTGGATAGATGCCGTGAATCACCATGCGGCCGCTGTCAAACGCCTTGCGCACAGCGGTCGGCAGTTCCGCCTCATCCGCCGGAAAGCCGCGCGTCGCCAGTCGCAGTTCGCCATCGGCGTTGACGATGGCGAGGCCGTCGCGGGTATCGCTTTGGGTGTTGGCGTTGATTGCCTGAGCCTGCGCGAACACGCCGGCGCGTCTGGCGGTGGCGGCAATCAGGTTGCGCAAGTGGCCGATCTGACCGCGTTGCGCTTCGCTGAGATCGGCTTCCGCGCCGTCGACACTGAGGTAAATCTGCAACAACGGATTGCCCGCCAGCTCATTCAGGTTTTGTTGCTGGTTGTTCAGCCAGGCTTCGATGCTGCGCTTTTTGGATTCGGCAATCACCGACAGCCTGTCCTGCCAGCCCTGCAAGTCGCGTTGCCGCTCCTGATCGATGTATTGCTTCAGCAACCACACGCTCACCAGAATAAACGCCACCAGCAAACTGCTGGCGATGATGGCGGCCTTGTTGCTGCGTTGTCGTGTGCTGTTCATCAGTTGGGCAGGTGCATCCACCACTGGCTTTCACCCACCGAATACACCGGCACATAGTGAAAGATGTTCTTATGTGAAATCACTTCTTTAATCTGGTTGTCGAGTATCATGATATCGCGATTCACATTCAGCGACAGCACCGCATGCGCCACGCGCAGGTTGGTGTCCTGCACCACCACCACGCGCATGCGCGAGGCGCGAATCCCCAGTTTTTTCAGCGACAGCATCTTGATAATGGCGTAATCCTCGCAGTCACCGCTGTTGTTCAAAAACTCCTGCGGCGTCGCCCAATAATCCTCGATGCCGTAATTTTCGATATCCAGCACATAGGGTTTTTCATTGGCGTACTGGTTGACCCTGCGCACCTGCTCCGCTTCATCCAGCGGCTGGATGGCTTCCAGAAACGCCAGCCAGTGCTTCAGGTAACACTGGTTGAAGCGGGTTTCGCGGCAGTCACCCGCCGGCGCCAGCTCCTTGAGATGACGCTCCAGCACCGACAGCCATTGTGGAAAAATCGCCAGATTGTCGCGCGCCAACTGCTGGTAGCCGAACAACGCCGCAGTCTGAACAGGCTGGTTGCTGGCGAACAGCGGCAGGCTGAACAACCACAGCGCCATTATCATCGCCGGTCTGAATTGGTTATTTGGATGCATCGATGGGTATAATACGCATCCTGAATGGGGTGTACAGCCAAATACCATGAAATTACTGGAAAAAAATCTTCACACATTGATCGCCGCCGGCTTGCTGGGCCTGTGCCTGGGCAGTCCTTTGGCTGTAACCGCCGCCGGGGAAGAGGTTACCCAAAAGCTGTTTGACGAAGCGCTGGAAAAACGCGATACCGGTGACATCTTCGCCGCCATCGACATGTTGGAAGCGCTGTTATCCGCCAACCCCGATCTCGGCCGGGTGCGGCTGGAGCTGGCGGTCGCCTATCATCAAACCGGTCAGTATCAGGCGGCGATGCGTGAACTTAAAACCGTGCTGGATGCGCCGGATACGCCAGAAAATGTTCGGCTGTCGATTCTCGCCTATCTCGGACAGGTCGCGAAGGATGAAAAGAAACCCGAAGGCCAGCATTATCTGTCCTACTACGTCAAAGCCGGCTTGCTGCATAACTCCAATCTGAACGCCAGCCAGGCTATCGGCACCGGCCTGAATCCCAGCAGCCCGACCGAGCTGGCTTCGGTTGGCTCGGATCTGGTTCTCAATGCCGCTCACCGCTACGCCAGAAAACACCCGCTGGATCTGGCTGGCAACACCACGGCGTTTGAATGGCGGTCGCAGGCGACTTTCAGCAGCAACGTCTACAATAAAGATAACGATTTCAACCTGCACGTCGCCACGGTTTCGACCGGCCCGTCCTTTATCACCCCGGGCCGCTGGCGCGCCAGCGCGGTGTTGCAAGCGGACTATATCGTGCTGGGCGACAGCACGCTGGCGACGTTTGTCTCCTTCAGCCCCGGCATCCGCTTTGACCTTGGCGACTACCGCAGCCTGGTGCTGGAATCCTCCTACACCGCTCACCGTTACAGCGACGCCGCCAACGCCGGCTATGACGGCAGCGAAACCCTGTTCGGCATCGGCTACGCCATGTACTTGCCGACCGCCGGAACCGGCTTTGAAATCGGCCTGCGCGACAGCAATAATGACGCTGATGACAACGCTTTCAGTTATGATTTCGACGAATTCTACGCTGGCGGCTTTACCAGCCTGAACACACAGTCCAGCCTGTACATGCGCGCGCATGCGCGTGAATACGAATATGTCGCCATTGACCCGAACGTGGGCGTGATTCGTGACGAATCCGAAACCTATGTTGCACTGGGCTACAACCATGACTACCAGCAGGGCGTGCTGAAAGGCTGGACTCTGAACATCGAATACTCCTCTGTGAACAGCGATTCCAATGCGGATTCGCTCGACTACCGGCGCAATCTGTTCAGCCTCAACTGGTCACGTTATTTCCACTAACAGGCTCGGCATCAAACAGCAAAAAGCGTAAAATATACCAACTCGATTTTTTGCTTGCCGCGGCCTGACACCATCACATTTGGTTATTTATTGGCCAATATGGCATCAGCATGTAAATAATGCCGACTTCAGTCGGAAATTATTACAACAGTCATGCTCGGGCGCCTGTTTTATTTTCGCAAACTGAGAACAGCGTCACTAAACGCCAGCTGTCGAGAGGCTAAGCTGCAAGCTGTTGATTGTTATTGCAATATTTGCCGGAACCAATAGCACCGGCTACTCACAACTGCAATCTTCAGCGTATTGATGGCAGGCAAGTGACGCGGTGGCTCCAATTTAACCCCGCCAGCAGACAGTTTAATTTACACATTGCCGGCATCGCAGGGTTTTATACTTGCTTTTTGGATCGCCACTCAGGCGGCAGCATCTTAACTATATGAAAATGTTATAAAAAATTAAGGGTGGCACAGATTATGTATACACACAGACTAAACAAACCATTAAATGAACCCAAAGCGGTAACCATGTTATTTCAATCAAATGAAAATGTGATCAAACGGCAAGCCACCGTGCGCATTGCGCGCATGGCGCTGGCTGCCAGCCTGATTGCCTGGACATCTGTCGGCATGACTGCCCAACAGGATGCAAGCTTCGTCGATTCAGTATACGACTGGGGCTTCTGGGAACTGGGCCTGGAGCCCGCCGCCGGTGGCCCGGCGGCGCCGAAAACCACCGCGGTCAAAATTAACCAGCGCAAGCTGCAGTTTCGACCAAATGACAACAGTGCGTTTCGTGGCAAACCGGCTATGATTACATCGGACATTAACCCGGCTCCGGTGGCGCCGCCATTGCCAGCCACGCCGCCTACACCAACTGCCGCGCCGCCGGGCGCGCTGCCCGGTGGCGGGTCACCGCGTTAACCAGGAAATATTATGCGATTTTTCAGTACAGCACTATTAGCCATTTTCAGCTCATCCGCCTCGGCTATCACAATTGACATTCCGGGCTATGATTTTGCCGCGCTGGGCGCACAATCCGCGCTCCATGGCAACTTCAGTTCCAATATCGCCACATTGGAGACGGCGCTGTCGGACGCATCGGCTTCCAGCTATCTATTGAGCTATGACAACCCGGCGACCATCGACCTCACGTTCAGCGACGCCAGCGGCGCGACCAGCGTATACAACGGCGATGGCGTCGATCTTTCTGTTTTCTTTGTCGGCGCCGGCACACACCAGATCGGGCTGACATTGTTCGGCGGCGGAGCCAGCCTGGGCATGGACACCCTCAGCGCCATTACCTACACCCATTACTGTATTGATGACGGCTCCGGCGCATGTGAATCCGGCAGCCTGACCGATATTCCGATTTTTGTGATGGATATCGACTTTGACCTGTTTGGCGTCGGCGCGGAAGCTGTTGACAGCATACGCATGGACATCAGTGGCGCATCCGCCGTGCCTTCGCTGGTTGGCGCCTACTACACACAACAACCGATGGTTGTGCCCGCTCCCGCGGCTGTGTGGCTGTTCGGTTCCGGTCTCAGTCTGTTTGGCCTGTTTGCCCGCCGCAACCGGGACTGAAACGTCGCCCGCTGCAACAGCGGTTGTGTCGTATAAAGCAGGCTGTTGAAAAAACCTGCTAAAAGGCTTCCAGCTCCACCACTTCCTGTTTCACATCCAGCTGGTGCAGCACAGAATACAGCGCCGCCTGCAACGCTTCCTCTATCACCGGATGATAAAACGGCATTTTCAGCATGTCGAAAACGCTCAGGCCCTGCTGAATTGACCAGGCCAGCAAATGCGCCAGGTTTTCGCCTTTCACGCATGCCATTGACGCCCCCAGCAGCAGGCCATCCGCCTTGTTGACATACAAACGCAGCAGGCCGCGGTTTTTGCCCATCATCAGGGCGCGGCCAACCGGGCCAAACGCGATTTCACCGATGGCGATACGACTTTCGTCCAGTTCGGACAATGACGCGCCCACTGTCGCAATATTGGGGTCGCAGAAGGTAATCGCCAACGGGATTTTACGCCGGAAACGGTCCACGCTGCCGCCCTGCGCCAGACGCGCCGCATTGAGCCCGGCGACGCGGCCTTCGTGTCCGGCTTCGTGCAGCAGCAGCCGGTCGGCGTCAACATCGCCGGCAATAAAGATGTTGCTGTCGCCGATGCGCATGGTGTGCGGGTCGTAAACCGGGATGCCCTGTTCGTTCAGCTCGATACCGGCATTCTCCAGCGTCAGGCTGTCAAGATTGGGCCGGCGGCCGATGCTGACCAGCACCTTGTCGACCACCACACTGTTGTCACCGGCGCTGACACGCAGTTTTTCACCCTCGGCTTCGACATTCGCCGGCTCGCCCAAATGCATGGTCAGTTCGCGGCCAATGATGTTCACCACCTGTTCATTAACCGCCGCATCCTGCAAGCCGGCCAGCGTGGTCAGCTGATCGAACGCGGTGACCCGCACGCCCAGCCGGTTCAGCGCCTGCCCCAGCTCCAGCCCGATGACGCCCAGCCCGATCACCGCCATGGCGTCCGGCAGACTTTCCAGCTCAAAAAAATCATCGGTGGTGATGATGCGGTCGCCAAAAGCGCGCCACGCTTCCGGCACAATCGGCGATGAGCCGGTGGCGATGACAATGCTTTTGGCGCGAATGCGTTCACCATCCACTTCCAGCGTATCATTGCTGACGAATTTGGCATGGGCTTCGATCAGGTGCTCCGGCCCGAGGTTGTCGGTTGTACCCAGCGTTTTGTCGACAAACACATCACGCAAATCCTGCACATGCTCCATCACCGCTTCGCTGTCGACGCTGAGTTCCTCCGCGCCGCCGATGCCTTCGCGCTCGAACAACTTGCGGCGGGCAAAATCTTCCGCCACCTGAATCAACACTTTCGACGGCATGCAGCCGACGCGCGCGCAGGTGGTGCCGAGCTCGCCGCCATCAATCAACACAAAACTGTCGGTGTGACGACGCACCTGTGACATGGCGAACAGACCGGCGCTGCCGGCGCCAATGATGGCGACATCGACTTCGCGTGTGACATTATTTTCTGGCATGAACATCCTCAATCATTATCATGAACAACAAGCCGGCCAAAAGCGAAACCTCCGGCCTCCGATTCAGTCGGACATTATACGCATAGCGGCGGGAGACCACTATGAAAGCCACAATCGCTACACTGTTATTCGCCGCCTTGCTGCCCCTGACGGCGCTGGCGCCGCCTTCGGTTGAAACCGATGCGCTCACCGGTCTGCGGTTTGCCACCTTGCCGGCAGGCGAGTTCACCATGGGAACCAGCGATATCAACGAAGCGCTGGCGGAAATTCCCGACACCGAACACGCCATGATCGACGACGAAATTCCCGCCCACCGGGTGCGTTTCGACAGGCCGTTGCAAATCGCCACCACCGAAGTCACCCAGGCCAGCTGGCATGCCATCATGGGCGACAAACCCGGCCCCGGCAGTCACTGGCAACGGGCGGAATGGAAACAACTGCCGGTGGTTTCAGTGTCGTGGAACTGGGTGCAGGATTACCTGGCGGCGCTCAATCAACGCAGCCGGCAGTATCACTACCGGCTGCCAACCGAAGCCGAATGGGAATACGCCGCCCGCGCGGGCAGCACCGCGCTGCGTCCGTTCAATAAACTCGACATGGATGAATACGCCTGGTATCTGCACAGCTCAAACGACGAAGTGCAACCGGTGGGCCAACTCAAGCCCAATGCGTTTGGCCTGTACGATACACTGGGCAACGCATGGGAATGGGTGGCCGACTGGTATGCGCCGGACAGTTACCGCAACTCACCCATGCTGAATCCGTCAGGTCCGGCGCATGGCGACAAAAAAGTTCGCCGTGGCGGCTCCTATCATTGCCCGCCGCATCTGATTCGCCCCGGCTACCGCGCGGCGGACACCCCGGACACCGCCTACTCGGTGACCGGCTTCCGGCTGGTTCGTGAGAGAAACTGACTATCAGCCATATAGTTAATGTCAATCGGGCTTTCTATTGACATGCCGGGGGCGCACTCATAGACTAAATCCAAACTATTGACTCTGCACGAATACGACAATTTGCAGGGTTTAAAACGGGCTGTTTTGGTATACACTTCAGCCCCCGAACATCATTATTACTAACCTAATTAAAAGGAGAGGACCATGGGCCTGAAAGGCACACAAACTGAACAAAACCTGAAAGATGCATTTGCAGGTGAATCACAGGCTAACCGCCGTTACCTGTACTTTGCAGCAAAAGCTGACGTGGAAGGCTACAACGATGTTTCCACTGTTTTCCGCTCGACTGCGGAAGGCGAAACCGGCCACGCGCACGGTCATCTGGAATATCTGGAAGAAAGCGGCGACCCGGCTACCGGCCTGCCCATCGGCTCAACCGCTGACAACCTGAAAGCAGCCATCGCTGGTGAAACCCACGAGTACACCGACATGTACCCTGGCATGGCAAAAACCGCGCGCGATGAAGGCTTCGACGAAATCGCCGACTGGTTTGAAACCCTGGCCAAGGCCGAGCGTTCACACGCCAACCGTTTCCAGAAAGCACTGGATAACCTCGACGGTTAATCACGGCTCATTACCGAGTCATCCGGGGCTGGTAATGCTGCACGCTTGCCAGCCCCGCTTACTCTACGGGACATTATTATGCGTGAAGGTAGTCTGGAAGCGCCCACGAGGCATCCGCTCGGACACGAAAAAGCCGAATTCTGGGATGAAAACGCGCTGTTCGAGGAACTCGAACGCGTGTTCGACATCTGCCACGGCTGTCGCCGCTGCGTCAGCCTGTGCGGCTCGTTCCCCACGCTGTTCGACCTGGTCGACGAATCCGACACCATGGAAGTCGACGGCGTCGCCAAAAACGATTACTGGAAAGTGGTCGACCACTGCTACCTTTGCGACCTGTGCTACCTGACCAAATGCCCCTACGTGCCGCCGCACGAATGGAATGTGGATTTTCCGCACCTGATGTTGCGCGCCAAGGCGGTCAAATTCAAAAAAGGCGACGTTAAATTCCGCGACAAGCTGATCACCTCCACTGATGCGCTGGGCAAGTTCGCCAGCCTGCCGGTCATCAGCCAGACGGTGAACGCGGTCAACAGCATGGGCGCTACCCGAAAACTGCTGGACAGCACGCTGGGCATTTCGCCGGAACCGATACTGCCGAAATACCACAGCAACACGCTGCAAAAACGTGAAGGCAAACACCAGCCACTGGCGGCTGAAGTCAAGGCGACAGAAACCACCACTGGCAAGGTCGCCCTGTTCGCCACCTGTTACGGCAATTACAACGAGCCGCAACTGGGCGAGGATTTAATCAAGGTATTCGAGCACAACGGCATACCGGTCAAACTGATTCAGGACACCCGCTGTTGCGGCATGCCCAAACTGGAGCTGGGCGACCTGGAAACCGTGACCGAACTGAAAGACGCCAACATCAAAATCATGGCGCAGCTGGTGGACGAAGGCTGGGACATCATCACCCCGGTGCCTTCCTGCACGCTGATGTTCAAGCAGGAGCTGCCGCTGATGTTCCCGAATGACGCCGATGTACTCAAGGTGCAACAGGCGATGTTCGATCCGTTCGAATACCTGATGCTGCGCCACAAGGCCGGCTTGCTCAACACCGACTTCAAAAACCCGCTGGGCAAGATTTCCTATCATGTCGCCTGCCACCAGCGCGTGCAGAACATCGGCATGAAAACCCGCGATGCGCTCAACCTGATTCCGGACACCGAAGTGCTGCCGATTGAACGCTGCTCCGGTCACGATGGCGCCTATACCTTCAAATCCGAGTTTCACGACATGGCGATGAAAATCTGCCGTCCGGTGGTCAACCGCGTCAAGCAGAATGACGCCGATGTCTACACCAGCGATTGCGCCATGGCCGGTCATCACATCGAAGCCGGGCTGGCCGACGGCAGCAAGCCGGAGCACCCCCTGTCACTTTTACGCCGAGCTTACGGATTATGAACAAACTGACCCGAGACGATTTGTACACACTGGAAAAATATGCCGAAATCCGCGACCAGTTCCGCCGTGAGGTAATGGCGCACAAGCAGAATCGCCGTCTTGAACTGGGTGACAATCTGCTACTGTTATTCGAAGACCGGCTGATCATGCAGTACCAGATTCAGGAAATGCTGAAAGCCGAACGCATTTTCGAAGCCGAAGGCATTCAGGAAGAACTCGACGCCTACAACCCGCTGATTCCGGATGGTCATAACTGGAAATGCACCATGATGATTCAGTACCCGGATATCAACACCCGGCGCATCATGCTGGGCAAACTCATTGGCATTGAAGACAAGGTGTGGATGCAGGTGGAAGGCCACGACAAGATTTATCCCATCGCCGATGAAGACCTGGAGCGCGACACCGCCGACAAGACCTCGGCCGTGCATTTCCTGCGGTTTGAACTGACGCCGGAGATGATCCGCGACGCCAAGGCCGGCAAACCGATTAACGCCGGGGTGGAGCATGAGCAATATCACCACGAACTGAAGCCGATTCCCGACAATGTGCGCAAATCGCTGGTTGCGGATCTGGATGCTATCAACTGAGCGCAAGCCGTTTGTGAAGCAATCATAAAAAAAGCCCGCATCAAATGATGCGGGCTTTTTTATCGATGATGGAGTCGATTACACTATCGCGAAGACACCTTGATTATTACTTCCGTACTGACCACATCCAGATCGGGCTCCAGTGTTGGCAAGCCCTGAACGTCTACATGCACACTATCGAGATCACGCAACTCGCCGGTGTCCACATTGTATATGTGGTGATGGTGACTGTTGTTGGAATCGTAGAACACTCGCTCGCGGTCAATCAAAACCTCGCGCACCAGGCCTTTCTCAGTAAACAGCCCCATGGTGTTGTAAACCGTCGCGCGCGATACGCGGTGGCCGACAACATTCACGCCATCAAGAATCCGGTCAGCTGAAAGATGCTGCGGCCGCTGAAAAAGATAGGAGGCGATTTCAATGCGCTGGCGGGTTGGCGAAATTTTGTACTGTTGCAGCAATTGCACAACTTCGTCACGCGACAGCGGATAATCCAGGGGCTTGTGTTCAGTGTTCATAGCCCGTGATTATAACGCATTATTTATTTTTTACCGGCGCCAGTTCACATTTTGCGCGACCGTTCGTCGCAACATCACGCCCTCATTGCGCCGGTTCATCCTCCGCCCAGTCATCCGGCATCACAAACAGGCGCTCCACTTCCTGTTCTTCGTGAAACACCAGCAACAGCAACGGCAGGCGCCACTCCCCGCTGCCAAGCATGGCCTCCAGCATCGCCATCTGATCGAAACCCTGTTGCGCGCGCCGCCCCTGACCGGCCAGCCAGCCGCTACGCTGCAACGGCGCATACCACTTGCCCGGCTCACAAACAAAATCGCGCCGGCGCAGCCAGCGGCCTCGCAAGTGTTGCGGGTGACTGTCGCGCGGTGGCCCGGTTTGCAGCGCGCTGTCAGCGGGGTAAAACAACCTGCCTTTGAGAATCACCGCGCAGTCATCCACCTGGATACCCCGCGACGAAAGCTGTTCGGCGGCCGCCTGCGTCCTTGCTATCACTGACTGCCGCTGCAGCAGGCTGCGCATTTTGATATCCAGCCGGTCTTTTTTGCCCGGCCCGCGCCAGTTCGCCTGCCGCCGGGTGTCGCCCAGCCCCAAATAAAACTTGACGGCCATTTCGATGTGCAGGGTTTTGTCGGCGGCATGATCATGCACCACAAAATCCAGCTCGCCCAGCGTGCGCCCCGCCTGCATGATCTGCAAATTGCGCGCCAACAAGCTGAAGCGTGGGCTATGGGCGAAATAATATGCCCACAGGGTTTCAAAATAACTGCCAAGCCGCCGATCCCGATTGTGGTTCAACAATGCCTGCAAGGTTTGCGGCTTCGCATCAACGGTTTGCAGCCATGCCAGGCTGTCATGCCACAACTGCCGGCTCCAGTCGGCATCGCACCAATGGCAAACGGACTGCGGCGGCGACATCAGTGGTGGCGAGCCAATCACCCAGGCCAGATCGCGCACACAGGCGTGTTGATAGTGACATTCCGGAACGGGCGTGGTGACAGATTGCAATGGCGGCCCCATGTCGGCAAGCGCGGGATTCGCCAACTATACTAGCGGGATACCGTCCGCACCACACCCCCTGCGCTGTTCCCGCGCAAGGGCCGACGGAGGACGCATCCGGGAAAAGGCGCAACGATTGCAATGACTTTCTTGAGAACAATCTGGCTGAAAAGAATGGATGCGCTGGCGGATTCGTCCCCCGGATTGTATTTTTTCCTTTGCTGGCTGCTGGCCGCTTTCGCCTACGCTTCGTTGTTGCTGTTTCCTGTCGTCGCCCTGGCGGCGCCTGCTTTCCTGGCGTATATCATCGCCAACAGCGCTATCAGCGCCTGGCAAATATCTGACTGGCTGCTGGCCGCCGCGCTGCTGGTTATCACCCTGATTGCCGGCGGCCTGACCATCGTTTTGTTCAAAGTCCGGTTGCCGTTGCCCCCCGGACGCGAACTCAGCCGGCAGGATTTCAAGGTGCTGCTCGACCGCATCGACGACCTGGCGCTCACCTACAAGGCGCCAACCATTGACCATGTCCGCCTCACCACCCGGTTTGAAATCGAGATTCAGCGCACACCAACCAACGGCTTCCCTTCCCGTTACCACAACACCTTGCTGATTGGCCTGCCGGTGATGTCATGCATGTCGCCCCTGCATCTCAAGCTGTTGCTGGCGAGACAGATTGGCCATTTGGCGGCGGCACACAAAAGCTACAAACACCGGCTGATTTATCTGCGCAAGGTCTGGCGGGCGTATGATGATTACTACTCGGTTGACTGGCGAATCAGCCATATTCCCTTTCGATTGTTGTTCGCCTGGTTCAATCCGTTATTTGAGCTCACCACCCGCGCGGCGGTCAGGCTGGATCAGTTCGACAAGGATCAGTACATGCTTGAAGTCACCACACCGGAAAATGCTGCAGAAGTAATCGCTGTGTTTGCCGTAAAAAAACATTATCTGGAAAACGAATTCTGGCCACAATTGAACAACATGGCCTTCACCCGCGCCAAACCCGCCTGGCTGCCTTATAGCAGCATGGACAAAATCATTGATCGCAAACTCAGTGACATCAATGCGCAACTGATATACGAACAGGAACTCAATCGCCATCCGCAACCCGGCGATGTCTACGCCAATCTGCGTCAACGCCTGCAGGCTTTCGGGGTGGAGGATTTCGTTGTCCCCAAACGCAAAACCGAAACCGCCGCTGTTCATTTTTTGGGTGAAAGTCTCGTGGCTGTTCAAAAACAGCTGGATAATGTCTGGTATCTTCGCAACAAGTCCATATGGAGCCTGCGCTATAAAAAAGGCCTGGAAGAAAAAGAACAACTCAAAACCATGCGCAAACAGGCGGCGCAGGCTTTGCTGTCCAACGACGAAGCCCGGCGGTATCTGCTGCTGCTGGAAAAATATGTCGACCGCAACAAGGCTCTGCCGCTTTACATGGAAATTCTCGAAACCAATGCGCTGGATGCCGGCGTGTGTTACGAACTTGGCCGGTTGATGCTGGAGGCGAATTATGAAGGCGGCGTCAAGGCGCTGCACATGGCGATGGAACTGGATGCGGAGTATACGGTAGACTGCTGTCAGCACATCGTTAAGTATATGGCCAATCATGGCGACATGAAGCAGGCGCAAAAATACCGCCGCATGATACTCGCGCATCAGGTTGAAAATTGACAAATCAGCATTACGAATCCGAATTCCGGCTGCCACTGTTCCCACTCAACACCGTACTGTTTCCTGGCTGTTCCCTGCCCCTGCAAATTTTTGAGCAACGCTATCTGCGGCTGGTGAAAGAAAGCCTGCGCGACAACACCGGCTTCGCCGTGGTGTTGATTGAAAGCGGCAGCGAAGTCGGTGACGCGCCGCAGGTGTTCAGCGTCGGCAACTATGTCACCATCATCGACTGGGAAACTCTGGACAACGGCCTGCTCGGCATTACCATCACCGCCGAACACAAGGTGCTGATCGATCACGCCGGCGTGCAACACGACGGTCTGCTCACCGCCGCCATACAGGAAATTCCCAATGAGGCGTCAGACCCGCGCCTGCTTCGTGACTATACCGACCTCAGCGATACGCTGGAGCAATTGATGGCGCATCCGCTGCACCGCGACCAGCGCGTCGATTACAACAACAGCTTCGACGTGCTCAATACTCTTTCCTATCTGCTGCCCGTCACCCGGCGCAACAAACAGCAATTACTGGAAACCCACGACCAGCTGGAAATGGCCGAGCTGCTGCGTTCGGCGATTCTGCAACTACAATCTCGCGGCCGCCCGCACGAATAACCGCGTCTGTCGAACCGCCGAAATCCATGTAAAATCCCCGCACATGACTATTTACACCGAGACTTTCTGATGGCCTGGTGGGGCAAGGTAATCGGCGGCGCGCTGGGCTATATGTTTGGCGGCCCGCTGGGCGCGCTGCTGGGCGTTGCGCTGGGCAGCAATTTCGACAAAGGTCTGAAAATGACCGATGAGTTTTCACCCGGCGACCAGCAACGGGTGCAGGCCGCGTTTTTCACCG
Source organism: Gammaproteobacteria bacterium (assembly GCA_026995045.1). Classification (GTDB taxonomy): domain Bacteria; phylum Pseudomonadota; class Gammaproteobacteria; order SZUA-229; family SZUA-229; genus S139-92. The sequence continues at coordinate 586 of JALWPK010000164.1, read as the reverse complement.
CCTGCTTCTCGGTCATGGGGCACATCGCCAAGTCAGACGGCCGCGTCACCAAAGATGAAATCAACGCGGCGCAACACATCATGTCGCAAATGCAACTCTCGCCCGAGCAGAAAAAAGCCGCTATCAAACTGTTTGACGAGGGCAAGCAGAACAACTTCCCGTTGCGCGAAGTGGTGCGGCAATTCAAGCGCGAGTGTCACCGCCGCCGCAACCTGATTCAGATGTTCATCGAAATTCAGCTGGCCACGGCCATGGCGGATGGGGTGCTGCATCAGGCGGAGCGTGCAATTATTTTCGATATCGCCGACATTCTCGGTTTCAGCCCGCATGAAATCGAACACCTGATACACCTTGCCGGCGGCGCGCATCAACAGCGCAGCAGTGGCGGATTTTCACTCGACGAAGCCTACGCCACTCTCGATGTCAGCAAGGACAGTTCCGACGCCGAAGTCAAAAAATCCTACCGCCGGCTGATGAGCCAGCATCACCCGGACAAACTGGTGGCCAAAGGCCTGCCGGAAGAAATGATTAAAATCGCGACCGAAAAAACCGCCGAAATCCGCAAGGCGTATGATTTGATTATGCA
>JALWPK010000163.1 GCA_026995045.1 Gammaproteobacteria bacterium | reverse complement strand
ACCGCTGTCGACAAATTGCCGGGCGAGTTGTTGCGGGTCGATGCCGGAGATGGCGACGGTGTCGAGACCTGGTTGATAATTGTATTGTTTGTAGCTGGGGTCGAGCGCGAGCCAGTGGTCGGCGTTTTTGTTGATGGCGCCGCGTGAGGGGTAGTAGTCGGTGGCGGCTTCCACCCAGATGTGTTCCATCTGTATCTTGCTGATCTTGCCGCCGCTGGTGATGGCGGTGGTGGGGATGCCGTTGCTGGCGGCATAGCGTACGGCAGCCTGTATCGAGGTGAATCCACCCAGCCAGTTTTTATAGGCTTCGGGTTCTACTTCGATGGCGCCATGCACGTATCTGGCGGGGATGTGCGAAACGCGCAGCAGGGCGATGGTGAGGCTGGCGATGTCCATGGCGTTGCCGCGACGGGCCGCCAGCGTGAGTGCGGCGTTCTGGGTCGCGCCCCAGGTGGGTTGCCATTCGATGTGGTTGCGCACCCAGTGGTAGATTTTGACGGCGTCGTAGTCCAGCGCTTTGGCTTGCGCCTTGATTTCATCGCTAAACACGATTTCATCGCTCGGCGCGAGATAGGCGGGGTCGCTGGCCTGATCGAGCTGGTCGTACTTCAAATCGCCGAGCGCTGCGAGCTTGAGCGCGGGATGATTCGCCAGGCCGCTCTGGATGAAGGCGTTGCGGGTGGTTGATAAAACCGGTTGTCGTTGTCGTCCTTGCATTTTCTGTCTTTCAGGGTATCAATGTGAGCGACTAAAGGTTAAACCGGTCTCTATAACATTTAATTTTCATTTGATCCCGAAAATTCCTTCACGCTTTACCACGCATCAATGAAAAATATCTTCCAGCTTCTCTGCACTCAATATCCTTTCTGACCAGATGAACAACTGCGCTTCACTGGCTTTTTCTACACGTGAAACAATAGCGGCATCCAACTGGCCAAATTTCAGATTAAGCAAACGCAGCAATATGCTTGCCTCACCTCGCTCTATTCCTTGCTCTATTCCTTTCTCAATTCCCTTCTCAATTCCCTTCTCAATTCCCTTCTCAATTCCTTTCTCTATCCCTTTCTCTATCCCTTTCTCTATCCCTTTCTCTATCCCTTTCTCTATCCCTTTCTCTATCCCTTTCTCTATCCCTTTCTCTATCCCTT
>JALWPK010000162.1 GCA_026995045.1 Gammaproteobacteria bacterium | reverse complement strand
CCATTGAATGCGCCTCATCGACAACAAGGCATGCCCGGTATTTTTGCTTCAGGGCCACAATAGTCTCCAGCGGAGCGGTGTCCCCCAGCATGCTGTAAATCCCTTCGACAATGATGGCGCTTCGGCAGGCCTCATTTCCCAAACGGGCGAGCTTTTTGTCCAGATCGGCCATGTCATTGTGTTTGAAACGGATGATTTTTGCGCCACTCAGCCTCGCACCGTCATACAGGCTTGCATGCACGTCGGCGTCGAGCAGAATTGTCTCACCTGGGCCGGCAATGGTTGATGAAATTCCCATTGTGGCGCTGAAACCGGTAGGAAATATGATGGCGTGTTTTGTGTGAAAAAAACGTGCCAGCTCATTCTCAAGGCGTATGTGCTCGAGATAGTTTCCGCTGGCCATTCTGGAACCGGTAGTGCCTGTGCCTAATGTATCGAGCGCGCGTTTCGCAGCCGTGATGCATGTCCTGTCAAACGTGAGGCCGAGATAGTTGTTCGAGCAGGCAATGACGGATTCTGTGCCCTCTACACGGCCATGTGACGGGTCGACGAGTACTTCAGTAGTTACCTGGAATGGGGATATCCCCGTTCGTAACAGGTTGTCCTGAAGTTTTTTTATACCGGAAAACTTTTCGAACAATTCCATCATCAAACCCCGACTGACCTGATGGGCGTTGCGCTCGTAACACGCAGCACAGAATACGTATGTACTTTATTCACTGATATAGCTCCATCGGGCTGGTGACGCAGGCACGCTTCTGCCGGGAGGTGGCATCTGAGTGGATATAAACGCATTTCACTGCATCCGGAAATAGTTCATTGGAGCCACATCAATACCCGTACGCCGGTGTGATAATTGCGCGAAAAAGAGGGGGAGCTCATGTTTTACAAAAAACAGTTGTTGATTGCAGGTCTTTTGCTGGTGGCGGGGGCATTTCTTGCCCCGGGGGCTTCGCTAGCCAGCCGTTACGTCAATGGTGTTGAGGGGATCAAGGCTGCAACGGTGCCGGGACCGGGGTGGTATCTTCGCAGTTATAATCTGATTTACAGTGCCAACGACCTGAACGATGGAAAGCGGCGTGACAGGGATGTCGGGTTTGACCTGAACGTCGCTGCAACAGCCAACAGGCTGATCTGGGTTTCTGATATCT
>JALWPK010000161.1 GCA_026995045.1 Gammaproteobacteria bacterium | reverse complement strand
GAAACAATGTTCGAGAGGTTTTGCCGATACTCTTCTGATAAAGGTAAATCGCGAATACCAATCGCATCATAGTTTATATTGTCCAGACCCGCTACATATTGCGGCCTTTGCTCAGGTGAATTGTATTGGGTAGAGCCGCCAGTAGGATCTTCGAGCTGTCCCGAGAACACCAAATCCGCGATGCGGGCGGCCTTATCATATTCAGGTGAATCCGGACCATAGCGCTCAACAGGTCTATGCCCGGCCGCATCGGCTTTCCAAGAGTTAAATTGGCTTGGGTCTGAAGCGACTTCGGCAGGATCATCGCCAAACCCGTCTGCTTCGGTGCGGTTTTTAATGGCTATTGCGGCGAGGCCCATTTGTTCGTAATTATCGCTTCCTCCGGCTTCAGCCAAAATGGTTCTAGCCACGAGGTCTCGCTCATATGTCGATAGAGAACTCTCAGCACCCCCCATAACTCTTGACAAAATGCCCCCTCCCTCGACGAGGGGAACAAAACTTGAGCCATCACTTTGCCCTACGCCCGTCATTTCTCCTATACTGTCAACAACGCGCCCACCCCTTTCCACTATGGCATCCCCCACGTTGCCATCTGCTTGGGCCTGACCCGCCGCTATCGTTTCCTCGATATTGGATTGCGCGGGTGCAGCGCCCATTAGTTTTCCGTATTGATCTTCATTGAGCGCGTTAGCGTTTATCCGTTCGGCGGTATTTCCCGCCAAATCATCATAGTTTCCACCTTCGGGCCGAACCACAGTGTTGTTGCTTGGATCCACGGGTGTGAATTCGATAGGCGGTGTGTCCGGCAGGTTTTGTGCCAATGGCGCTGAGTAGTTTTGCTGGGTCAGCCCAAGGTCACTCAACAATCCGGGCAATATGTCATTGATGGCTTCTTGCTGAAGCAGAAGGCCGGCTCCGGACTTGGCATTGATAAGGCTATCTATCTGTTCATCATTATAACCTTTTTCCTGTAAAGCGGTTGTAAGCGCAGTTGTTAGACGTGAATTGTAGCTCATATCCTGTGATTGTAGATAGCTGTTGGCTTTTTCCAAGCTTTGGGCTTGCTCATAGGCCGCCGAATACCGCTCTGCCGATTGCTGTACCTCATCATAATTTGAGCGAACCGAATTGCTGCCGGTTTCGCCTTCAGAACCATTTGCACCAAGCTGTGCCCGTTCAGCGTAAGTGGCAAGTGTACCCAAGGTTTCAGAATAGTTATGGTCTCTTGATGCGTTTGCGGCGGCTTCAAAGGCTTCCCGTGAGTGGGCATTAAGCGTTCCTTGTGCCTCCATTTTAGCGCCAAGCTGCATAATCTGGTTGACACCAAGACCCGCGTTTCCGGCAAGCATGGCTTGAAGCCCAACATCGGTGGAAAGGCCATGCGATTGTGAAAATCTCTCAACTTCACTCCATGCATTTGTAACTGCACTTCGATCTTCCTCGCTAAAGCTTGTGCTGTTTTCCCAACCGGCTGTGCGGTTATTGGTAAACGACATACCGAAGTCAGAGAGCTGACTTGCTGTATGCGATACCGAATTTGTAAAATCTTCGGATTGAGATTCTACAGAGCGCCATGCTTCAGAACTCCGCTGCGAAACCTCTTCGCGAATACTTTGGCCGATCTGGGCATCCATTCCTGCATGGGTTTGTGCAGTGCCTTCTTGGTATGTGCGTGACCCGTCTGCATTTTCTGTCACCAATCCACCGCCCTCCATAACCCGCGTTGAGCGCCCGGCATCCATCATGGTTGACGTGTTCCACTTATTCGCGTTCATATTATTCATCGAAACATTCCCAAGCGACATCGAGCCGGTGGCGGCTTCACGCCCCGTTTCAATGGCCGAGCCCTGGCTTACGTTCAGCATCGAGGTTGCCAGCCCTGCCATTTTGGTTGCGCCAAAGAATATCGCGAAGGACAGAAACGGCACCGACATCATCATATAGCCCGCCACCACCGACACATCCTGCTCCACCGCCTGAATGCCAAAATGATTGGCCCAATTCAGAACGTCGGTCGCACCAGCTCCCGCGCCGCTGAGCGTGGTTGTATGCTCTCGATACCAACCCGTTGCGCCTTTGAGCAGGGTTGTGTGCAGAATGGCGCTTAAGGGCTCCCATGCGGCCAGCCAGACAAAGCCGCCAAAATACCCCTTGGCCACAGTCGCGGCCATCGGGGTCATCATTAAGAGCAAGGCCAGTGGAAACGCGCCGTAATACAAGGTCTCGAACACGATTTTAATCAGCGGCACCCATTTCAACGCACCGGAGCCAACAACCTGATAGCTTGAGCGGGTTTGGTTTTCCGCGCGGGCGGTTTGGTAAAGGTTCATGGCGGCCGAGTTGCCAGAATTGGCAATCAAGCGGCCAGCGGCATCATCGAGCGCCAAGACCAGCATGGATTGCTTAAGGTAGCTGGTCGCATTATATCCGGCCATGCCCATCATATTTTGGAAATCGTTCAGGGTTCCGGTCAGGTTCGCAACATCTACGATCCCGGCGCTTACGCCGGTTCTTGGCGCGCGGGCTTCCGCATGTTGCTGCAATATCTTGACCACCTCGGTATTCAGAGAGGCTTCCAGGCCCGCCCATCCGGTGGGGCAGGCAACGGTTGCTCCGGCCGCTTCATCATAATAAGCCAATGCCCCGGGGGCATTCGCACCAATATATGTGGCCAGATTACCTTCACGGGTCAGCTCGTCAATATTGACCAGCCCGATATTGGTGCCATCGACCATGCAGTTCTGCATAAAGTTCACAAGGTTTTGCTGAATGCTTGGCGTCACCGCCCGCCAGCGCGCCGCTTGCCCCATAAGGGTTGCGCCAAAGAGCATTCCGTTTTTTTGATAAGCAAGGTTATTTGGCGTGGAAAGCAGCGCTTCCATTCGCCGTGTGATCGTGTAGGAGGTTTTCGAGGTTATGCTGGCGACAAAGGCAACGGAAAGCGGGACGTTATCGACCGTGCCGTAAATCTCTAAAGGATAGGTGCTGTCCATAATGATCACCCGCGCTTTGGGGCCAACGCCCAAAGCGCCCACCACACCAACAATGATCAGATAGGGAAAAACACCATCGAGAGAGCCTGTCATGGCTATTTTTATGGCCATATAGAATACGCCCAAAATAATGCCAATCATCAGCATGTCATAGAACATGCTGCCCGTGGAGAACATCGCCAGGAAGTTGAATATATCGTAGAGGTAGTAACCGCCCCCTGTCGTGTAAACCTCGTATTGTGCCATGTTTTATTGGCCTCCGAGCATTGCCGCAAAGCGCGACGACGAATAGGCCGCCAGCTCGTTTTTGGCCAAGGCAAGGCGCTCTAGCGTGCGCATAGCGGCGGAATATCGGTCCGCTGCCAGCTTTCGCAATGTGCCAAAACTGTCTTGAGTGCGCTGTATATTCGCTTGAAACTCGCGGGTAATATCGCCGAAGGTCGAAACCCGCCCCGCCGAGGCTTGCATTTCCTGCAATGCCTGATCCACATAGATCATCGCCAGATCAACGGCGACGACTTCCGCCATGGCGCGGATCTCACTTTCCACAAACACATGCTGGTAGGACATGCCGGTCACCAGCATATCCAAAATAGGCACCGAGGTCATCCCAAGCAAAGCAACCGCTTGGTCAGATAGCGTTGTATTGCCGTTTTTAATGGCATCACGCATTCCCAGAATCGTATCGCGGGTTTTAACCAGAAGCGATTGCGACGGCTGTATGGTCATATTTGTGAGGACCGGATTCAAGCATTTTTGGGTTTCATTGCATTTCAGAATCTTTGTGGTGCCGCCCTCAATCAATATCTGCACCATTTCCATGCTGGCCGCGCGCGGCGCTATCGGGCGGTGTTGAGGCCCTTGGGTGTCTGTGGCGGCGGCCGTGGTGATAATCGTGCCCGTCAGGGTCATAAAAAACTCAGCGAGGTTTCGGTCCGAGCTCAGAAAGGCGTTCTTCTTAATCGCCTGCCATGCGTAATTCACATCTACCGGAACCTGCTCTACCATCTCGGCATTGGCTTGCGCCAAGGTCGAGTTTTGCTGGCCACCGCTGGAACACCCGTGCTTTGAGGCCACGCGGTCGGCAAAAAAGCCCTGATAAGAGCCGATAGTCGCGCAAATATGCTGGCTTGCCCCGTCGATCTTGGGCCATAGCGCCCCTGCAAGGAGCTGGCCCGCCTCGCAGGAATTGATATTCATCGCGTTCACTTGCTGAATAAGGTCGCGCAGTTTTGCCACGGTTTCCTGAACCGCTGGCGACATGCTTTGCAGCGCCAGTTCAAAGGCAAAGCCCGCCGCATTTTGCATAATCGCTTCCATGAGCTTTATCAGCTCTTCCTTGGAGATAAAGCTGAACGACCCGCCAAATATATCAATGCCCCCACACCCGGCGCGCACTGAAGGAAGTTGAATATTGAAGAGATTGGAATTGCGGGTGCGGGTGCGCACCGAGACGGAGCCAAGCGTGGCAAACCCGGCTCTCTGCCCTTGATATGCCGTTGCGGCGGTGACATTTACGCCCCCCCCCGAATTGAGCCAGAAATCTCTAAGATCCCCGGCGACATCGGCAAATGCCGGATTTGGCAACAGGCTTGAACTGGTCATCAGGACAAATACGGCACGTTTAAGGATACTCATGGTTTAATACCTTTCTCCAACAGGAATTTGCGTGATGACAAACACACGCTCTAAAATTTGGTCGGCTGTAATCAGGCCCGATCCAATCACGGAAATTTCGTTTGTTTTCGGGTCGGCAAGCGCAAGGGTGGGTGCCGGATATTGATCCAGACCCAGATCCGCCAGACGCCCATCATCAACATAGGCATCGGGGTAGTTTGCGTTGCCATTTCCGTCTTTGGACACGGCCAGAATAGTCACCCCATATCTGGCTTCCATATCGCGCAGGACTTGCCCTTGAACGCGGCAAATACCGCACCGCTCGTCGCCCTCAAAGATAAACATCAAACCCGCC
>JALWPK010000160.1 GCA_026995045.1 Gammaproteobacteria bacterium | reverse complement strand
AAGCCGCGTGGCGAAAAGTCGCGCTGGCGTCCGGCAAGCGTCACGGCAAGACCGTGATCGCCAAGATTGAAGGCGTCGACGACCGCGACGCCGCCTTGCTGCTCACCGGGCAGGAGATTGCGATAGACGAATCGCAGCTCAAGCCGCTGGGCGAAGGCGAATATTACTGGCGCGAGCTGATTGGCTGCCGCGTCAGCAACCGGCAGGGAATCGAGCTGGGTGTGGTCGACAGCCTGATGGAAACCGGCGCCAACGATGTGCTGGTGGTGCTGGCCGAAGATGGCTCGCAACACCTGATTCCGTGGGCGCCGGAGCACACCGTGCTGCATGTGGATATCGCCCGGCAGCACATTGAGGTGGACTGGCAGGCTGACTGGTCGGATAACAACTGATGCGCATACAAGTCATCAGCCTGTTTCCGGACATGATTGAACAGGCCTGCCGCGTTGGCGTGCTGGGCCGGGCGCTGCAGACTGGCAAGCTGGCGCTGCAATGCTGGAATCCGCGTGATTTCACGCACGACCGGCATCGCACGGTGGACGACCGCCCCTATGGCGGTGGCCCCGGCATGCTGATGAAAGTGCAACCGCTGGCCGACGCCATTGAAGCGGCGCAACAGGCGGCTAGGCAGACCAGCGGCGAGGACGCCCGGGTGATTTACCTGAGTCCCCAGGGACAAACCCTGACGCAGGCAAAAGTGAAATCACTGGCGCAGGACGATGCAGAACTGGTGTTAATCGCCGGCCGTTACGAAGGCATCGACGAGCGCATCATCGAACATTATGTCGACGAGGAACTTTCCATCGGCGACTATGTGCTCAGCGGCGGTGAACTGCCGGCGCTGGTGCTGATCGACGCGATGGCGCGAATGCTGCCCGGCGTGCTCGGTGACGAGGATTCCGCCGAACAGGATTCATTTATGGACGGTATTCTGGATTGCCCGCATTACACGCGGCCGGAAAGCGTCAACGGCAGGGAGGCGCCGAAAGTATTGCTTGGCGGCGACCATCAGGCCATCGCCCGCTGGCGGCTGAAACAGGCGCTGGGCAGAACCTGGTTGCGGCGGCCCGATTTAATCGCGGCGGCGCAACTGGATGACGAAAAACAGGCCTTGCTGGACGAGTTCATCAATGAACACCGGCGGGGCGACGACGAAACATTTGATTAACCGAAACACAGCAAGACTGTAAGCGGAGAAAGACATGAGCAACATTATCCAGCAGCTCGAACAGGAACAGATGGGACGCGAGATTCCCGAGTTTTATCCCGGCGACACCGTGGTCGTCCAGGTGCGCGTGAAAGAGGGCGAGCGTGAACGTTTACAGGCATTTGAAGGCGTGGTTATCGCCAAGCGCAACCGTGGCCTGAATTCGGCCTTCACCGTTCGCAAGCTGTCACACGGCGAAGGCGTGGAGCGCGTGTTCCAGACCTACAGCCACAGCATCGCCGAAATCAAGGTGAAACGCCGCGGTAAAGTGCGCCGCGCCAAACTGTACTACCTGCGTGGCCGCACCGGCAAGGCGGCGCGCATCAAGGAAAAGCTGTAAGCAAACGGTATTCTCATCCTTGCGAAAAACCAGAGAGCGGCTACATGGCCGCTCTTTTTTTGTTTATGATGCGCCGATGATGTTTCGATTACCCGGCATTTTATTCATCGCGGTACTGACTTCAGTTGCTTTGCCGCTGGCTGGCGCCGCCGTGGCCGGCGCCGCGCAAGTTGCCAAACCGCAGCTCAAATCCGCCCCCATCAAACCTGCGCCGCTGGTCGATGGCCAGCTCACGCCCAACAAGCCGGCGCCTGCCGAAGAGGAAGCGCGCGCGCGGCGCACCATCACCCAGCTCGATGAACTGATCGAACTCGGCCTGCCAGCCACCGCGCTCAGCATTATCAACCAGAACCAGCAGGCCGCGCGCCCCTATTCAGCCGACTGGTATCTGTTCGAGCGCAAACGTATCTCGGTGCTGACCTTGCTGGAAGACTGGACGCAAATTATTGATCGCACCCGTGACCTGCTCGGCGACAGCCAGCGCGTGGCGCGCCTGCCGCAACCGGTGACCGACTGGTTTCTCACCCAGCAGGCGATCGCGCTGGTCAAATCCGGTCAGGCGGAAGCCGCGCTGCGGGTATTGCGCAAACTGATCTGGTCAGAAGCGCGATATGAACGCGGCGCGTTGTTCGCGCTGTGGCGGCAACTGGTGGTGCGCGCCTATCTGGTCGATGACAACATTCGCGACGCCGAAACCGCGATGCTGCGTTATGACTACGACTACCGCGATACCGGTTATGCGCTGACGCCGGACTGGTTGCAGACCCGCGCCGGTGTGTTGTTTCGCGCTGGTCGCTATCGCCAGGTGATGGCGCTGCTCAAGGACGCCGATGACAGCGCCCTGCACGCGCTGTATTTGCTGGCAAAACTGCGCGCAGACAAAAACAGCGCAGCGGCCATTGAAAACGAATTAAAACAGGCAAGTGATGGCAAGCTGGTTACGCGCAGCCAGCAATGGGCCAACCGCTATCTGGCTTACGAAATTGCGCGCAGCAGGAGCAAGCGCAAACACATCATTACCGCCTTGCAGGCATTGCTGTCTGTTGGTGAAGTCAGCCACCCGCTGAAGCAGATTGTGCGCGTCAGCGCCGATGATCTGTGGAAACTGTACAAGCAAATTGGCGTCGAGCTGGGCAATCGTTACCGCTTGCTCAATGGCGATGATGACGCCTGGTACAGCAAGGCGATGGAGTTGAAATCAAAAGACACATTGAAAACCCTGTCGCTGCTCACTGCATTGGCTCTGCAAAGCCGCGAACCGCATCACCGGCAAATGGCGCATACTGAATTGTTGTCGATACTGGAGAAACGCAAAAACAGCATGGATCTGATTTCGCAGCTGTATTTGCACAGCAGCCTCATCCCGTCGCTGAAGGTGATGCCGGTTTCCATACGGCTGGCGTTGATTGACCATGCCTTGGCAAAAAAACAGATTGGTGACGCCGCCAGACTGATGCAAAGTCTGGATGATGTGCCGCCGGACCAGGACGCATTTATCTGGCAGTTGCGCAAGGCGCGGGTGTTGATTTTGCAGGGCGAATACAACGCCGGCATCCGCGTGCTGACAAAACTGTTCGGTAATTTGCCAGCGCTGAAGCCGGAACAAATCGACCACCTGTTGCAGGTGCTGTTCGATTTGCAATCGGTGCAGCAGCATCGGGCGGCGTTGCGGTTTTTCCGCATACTGCAGGCGCAGCCGCTGGATTTCCAGACCCGGCGTGAACTGTTTTACTGGATGGCGGAATCCTGGTATGCGCTGGGCAATCACGCCTCAGCAGCGATGCTGTACCTCAAGTCGGCGCGCGCCGAGGATGGCGGCATGGATGACCAGTGGGCGCTGTCGGCGCGGCTGAAAGCGGCGGAATCGCTGGTCAAGGCGGGCCTGTATGACGATGCGCAAACCGTGTACCAGCGCTTGCTCAAGGTCACCGCCAATCCGTCAAGGCGCGCGATGATCGAGCAGGAAATGCAGCAAATTGTTTTGTTGAAAAATGCGCGCCGGGCAGGCGTAGAATAGAATCTGATTTCATCACACAGGAGCGTTGCGATGCAGCCCGCCTTCACTGTCAGAACCCCGTTTGCTAATCTGGGCGTCAAGGTCGAGCAGGGTTGTGTTGCCGGTATTCAGGCGGTCGCCAACTCGCTGGATTTGCCACCGTTGACGGAGCTGGATAAAAAAATCACCAGGCAGCTAAACCAGTATTGCAAGCAGCAAACAGACTGTTTCGATGTGTCGCTGAAACTGAACGGCACCCCTTTCCAGAAAAAAGTCTGGCGGGAACTGCGCCGCATTCCTCCCGGCAAGGTGACAACTTACGGCGCGATTGCGGAGAAGCTCCACACTTCGCCACGCGCCGTCGGCAACGCCTGCCGGCGTAATCCGGTATTGCTGATGGTGCCCTGCCACCGCGTTGTGTCCAGCAGTGGACTGGGTGGTTTTGCAGGTAAAACCCGCGGCAAATGGCCTGGCATCAAACGCAAGCTGTTGCAGCATGAAGGAGTGATACTTGACTGAAGCTGTGACGGGCTCGCCGCAATTAACCGGACATCGCGGTTTTCCCTGCCGTTACCCTGAAAACACACTTGTCGGCATGCGCGCCGCCATCGAAGCTGGCGCCAGGCATGTCGAATTCGACGTGCAAATGACAGCCGACCAGCAACTGATTGTGCTGCACGACGATAATTTGCAACGCACCGCCGCTACGCCGCAATCCGTGTTCGAGCTGCCGCTGAAGCAGTTGCAACAGATCAGTGTGCATGAGCCATCGCGTTTTGGTGAACAGTTTTATCCCGAATACCTGGCTTCGCTGGAACAAATGCTGGCCATGCTGTCCGCGCATCCGCAGGTCACCGCCTGGGTGGAGGCGAAGCAGGAAAGCATTGATCGTTTCGGCCTGCAAACTTACATGGACGCCATATTGCTGATGTTACAGTCGCATCAACAGGATTGCGTGCTGATTTCATTCAGCGAACAGGCGATTGCCTATGCGCAACAGCATTCGGATTTGCCGACCGGATGGGTGCTGGAAAAATACGATGCACAGCACCGGCAGCAGGCAGAGAGCCTGCAGCCTGAGTACATGATTTGCAATCAGCGCAAGGTGATGCGCGAAGAAAAGCTGTGGCCGGGCGACTGGCAGTGGATGCTCTACGGGGTGGAAACCCCGGCCCTGTTTGCAACCAGCGCCGAACGTGGCGCGGCCCTGGTCGAAACCGATTGCATTGGTGAGTTGATGGCGGCTCTGCGAGCACAGGGCGTGGAGATATGACCGCGCCGCAATGGGATATCGTGATTATCGGCGCCGGCATTCATGGCGCCGGTCTGGCGCAGGCGGCGGCCGCTGCCGGCTATCAAACCCTGTTGCTGGAGCAATACGCCGAACCGGCGCAGGGCACATCGAGCAAATCCTCCAAGCTGATTCACGGCGGGCTGCGTTATCTGGAAAGCGGCGAATTTGCGCTGGTCAGGGAATGCTTGCACGAGCGCAAGCTGCTGCTGAAGAATGCGCCGCATCTGGTGAAGATGAACGCGTTTCATATCCCGGTGTACAGCGACACCAGCCGCAGCGTCTGGAAAATCCGGCTGGGTCTCGGCCTGTATTCCCTGTTCAGCTGGCAGCGTTTTCATCAGTTGCCGCGCAGCAAGTGGTCGTTGCTCGATGGCCTCAACCAGCAATACCTGCAAACCGTGTTCAGTTATTACGATGCGCAGACCGACGATGCGCTGTTGACCCGCGCGGTGCTGGCTTCGGCCCAGTCACTTGGCGCGGAGTTGCGTTATCGCAACCGTGTGGTCAGCGCTGCGCCGACGGCAGATGGCATGTGTTTGCACTGTGACGATGATGGCCAAGCAATCGAGATTACGGCGCGGCTGGTGTTCAACGCCAGCGGCCCGTGGGTGGCCGAGGTGCACAGGCGCTTGTTGCAACACAGTGACAGTACGTCGAATTTCGATGTGTCGCTGGTGCAGGGCGCGCATATTGTGCTGCCAACCGCGGTGAAGCACGCCTATTATCTGGAGGCGCCGCAGGACAAACGCGCGGTGTTTGTACTGCCCTGGCAAGACCAGACGCTGGTGGGCACCACCGAAACCGAATTCAGCGGCGACCCGGCGGAGGTTGCTCCCAGGCCGGAGGAAATCGATTATCTGCTTGCGGTGTACCGGCATTATTTCAGCTCCCGGCAACAGCAGCCATTTGAGCGAGAGGATGTGGTGAGCAGCTTCGCCGGTCTCAGGGTATTGCCCGCCGGTGACGGCGCAGCCTTTGGCAAATCGCGCGACACTATTTTTGTGGCGGACAACGAACGCGCGCCGAGGGTGGTGAGCATACTCGGCGGCAAACTGACAGCCTATCGCGCCACCGCGGAAAAGCTGGTGGAAAGAGTGCGGCATTATTTGCCGAAGCGCCAGCCGCAGGCGGATACCCGCGAGCTGCGGCTGCCCAGGCTGGAATAAAAAAATTCTGTCCGTGGCTTGAAATCTTGTCTGCCGCCCACACTAGCAGGTTGTTGAAAAAGCCTCAGGCGAGTGCGAGGCAAGGCAAAATCCGGCGAAAAAGCGCAGTTTACACGCAGTAAATGAGCATTTTGAGCCGGATTTTAACGCCGCATCGCGCCGTATGAGGGTTTTTCAACAGCCTGCTAGTGCCAGCAACCCTGAATTTGTCATTGAAAATAGTGGAGACATGCGCCAATGAGTGTTGAAGCGGCCAAAGAAACCCTCGAATTCCAGACCGAAGCGCGTCAGATTTTGCATCTGATGACGCATTCGCTGTATTCCAACAAGGAAATTTTTCTGCGCGAGCTGATTTCCAATGCCTCCGACGCCTGCGACAAGCTGCGCTTCGAGGCGTTGAAAGACGACAGCCTGTACGACGGCGACAGTGAGTTGCAGATTCGCATTAATTTTGACAAGGACGCCAAAACCGTCACCATCAGCGACAACGGCATCGGCATGTCTCGGCAGGAAGTGATCGACAATATCGGCACCATCGCCAGTTCCGGCACCCGCAAGTTCCTGGAAAATCTCACCGGTGATGAAGCCAAGGATTCGCAGATGATCGGCCAGTTTGGCGTGGGCTTCTATTCCAGCTTTATCGTCGCCGACAAGGTCACCCTCATTACCCGTCGCGCCGGCGCTGCCGCCGATGAAGCCGTGCGCTGGGAGTCCGACGGTCACGGCAGCTTTACCCTGGAAAATGTGGAAAAGGATGCGCGTGGCACCGATGTGATCTTGCACCTGAAAGATGACGAGGTGGAATTTCTCGACCATTACCGCCTGCGCAACATCATCAAGAAATATTCCGATCATATCTCGCTGCCCATCATGATGCCAAAGCAGGATTTGAGCGCCAAGGGCGAAGACGACAAGGACAAGAAAGACGACAGCGGCGAAATTGAATGGGAGCGCATCAACAGCGCCTCCGCGCTGTGGGCGCGTGACCGCAAGGATATCAGCGAGGATGAATACAAGGAGTTCTACAAGCAAATCAGTCTGGACTTTGAAGACCCGTTGGCGTGGACGCACAACCGCGTCGAGGGCAACCAGAGCTACACTTCGCTGCTGTACATTCCGAAAAAAGCACCGTTTGATTTATACGATCGCGATCACAAGCGTGGCGTCAAACTGTATGTAAAACGCATTTTCATTATGGATGACGCCGAGCATTTGATGCCTAACTACCTGCGCTTCGTCAAGGGTGTGATTGATTCGGACGATCTGCCGCTGAACGTGTCGCGCGAAATTTTGCAGAAAAACAAAATCATCGACCGTATTCGCGGCGCGTCCGTGAAGAAGATTCTGGGCCTGCTGGAATCGCTGGTGAAGGATCGCCCGGATGATTACAAACAGTTCTGGCAAACTTTCGGCCAGGTGCTGAAAGAAGGCCCGATTGAAGACCTGGACAACAAGGAGCGCGTCGCCAAACTGCTGCGTTTTGCTTCCACCCACAACGACACCGATGAACAGAACGTGTCGCTGGAAGATTATGTCAGTCGCATGCAGGAAGGACAGGAAAAAATCTATTACATCACCGCGGAAAACTTTACCGCGGCCAAAAACAGCCCGCACCTCGAAGTGTTCCGCAAGAAAGGCATCGAAGTGCTGCTGCTGAGCGACCGCATCGACGAATGGCTGGTGGCGCACCTCACCGAGTTTGACGGCAAGCCGTTGCAGTCCGTTGCGCGCGGCGACCTCGACATCGATGCGGAAGCCACCGAAAAGGACATCAAGAAAGCCGAGAAGGAATACAAAAAAGTCATCAGCAAGGTCGAGAAGCTGCTGGGTGACAAGGTGAAAGAAGTGCGTCTGTCCAAACGCCTCACCGATTCACCGTCCTGCCTGGTGCTGAACGAGCACGACATGAGCCCGCAGATGCAGCAGATTCTCGAAGCCGCCGGCCAGTACGCGCCCAAGGCGCAGCCGATACTGGAGCTGAATCCGGATCATGCGCTGGTGAAAAAGCTGAAGGAAGTCGACGACAAGGCGTTCGATGACTGGGCCACGCTGATGTACGAACAGGCGCAGGTCGCCGCCGGTGAGTTGCCGGAAGACGCCGCCGAGTTCGTCAAGCGCGTGAATCGCTTGCTGGTCGCGGAATAAGCAGCATCCTGGCGCGCCTGAAACAGGCTGGGTTTAACGGGTTGTTAACCGCCCTGCTTGTCCAGCGCCCACTCAATATGCTCGCGCACCATCTCGCTGCTGTGCTCGCGCCTGTCACGCAAGGCCTGGCGGATGGCCGCTGAGGGCGGCGCGTTGCCCAGCGCCACGGCGAGATTGCGCTGCCAGCATGCATAACCGATGCGCCGGATCGCCGAGCCTTCGGTTTGTTTGAGGAATTGCGCCTCGTCCCAGGCAAACAGCTCCAGCAGGTCGGGCGCATCCAGCGGGTGGCGCGCCTGAAAATCTTTTTCCGCCGTAATCTGGCCGAAGCGGTTCCACGGGCAGCATAGCTGGCAGTCGTCACAGCCGTAGATGCGGTTGCCCATGGCTTCGCGGAATGCCACCGGAATGCTGCCGCGCAGCTCGATGGTGAGGTAGGAGATGCAGCGCCGGGCGTCGACCTGGTAAGGCGCGACGATGGCCTGTGTGGGGCAGCAGTCGAGGCAGGCGGTGCAGTCGCCGCAGTGGTTTTCGATCACTGGCGTGTCGGCGGGCAGCGGCAGGTCGGTGTAGATTTCACCCAGAAAAAACCACGAACCGGCGTCGCGGCTGAGCAGGTTGCTGTGCTTGCCGATCCAGCCGAGGCCGGCTTTTTGCGCCAGCGCCTTTTCCATCACCGGCGCGCTGTCGACAAAGGAGCGGTAGCCGAATTTGCCGATGCGCTGGCTGATGGCGTCGGCCAGTTTTTGCAGCCGCTTGCGCATCACCTTGTGATAGTCGCGTCCCAGCGCGTAGCGCGAAATATAGCCCTTGCCAGGGTCGGCCAGCACCTGTTCACAGTCGGCGATGTCGGGTGGAAAATAATTCATCCGCACCGAAATCACCCGCACCGTGCCGGCCACCAGCTCCGGCGGGCGGGTGCGCTTGCTGCCGTGTTTTTGCATATAGCCCATTTCGCCGTGAAAGCCTTTTTCCAGCCAGGCTTGCAGGTGTTTTTCGTGTTCGCCCAGCTCGACATCCGAAATGCCGGCGTGCTGGAAACCGAGTTCGGCGGCCCAGGTTTTTATCTGATTGGCCAGTTGCTGGGGGTCATAATCGGGTGAAGGGTGAGCCATGGCGGCATTATAATGCGTCGATGGCAGGCGAGCAGGCGATTAATTCGCGGGATAAATTTCAATCAGCGGCGATAGCCGGTAGAATACGCGCCCAATGAGTGATTCCACCCCAGTTCGCACCCGCTTTGCTCCCAGTCCGACCGGCTATCTGCACATCGGCGGCGCCCGCACCGCGCTGTTTTCCTGGCTGGCCGCGCGCAAGGCCGGCGGGCAGTTCATCCTGCGCATCGAGGACACCGACCGCGAACGCTCCACCCAGGCCTCGGTGGACGCCATTCTGCAGGGCATGGACTGGCTGGGGCTGGATTATGACGAAGGCCCGTTTTACCAGACACAGCGTTTTGACCGTTACAAGGAAGCGATTCAGCAACTGCTGGACAGCGGCCACGCCTACCACTGCGATTGTTCGCGAGAGCGCCTTGATGCGCTGCGTGAACAGCAGATGGCTGACAAGCAAAAACCGCGTTACGATGGCTGCTGCCGTGACAAGGGGCTGACCGCCTCGGACAATACCGTGGTGCGCTTCCGTAATCCGGATGACGGTGATGTGGTCATCGATGACCTGGTCAAGGGGAGGGTGGTCATCAACAACCGCGAGCTGGATGACCTGATTATCGAACGCACTGATGGCGCCCCCACCTACAATCTCACTGTGGTGGTGGATGACTGGGACATGCAAATCAGTCATGTGATTCGCGGCGACGACCACCTCAACAACACGCCACGGCAAATCAACATCCTCAACGCGCTGGGCGCCACGCTGCCGCAGTATGCGCATGTGCCGATGATACTGGGCGCTGACGGCAAGCGCCTGTCGAAACGCCACGGCGCGGTATCGGTGATGCAGTATCGCGATGAAGGATACCTGCCGGACGCGCTGATGAACTACCTGGTGCGCCTCGGCTGGTCGCATGGCGACAAGGAAATATTTTCGCGCGACGAAATGATTGAACTGTTCGACGTGAAAGACATCAATAAATCACCATCCACGTTCAACCCGGAAAAACTGCTGTGGCTGAACCAGCAGTACATCATGCAGCTGACTGAGGATGAGCTGGCGCGGCGCATGCAACAGGCGTTGGAGCAGCAAGGCATTCACACCGAAGGCGGCCCTGCGCCACAGGCCGTAGCGGCGCTGATTCGCGAACGCTGCAACACCCTGCTGGCGCTGGCGGAGGAAAGCGCGTATTTCTATCAGGATTTTGAAGAATACGACGCCAAAGCGGCGAAAAAGCATCTCAAGGCGGGCGCGGCGGACGTGCTGGACTATTTGCACAAGGAGTTGAGCGCACTGGAAAACTGGCGGGCGGAAAACATCCATGCTGTCATCCAGAAAACCGCTGATGCGTTAGAGGTAGGCATGGTCAAGGTCGGCATGCCCCTGCGCGTGGCGATAACCGGCCGCGGGTCATCGCCCTCAATCGATATCACAGCCGGGGTGTTGGGCAAAAGCAAAACCTTGCAACGCATAGAAAAAGCCATCCATTACATAAAAACAAAACAGGCAGCTTGACATCGCACCATGCTTACCTTAGATTCTGCAACCCATTCCACACACCTTTCAAACGGGGCTATAGCTCAGCTGGGAGAGCGCAACACTGGCAGTGTTGAGGTCGGCGGTTCGATCCCGCCTAGCTCCACCATTACTTCCAGCTCCTTGGGGTATACATGATTGTGCTTACCACCCAACATCATTGTATTAGAGTAATTAAGCCTTACCCATGATAACCAAAATCACGGATAACAAAATACCCAGTGACTTTTTGGATTCGTCAAGTGTCTCTGCTGATAATGATTTCAAACTAGGTATGTGGTCAATCCATGTATGGGGGACGTTAGGTTGGCATGATATTCGCCAACGTTATCGTAGATCTGTGCTGGGTCCGTTTTGGTTTACTCTTAGTACGGCAATTATGGTTGTGGTGTTGGGCTTGCTATATTCTGTATTGCTCAAACAAGAAATTTCAAACTACTTGCCTTATCTCGCTGTGGGCTTGATCGTGTGGCAGTATATGGCTACGACGATGATTGAGTCATGTGATAGTTTTATTAATTCTGCGTATTTGATAAAGCAAATACGTATGCCTTTAAGTATTCATGTTTGGCGTATTGCATGGCGTAATTTTGTAATTATGTTACACAGCCTGCCAATTACAATTATTGTATTGGTGGTTTTTGGTAAGCTCCCAGGTATAGCTATTTTTTTGGTGCCAGCTGGTTTGTTGTTACTGTTGTTGCATAGTGTGTGGATTGGTTTGATTCTTGGTGTGTTGTGTTCAAGATTCAGGGATATTCAACCTATTGTGAATAGCATGGTGCAGATTATTTTCTTTTTCACGCCTGTGTTATGGATGCCGGAATCATTAAAAGAGCGCGCATGGGTAGCTGGCTATAATCCATTTTATCATGTCATCGAGATTGTAAGAGCGCCAATATTAAATAGACCTGTTACATACGAATCTTGGGTATGGTCGATAATTATTTTAGTTGCCGGCTTTTTTTTAGCAAATTATATTGTTAAGCAATACCGGAATCGTGTCCCTTATTGGTTATAGTGAGGCTGCTTTGACTGCGATGATATGTGCCAGAGATGTTTCAATAGAATTTCCAATATTTGAGAGCTCTCATAGATCATTAAAAAAAACCATTATAAATCTGTCCACAGGTGGCAAGATCGGTAAAGATGTGGCAGAGCGGACAGTGGTTACTGCATTAGATGGATTGAATTTTGAGTTCCATGTGGGTTCAAAGGTGGGCTTGGTTGGGCACAACGGATCAGGTAAAACGACGCTGTTGCGTATGCTGTCTGGAGTTTATGCCCCTGTGCGTGGGGAGATTTTCGTGCGAGGCCGGGTGGCTTCATTGCTTGATGTTTCAATGGGGTTGGATTTGGATGCGACTGGGTTTGAGAACATCTATTTGCGCGGCATTATGGATGGGCAAAAGCCATCACTGATTAGAGGTCGGATTGATGAAATTGCGGAGTTTAGCGAGTTGGGAGATTATTTGAATCTGCCGGTTAGGACATACTCCAGTGGTATGATGCTAAGACTTGCTTTTGCTATCTCGACAAGTGTGAAGGCTGATATATTGTTGATGGATGAGTGGTTGAGTGTGGGAGATAAGGAATTTAGTGTGAAAGCTCAGAAACGACTTGAAGAAATGGTTGATCAGGCGTCAATATTGGTTATCGCTTCACATGACTCTCGTCTTATTGATTCTTTATGTAATAGAAAGATCACATTGTCACATGGCAAAATTATTCAGGACAGTGTGCTAAGTGCGTAAGGATTACTTTTTGTCGGGAGGTAATGTGGCGTGCTGGTTTTGGTGTTGTATGCAACTTAGCGTAGTAGGTTGTGTTGTTATAAACGCGAAATAAGTTAATACGGTTGAAATTAGGAATAAGCATGCATGTAATTGTTGATGGGCTAAATTTTGAATTGCCAAGAGGAACTGGCATAAAGACATATTCAAATTCGTTAATACACGCATTGAGTAACGGTGGTAATACTGTATCAGTATTGAGCCAGGCATGCATTCCCAACGTTCCGTATGTAGACGCGCTATCAGGTTATTACGCAACAATTTCGGCCCAAACCAAGCGTAGGCGAATAAAAGACAGATTAATTGGGGTAAGTAAAAGCTTGTTTGGCGCGTATCATAAATCATGCTTTAAAATCGGCTCTACAGATATACAGAGGGAATTGGGTAGTGCTTATGCGTCTGCGTGGTCGAACGTTGATTCGGTATATTCAAGGCCGGGGGTTTTCGATAAATCGTTCATAATGGCCGCTGCAAAATTGGGTGGTAAAAGAGTGCGCGCTAAAGATGCTGATATGGCTTGGCTCAGCTCACCGGTTCCGCTTGATTTTGGTAACTTGCCTACGGTTGTTACGATTCACGACTTGATTCCGCTGACGCACCCATGGTTAATTGATAATTGGTCTAAAGTGGCGCGATCATTTGGCGCGTCTGTAGAGTATGCGGTAAAAAAGGCTGACAAGATTGTTTGTGTTTCTGAAACCACCAGACGAGTTTTGGTGGGAGCATTTAATGTTGATGAGAGAAAACTTTGTGTAGTACATCAACCCTGTAAATTTGAGTATATGGATTTACCTGAAGTGTGTAATGATAAGAATGACGCTGGTGAGTATATTCTTTTTCTTGGTGCTTTGGAGCCCAAGAAGAACTTGTCAATATTGCTGGATGCTGTCGAGCGCGATTCGTCGCTGCCGCATTTAATTGTTGCAGGTCCGGTCGGGTGGAAATGTAAAAAAGAATTGAAACGACTGTCAACTATGGGTGAGCGCGTAACCTACCTAGAACATGTATCAGATATGGATGCATTAAGATTGATGATGAATGCGAGCGCATTTGTGTTTCCGTCGCTAGTTGAGGGTTTTGGCCTGCCTGTGTTAGAGGCATTGTGGCTGGGTGTGCCTTGTGTTATCTCTGATATTGAAGTGTTTCGCGAGTTGTTTGAGGATGTGCCAGTGTATGTTAAGCCTAGAGATGTAAATTCTGTAGTGGAAGGGGTAAAGGAGGCGATTGCATCTACAAGTATGGATCGTGGTTCTATTTCGGGATTTGCCAAAGCGAAGTTCTCCAAAGAAAAGTTTGAGGGTGAGGTTAGTGATATTGTGAACTCTATGTGATTCGCATGTGCATCAATTGCTGTTATTGGCTGTTGTTTGCTTAATGTGCTCGAAGTCAATGGTGTGTCGTGGGCGTCACTTGAGTTAATGTGGTTATAGAGGATCAAATGAATATTTTTAATAAGATAAAGTCTATAGGTAGACAGCTTAAAGAGATTGCGCACTTTGCTAATGCGGCGAAAAATTCGGCATGGTATCCAATTGATGAAAATAAGATTGCGACATTGCTCTATACGGGGCAGATCATGGTTGTTGATAGGAGGGATTTGTCAGTAGCGCCACATATTATTCTTAGAGGCGAGTGGGAGTTTGAGTATGGTCAGTTCTTTAGATCGATAGTGCGACCAGGTGATGTGGTCTTTGATGTTGGGGCGAATGTGGGATATTTCGGGATTATCGCTGGCACAGAAAATGGGTGTGGTGAGGTGCATTTTTTTGAGGCGAACCCTTCTCTATGTGAGTGCATAGAAAAATCGATTTGGTTGAATGGGCTGTCTAGGCGTAGTTGGGTGGTGAATTCCTTGGTGGCAGATGAGGATGGTAAGGTTGTTGAGTTTCATATGCTTGAAGATTTATGGGGTTCTAGTGGTGTGGGAGAGGTGAATAAAGATGCATTTACAGTTGATTGTTTGGAGTCAGACACTGTTCAGATGAGTGCAATTACTTTGGATGCGTACTGTGATTCAATTGGGAAATACAAATGTGACATAGTGAAAATGGATGTGGAAGGCTGCGAGGAACAGGTTTTAAATGGAATGGTTAAGGTTCTATCTGAAAATCCGGAAATTCGTGTATTTGCCGAACACACATTTGGACGTTATTCTTCTGATTACTGGACATTTTTGAATAAATGGTTTCGCGAGATTTATGTTATTGATTGCGATTATGGTAGGACTTTGGTTCGTGATGAGGCTGGCGCAATTGAAGCTGCCGAGAATGATGATTTCTGTATGCTTTATATGGTTAGGTAGCTGTAGGTGACCTGTGTTGCCACGCAAGTCGAAGTTTGATCGTGGTAGATATGTATATGTTCGTCTGCATCGAAGGACAAATATAGTCGCCTACTCAAGACTGATTTGACTTAAATGAAGATAGCAATTATTCACTACTGGCTTATCAAGATGAGGGGTGGTGAAAAAGTCATTGAGGCGCTTTGTGAAATGTTCCCCGATGCGGATATATATACGCATGTGTATGACCCTTCAACAGTGTCATCGACTATAGCGAGCCACAAAATCATCACCTCATTTATAGCAAGATTGCCATTTGCAAAAACATTGTACAGCATATATCTGCCCTTGATGCCCTTCGCCCTGAGGCGTTTTGATTTGAGTGATTATGATTTGGTTATCAGTAGTGAGTCTGGGCCGGCCAAAGGGGTTCAAGTTAATGCTCAATGTCGTCATATTTGTTATTGCCACACACCGATGCGCTATATCTGGGATTTGTATGATGTGTATCTAAAGCATGCAGGAGTAATAACGGGGTTTTTTATGCGTCTTGTAGTTCCACTGTTACGCAGGTGGGACCTAAAAACAGCCGCAGGGGTTGATGTCTTTATTGCCAATTCAGAGTTTGTGCGTAACCGCATAATAAATATTTATGGCCGTGATGCCCACGTTGTGTACCCTCCTGTTGCTGTTGAGGATTTTTCAGTTGCAGATGCGGATGACTTTTATCTCTATGCTGGAGAGTTGACGCAATATAAGATGCCACAATTGGCTATCGAAGCTTTTAATCAATCTGGAAAAAAGCTGGTTGTTATAGGTGATGGTGAACTTAAAGGTAAACTCAAGCAGGATGCGTCTAACAATATTGCTTTTCTTGGTCGGCAATCTCTCGACAGTTTGAGGTACTATTTTTCTCACTGTAAGGCCTTGATTTTTCCGGGTATCGAAGATTTTGGCATTGTTCCTGTAGAAGTGATGGCATCTGGCAGGCCGATTGTGGCATATCGTGATGGCGGAGCGCTGGAAACTGTAATAGAGGGACGAACGGGCGTGTTTTTTGATGAGCAGTCACCAGAATCATTGAACATGGCGGTGGATCGGCTGGAAGCTCTTATGCCATATTTTGATCCGGCTTTAATAAGTGCTGAGATGAAGAAGTTTTCAAAGTCACGTTTCAAACGTGAGTTCTCATCATGTATTGCATTACAGTAATCGACTATATTTGCGTTGTTATATTGTTGTAACGCGTCCTGCATCAATGAAGACCTGAGTGGGAAAGTTTCGTTATGTTGAGTAAGGGGTTTCTCAAAGGATATGCCAATGTGTTCAATTTGATTCGAAAAATTGGCGACCTAGCACTGGTTTTGGCAAGTGGGTTTGCATCGTATTACTTCTCTAACGCTTACGAATTATTTTCTGATGATGGCAGCGGTGCGTTGCCAGAGCATTATCTTCTGGTTATGCTGCTGGTGGTGATTTTAACAGCCCTTTTGTTTCCACTTTTTGGGGTGTATCGCGTTTGGCGAGGTTCATCGACGCTTTCTGAAATTCGCTGCCTTGCTCTTGCATGGCTGTCAGTCGCCATGTTGTTAACAGCTTTGGCATTTATTACCAAATCCGGATCAGAATATTCACGCTCCTGGATAGGATTATGGTTCATATCAGGATGGAGTGTGCTGGTGCTGTCTCGCATAGTGTTGAGACTGGCGTTGAGGTGGTTGCGATCAAACGGCTTCAATCACCGTCATATCGTGATTGTGGGCGCCGGGGAGCAGGCGGCGGTGGTTTCCGATCGATTGCAACAATCAGCATGGTTTGGCCTGGAGATTTTGGCGTTATTCGATGTAAAAGGTCAGCCTGTTCCTGAACAGCTGAATGACAAAACAGTTATCAAAGACTATTCCGAATTACTCTACTATGTCTCCAGCCGTGGCGTCGATCAGGTCTGGATTGCCTTGCCGCATAGCGAAGAAGAAACCATTCGGCGGGTGATTGAAACGCTGGATGGCGTCCCGGTAGAGATTCGTTATGTGCCGGATGTGTTCGAATATCAGTTAATGCACCACTCCCTAACAGAAATGGCCGGCATCCCGGTGGTGAATATTTCCTACTCGGCGATTGATGGCGCCAACAGGGTGGTCAAGGCGATGGAGGATTATGTGCTGGCCTCGCTGCTGCTGGTTTTGGCCAGCCCCGCCATGTTGCTGATTGCGATTGGCGTCAAACTCAGTTCGCCGGGGCCGATTTTGTACCGGCAAACCCGTGTCGGCTGGAACGGCAAGGAGTTCACCATGCTCAAATTCCGCACCATGCCGGTGGATGTGGAGAAAGAAACCGGCCCGGTGTGGGCGAAGGCGGGGGAGAAGCGCGCCACGCCGTTTGGCCAGTTTCTGCGCAAGACCAGTCTGGATGAGTTGCCGCAGCTGTTTAATGTGCTGATGGGCGAAATGTCGCTGATTGGCCCCCGGCCAGAGCGCCCGGTGTTCGTCGAAAAATACAAGGACGAGATTCCGCACTACAACAAAAAACATCTGGTCAAGGCTGGCCTGACCGGCTGGGCGCAGGTGCATGGCTGGCGCGGCAACACCTGCCTGCACACGCGCATCGAGCACGATTTGTACTATATCGAGAACTGGTCGCTGTGGCTGGACATCAAAATCATCATCATGACGATCTTCCGTGGGCTGATTCATAAAAATGCCTATTAAGAGGTTGTTTGTCTTGAGTCGTTGGTCGTTTGTTGGTGAGAAGTTAATGAGGGAATCATGCGTTTTGAGGATATGGATGTCTGGAAGATGGCGGCAAGTTTAAGCGTTGAAGTTTACAGAGAGCTGTCTGATTGCAAACAGTACGGTTTTCGTGACCAAATCTCGCGATCCTGTTTGTCCATTTCCAGCAATATTGCGGAGGGATTTGGGCGCGCAACTGATCGCGACAAGCGTAATTTTCTGAATTATGCGAAAGGCTCATGTGCTGAATTCCGGTCGCAGACTCTGGTGGGCCGGCAAGCTGGCTTCATTGAGCCATCCGTAGCGGACAAATGGGTTGGCGCATCGAACAGCATTTCCGCGATGCTGACCGGATTGATGAAGTATCTGTCGTGATTAGATGGGCGGCCACCAACAAAAGACCATCGACAAAAGACCAAAGACCCACATTACCTATTGACGCCAAAGCCCTTCCCACGTAGACTTCCCGCCCGATGTGATCAGGGCGATTCGCCCCGAGACCCTCAGCGTGTCCCCTTCGTCTAGAGGCCCAGGACACCGGGTTTTCATCCCGGCAACAGGGGTTCGACTCCCCTAGGGGACGCCACTATTTTTACAGGCTGGAATTGTCCGGCCTTTTTCGTGTCCGGAGCATTTGCGTACAGTAGAAAATCATCAATGTCCCATTCATCCACGACACGATATTCGCATCCGTTAACGGGAGCCGTGACAGCC
>JALWPK010000159.1 GCA_026995045.1 Gammaproteobacteria bacterium | reverse complement strand
CGCGCTTTTTGCAGCACTTCATCGCTCATCTGCATGGTGTGCTGGCGGATTTCGGTAATCACATCGACCGCGCCCAGCGAGCGCTGCCAGTCGAGAAAATGGCTGACCTGTTCGTCGATAATTTCGCGCGCCTGCTCCGAGGCCTGCTGGCGCGATTGCAGGTTTTCATCAATCACCGCGTGCAGGTCGTCGACCGTGTACAGGTAAACGTCATCGAGTTCGCTGATTTCGCCTTCGATATCGCGCGGCACCGCCAGGTCGACCATGAACATGGGTTCGTGCCGGCGCTTTTTCAACGCGCGCTCCACCGTGCCCTTGCCCAGTATCGGCAGCGGACTGGCGGTGGAGGCAATCACAATATCGGCCTTGTGCAGATGGTCGCCGATATGTTGCAAGCTGATGGCCTCGCCATCGAACTGCGCCGCCAGTTGTTGCGCGCGTTCAACGCTGCGGTTGGCGACTATCATTTTCTCGATGCCCTGCGCCTTGAGGTGACGCGAGGTCAGCTCGATGGTTTCACCGGCGCCAATCAGCAGCGCGGTGGAGCGATTGAGTTCGCCAAAAATCTGTTTCGCCAGGCTGACCGCGGCGAAGGCTACCGACACCGGGCTGGATCCGATGGCAGTGTCGGTGCGCACCAGCTTGGACACGGCGAAGGCGCGCTGGAACAGTTTGCCCAGCATCTGGCCGATGGCGCCGTGACGGCTGGCCAGCTGGTAGGCGTCTTTCATCTGCCCGGCGATTTGTGGTTCGCCCAGCACCATCGAGTCCAGCCCGCTGGCGACTTCCATCGCATGGCGGATGGTGTCCTCGTGGTGATACACATAATAATGCTCCGCCAGCAGCGCATCCTGCAGCCCGTGAAACTGGCTGAACCATTGCAGCAGGCGCTGGTCATCAATATCAGCCGCGCAATACAGCTCGGTGCGGTTGCAGGTGGACAGAATCGCCGCCTCGCGCACGCCCTCCAGTTGCGTCAGGCTTTGCAGCGCCTCGGGCAGGCTTTGCGGGGTGAACGCCAGTCGCTCACGCAGTTCCAGCGGCGCGGTCTTGTGGTTCAGTCCCAGCGTGATGAGCGCGGGCTGATGGCTGACCGGTGACGGTGATGAGGACGACATAGTGGCTGCTGGCTGGATGCTGGTCGGGAGTGTGCTTGTGCAATTTTGGCGCAATTCGGCGCGAATTGGGCGCAATTTTGCGCGATGCCCCTGTTTAACTCAAGCTGGATTGTCGGCGCGGCGCTTTTTCATGGCGATGGCGCAGACCACGGGCTGGAAATTGCCAGTAAAGCCGCCCGGATTACACAAAGCGCAAACATGGCGGTATATACTAGAGTGATGAAACTGATTGCAATGTTATTTTCTGCAAACCCTTCTCGCGCGGCCTTGCCCGCTCTGTTGCTGGCAGCCGTGGTGATGGCGCTGCCAGGCTGCGCCAGTCTGGGAGGCGGCGCGGAGGCGGAACAGGCGCAGGCGAAAGCCACACCGGAACTCAGCGGCGAACTGTTGTACGACATTCTCGCCGCCGAGTTCGCCGGCAACAGCGGCAACATGGACATGGCGGTGGATTATTATGTGCGCGCCGCTGATGAAACCAATGATGCGCGTGTCGCCGCGCGTTCCGCCTACATCGCGTTGTACGCCAAGCAGTATGACAAGGTGCTGGAGTCGTTGCAGCGCTGGAAGGAGCTGGAGCCGGACGCCGGCGAAATCAACCGCGTCTACGCCGTCACCTATCTGAAACAGGGAAAAGGCAGGCTGGCGGCGCAATACCTCAAGCGCCAGCTGGAAAAGGCGGACGCCAGCGAGCGTGAAAAAGCGCTGGCGGTGAAACAGCTGCTGGCCAAGGAAGCCAGCCTCGACGTGGCGAAGGATGCGCTGGCCGAACTCAACCGCATCATGCCCGGCAATCCGCATCTGCTGGTGTTGCAGGCGCGCTACGCCGCGCAAACCGAAGACTACGACGGCGCGTTGGCGCTGCTGGACAGGGCGCTGGCGGCCGACCCGTCGATGGTCGACGTTTACATCATCAAGTCGCGCATTCTGGCGGCGCAGGGCAAGCGTGATGAATCCATGCGGATTATTCGCAGTGTGCTTGAAGAGCAGCCGGACAACACCGCGCTGCGGCTGAACTATGCGCGGCTGCTGGTGGATCAGCGCAAGTTTCACGAAGCGCGCGAGCAATACATGATTCTGCTCAAGCAGGATCCGGACAACCCCGACACCCTGCTCAGCCTGGCGCTGCTCAGCATCGAAACCAAACAGCTGGGCGAGTCCGAGGCGTATCTGAAAAAACTCATCGACCTGGGCAAGAACGTCGACATCGCCAATTATTATCTGGGCCGCATCGCGCAAAACGACAACAAGGACAAGATCGCCATCGCCTATTACCTGAAGGTGCAGAAAGGCGAATATGTGTTCGACGCCAAGTTGCGCATCGCCGGCCTGTTCGCCAAACTGGGCCGGCCGGATGAAGGCCTGCGTCAACTGGAAGCGCTGGCGGAAAAACAGACCTCCTGGCCCAAGCGGGTGCGCGCCTATCTGGCGCAGGGCGAAATCCTGCGCAGCCAGGGGCGTCACGCCGAAGCGGTGGAAATGTACAGCCGCGCCTTGCAGCAGAACCCGAATGACCCGGACCTGCTCTATGCGCGCGCGCTGGCGGCGGAAAAAGTCGACCGCCTGGACATCACCGAATCCGATCTCAAGCGGGTGATTTTCAGCGAGCCGGACAACGCCAATGCGCTCAACGCGCTGGGCTATACCCTGGCTGATCGCACTGAGCGTTTGCAGGAAGCGCTGGACTACATCAAGCGCGCCGCCAAACTGGTGCCGGACGACCCGGCCATCCTCGACAGCCTGGGCTGGGTCAGCTACCGGCTCGGCAACATGCAGGACGCCATCAAATGGCTGCGCAAGGCCTTCGAAAGCCTGGAAGACGCCGAAATCGCGGCGCACTATGGCGAGGTGTTGTGGAAAACCAACCAGAAGGAAGAAGCCGAGCGCGTGTGGGATATCGGCCTCAAGGCGGATAACACCCATCCGGTGCTGCTGGAAACCATCAAACGTCTGAAAAAATGATTGCCATCCGGTTGCTTCCACGAAGCGCGTTGCCGCGCGCCTTTTTTGTTGCGCTGGCGCTGTTGCTCCATGCCTGCGCCAGCCTGCCGGAAAGCGGAAACCGGCCGGATGACTGGCCGCAAATCGCGCGGCAGCTGCAAGCCTTGCGGCAATGGCGCATCCAGGGCCGGCTCGGCGTGCAGACCGCCACCCAGGGTGGCAGCCTCGATGTGTACTGGCGACAGCAGGGTGAAAAATACACGATTCGCCTGATTGCGCCGCTGGGGCAGGGCGCGGTGTCGCTCAGCGGCGACGCTGACGAAGTGGTCGCGCGGCTGGCGAATGGCCAGCAATTTCGCGGCAAACCCGAGGCGTTGATGCAGCAATATTTCGATGTCGCCGCGCCGGTTTCCTCCCTGCCTTACTGGCTGCGCGGCCTGCCCGCGCCGGGCGGCAAGGCGGACAGCATCCGCTGGAACGCGCAACAGCGCATTCACCGGCTGGCGCAGAATGGCTGGCGAGTGGAAATGCAGGATTATCGAGCCGTTGGCGATTATCTGTTGCCGCATAAATTTTATCTGGAGCCCGTCGTCTCGGCGCAGCGGGCCGACGGTGGCGACACCAGCGTCAAACTGGTGATTCGCCAGTGGTACACCGCCAGCGCTGACAAAACCTGACTGACATGCCCGAGACACTCAGCCTGCCCGCGCCGGCGAAAATCAACCTGATGCTGCACATCACCGGCCGCCGCGACGATGGCTATCACCTGCTGCAAACCGTGTTCCGCTTTGTTGATTTTGCCGACCGGATTGATTTTTCCCTGCGCGAGGACGGCGTCATCCAACGGTTGCAGGGCGGGGCGGGCATCGATGTGGAACAGGACCTGGTGGTGCGCGCAGCCCGGCTGATGCAGCCGCATGCGACTCTGGCCACGGCCGGGGTGGATATCAGCGTACACAAGGTCATCCCCACCGGCGCCGGTCTGGGCGGTGGCAGCTCCGATGCCGCCACCACGCTACACGCGCTCAATCGCCTGTGGCAATGCGGCCTGGACACAGACACCCTGGCGCAAATCGGCCTGCAACTGGGCGCCGACGTGCCGGTTTTTGTGCGCGGATTCGCCGCTTTCGCCGAAGGCGTCGGCGAGCGATTGCAGCCGGTTTCGCTGCCGCCAGCCTGGTATTTGCTGCTCACCCCGCAAGTTCATGTTTCCACAGCCGAAATCTTTGGCGCGTCGGAATTGACACGGGATTGCCCACCCCTCAAAATATGCGACCTTTTGCGGGCGGGCAGCCCGCACTGGGACAACGTCTGCACGGCGGTGGTCAGCCAGCGCTACCCGCAGGTCGCCGAGGCGCTGGCCATGCTGGCGAAACACGCCCCGGCGCGGATGAGCGGCACCGGCGCAACCGTGTTCGCCGAGTTCGCCAGTCAGGCCGAAGCACAGAACGTGTTACAACAGCTGCATTTGCCTGCAGACTGGAATGCGGTGGTTGCGCAAGGTTGCGATACCTCACCACTGCGCCAGGCATTGTCATAAACAGACTAGCTATTGGTTTTTATTGGGCCGTCGCCACTCTATGATTTTTTGGGTAAGGCGCCAGCCAATAAATTGAAAAGAGTGATCCTGGCATTCGCAGGTTCGACAAAATTGCCGGGAGCAATTTTGAACATCAGCGTTTTTTGCTGATGGCCCGAAGGGCGAAGGGCAGGAGGCCCGGAGTAATCCTGCCGGCGGACTGTCAACAGATGCAGCGTCAGGCAGTTAAAGCGTTTAAGTAGTCGGTTTTTATTGGGCCGTCGCCAAGCGGTAAGGCACCAGGTTTTGATCCTGGCATTCGCAGGTTCGAATCCTGCCGGCCCAGCCATTACTTAAGCCCACGCTTTTCAGTGGGCTTAAGTAATGGCTTTGTTGGCAGGTAGGAAGAGCCTGCCGGTTCGACTGATTTGCCGGGAGCAAATCAGAA
>JALWPK010000158.1 GCA_026995045.1 Gammaproteobacteria bacterium | reverse complement strand
GTTGCCACGCCCGTCAAAGCTTTTCGGATTGCTGCCGCGAAAATCGCGGATGCGTGGCATGGCCACGGTGGTCAGGCGGTCCAGAAATTCATACATCCGGTCGCCGCGCAGGGTCACTTTACAGCCAAGCGGCATGTCTTCGCGAACCTTGAAGCCCGCAATAGAGTTGCGCGCTTTGTTGATCACCGGCTGCTGGCCTGCAATTGCCGCCATATCGGCCACAGCCGAGCGGATCTTCTTGCTGTCAGCCACAGCTTCACCAACACCCATATTCAGCACGATCTTGTCGAGCTTCGGGATCATCATGTCGTTTTTATACGCAAACTCTTTTTTCATCTCAGCACGGATGCTGTCATTATAAAGAGCTTTGTAGCGAGGTGTATAATCAGCCATTGATAACTTCCCCCGATTTTTTGGCGAAACGCACTTTTTTGCCGTCAACCTCTTTGAAGCCAACGCGGGTTGCGCCACCTTCCTTGGGGTCTACCAGCGCAAGGTTGGAAAGCTGAATTGGCGCCTCCTGTGGCACGCGGCCACCCTGGCTTGTCTGGCTTTGCTTGGTGTGGCGGATCACGGTGTTTACACCCGATACCACGGCTTTACCGGCAGAAGGCAGCATTTGGGTGATCTCACCCTCTTTGCCTTTATCTTTGCCCGCCAGCACGATGACCTTGTCACCTTTGCGAAGTTTAGCAGCCATTACAGCACCTCCGGCGCAAGTGAGATGATCTTCATGAAGTTTTTGCCCCGCAGTTCGCGGCACACAGGCCCGAAAATACGGGTGCCCATAGGCTCGCCAGCAGTGTTGAGAATAACGGCGGCATTGCCATCAAACTGGATTGCAGTGCCGTCAGGGCGCTGAATCGCTTTTTTGGTACGAACGACAACGGCCTTACGCACGTCGCCCTTCTTCACGCGTCCGCGTGGGATGGCCTCTTTTACCGAAACGACAATAATGTCGCCGACAGAAGCGTAACGACGCTTCGAGCCACCCAGAACCTTGATGCACTGAACACGGCGCGCGCCGCTGTTGTCAGCCACCTCAAGGTTTGTCTGCATCTGGATCATATTTTTACTCCCGACCTGTGGGGACTGTGCAGTTTAGCCCCACGGTTTCGATTAAACTGGCGTGCTAATCTGTTAGCACGGTCCAGCGTTTGGTCTTCGAT
>JALWPK010000157.1 GCA_026995045.1 Gammaproteobacteria bacterium | reverse complement strand
AGATGACACCAGAACCGCCATTTGCAGTAATACTTCCTGCTCCACTTATCGTGCCTGCATCAATCCAAACCGAGCCACCACTACCACCACCAAAATAACTATTACTGCTGCCAACTCCTCCATTCGACAAAATCGAACCATTCAATACCAATGCGCCTGCCGTCACCTTCAACGCACCACCACCACGAGTTGCTTCTCCAGCAGTATTATAATATGTGTTGTTCCACGCGTTCACACCACCTGTACCAAAATCTACAGGTGCTCTAAAATCGCCATACGTGGCATTCGTGTTCGGATAACTGCTGTGAACACCGCCCGAACCACCATAACTGCCGCCCGAATATTCCATGCTGCCTACAACCGTACGCAACAATCCCTTACCGCTTACATCTATCTTGGAAGTCGAATCAACTGTTAACGTGCCTGTAACTGTTAAATCCAATGGCGAGGAATAACTATCAACCGCCAACGCATGCGTCAGTAGCGAACCATTTAATATATCCAATGTTTTAAGGCTTGTCGCAACAAGAGGAAGAGATAATGTAGAAGAATCAATAGACAAAGTATCTGCAATCAATTCTCCTCGAACTGTTACATCAGAGCTGCCTACAATCGAAGGCGATGGTACTTTAACCGTACCCAGCAATCTCACGGCTGCATTGTTTACTTTGAGGTCGGTCAGAACACCTGGTGTAACATCCCCTGTCTTCGCCCGATTTGCCGAAGGCAATGCGCCATTATCTATCCGAAGTACGCCCGAAGCCTGTCCCTTATCCTGTAGATAAACCGTACCTGCACCACCAGCACCACCATTGCGTGAGCCTGTATTACCTGTCGCAGTCACCTTCGTCAGGTCAAACCCTGTCGCAGAAGCATAATAAACAGCAACTCGACCACCGCCACCGCCTGAGCCATCATAGATGACACCAGAACCGCCATTTGCAGTAATACTTCCTGCTCCACTTATCGTGCCTGCATCAATCCAAACCGAGCCACCACTACCACCACCAAAATAACTATTACTGCTGCCAACTCCTCCATTCGATAAAATCGAACCATTCAATACCAATGCGCCTGCCGTCACCTTCAACGCACCACCACCACGAGTTGCTTCTCCAGCAGTATTATAATATGTGTTGTTCCACGCGTTCACACCACCTGTACCAAAA
>JALWPK010000156.1 GCA_026995045.1 Gammaproteobacteria bacterium | reverse complement strand
CGGAGGACGTCCGCGGCTGTGTGAGATTTGGTCGGGGGCTCAACCCCTTGGTAGAAGAAGAGTTAGGACAACCCCTACCGCAAGGAGAGCCCCGTGAAGAAGTCTACGAAGTCGAGTCGCCGTCGTCAGCCTCGGAGCAAGCGCTCCAAGCGTGAGACGGTGAAGAACCCGGTTCAGGGAGTCCTGCACTTCCGTGAGATGATCCGGGAGGTGCTGATGGGCGAGATCCGCGACGCCGTGATCAAGAGGGCCGAGCAGCTTGTCCAGGACGAGGTGCAGGAGCTCGTGGGAGCGCCCTGGTCGCGCAAGGGTGAGAGTCCCCTCCGTCGAGGCGGGTCGTGCCAGGCGCGCATCTTCCTGGAGGGTGAGCCGATGCACATCAAGCGCCCCCGGGTCCGGGACAAGGACGCGGGTGCTGAGTACCCGCTGGAGACCGTCCAGGCGCTGACCAGTCGGGATGCCTTGGACGGGGACGTGATGCGGCTGATGGCCGCCGGTGTCAGCACCCGCAACTACGATCGCGCCCTGGGCAAGATCTCGGACGGGCTGGGCCTGAAGAAGAGCGCCGTGAGCAGCGCGTTCCAGCGCGTTTCGCAGAAGGACCTGGACGCACTGAACGGCCGTCCGCTCGGCGAGTGGACCCTTGTGGCCGTGTTCATCGACGGCACATCGTTCGCCGACCACACCTGCGCAGTGGCCCTGGGAGTCACCCAGGACGGCTCGAAGAAGATCCTGGGGGTCCGGGAAGGTGCCACGGAGAACTCGGTGTTGGTTGGCGACCTGCTGGCGGACCTGATCGAGCGCGGCCTGGAGCTCACACCCCGGGCGCTGTTCGTCCTGGACGGTTCCAAGGCTCTGGCGAAGGCCGTTCACGAGGCGTTCGGCAGACAGGCGATCGTGCAGCGCTGCGTGCTGCACAAGACCCGCAACGTCCTCTCGTACCTGCCGCTCAAGTGGCAGACCGAAGCTCGACGTCGCTTGACCGCAGCCTGGAACATGACCAGCTACGAGGACGCCAAGGATGCCCTGGTCAAGGTCATCGAGTGGCTCGGCAAGCTCAACGAATCCGCAGCCGCCAGCCTTCGCGAGGGCTTCGAGGAGACATTGACAGTCCACCGTCTCGGCGTCACCGGGACTCTCCGCAGGACCTTGATCACGACGAACCCGATCG